>JAEWZB010000010.1 GCA_023395515.1 Bacillota bacterium
ATCCTGAACATCCTACAAGCAGCCAAAATAGACTGGCCTACTTGGCAAGTGATATGTATATTTACGCGGTCAAAAGAAGAAGCGAAGGTATAAAGGAAGGTCTGGCCGGATGGATAAATGAGATTAATAATAAACTGGAGAAGAAGAAAACTGATAAAGCTAAAAGCTTAATAAGCCAGCTAAATGAAAAAGATATAAACCATGAAGTAATAAATTCCATATGTGATTATCTGAATATTAAACCAGCGATTAAGTCTAGTATAGAAATTGCCCAGACTTTAATCCAATGTAATATGATTGTGGCAGCTAGTAACTCCCCGGAATACCTGATTTATCCGGAAAACTTAAAGCCCGGTTCCGTAGTTTGTGATGTGGCCCGTCCTGCTGATGTAGCTCCGGAAGTTTATGAGGTAAGAGATGATGTGCTTATATTAGAAGGCGGGTTAGTTAAATATCCGGATAATATATCTTTCGGACCTAATTTAGGCTACCGGGATGGTGTGAGCTTAGCCTGTTTATCTGAAACCGTCTTACTCTCCTTAGAAGGAGATTATCAAGACTACAGTATCGGCATGAAGCTGCCCTTGGAAACTATAGAATATCTGCGTCATTTAGGCCAAAAACATGGCTTTTCTCTAGCCGGCTTAGTAATGGGGGGCCAGGAGATTACCGATGCTGATATAGAAATGATTTACCAAAGAGCTATGGCCCAAGGAGATAGTTCTGCCGTATCTGTTTAAAGATAGCACTATAACCAAAATAAGAGGCGGTTTTCTGCCCGCCTCCAGATAAGCATATACAGTCCCACCTATAAGATTATAGGTGGGATAATTTTTTCTATTTTTTACCTTTTTAATTATTTATTGCCAAAAAATTCCTCTGTTAGTATAATAAAACTATAGAAACGGATGTTCTGGACGGATTAGTAAAGAGGGGAAAAGCGAATGGATATAGTCAAACAGCCTTATGACAAATTCTTCAAAGAAGTATTCAGTGATTCCGAAGTCATGAAAGAGTTCATGAAAAATTACTTACCATCAGAAATACTAGCATTAACTGATATAGATACCTTAACTTTAGAAAACAACAGTTTCATAGACCCGGAATTAAAAGAAAATTATTCTGACTTATTATTCAAGACTAATATAAATAAAAAAACCGGCTACCTATACTTTCTTTTCGAACATAAAAGCTACCTATCTCCATATACTCCACTTCAGCTCCTAAAATACATGATAAAAATCTGGGAAAGCAAAACCAGTAAAGAAAAAAGCCTTAAACTCCCCCTGATAATCCCCTTAGTCATATATCATGGTAAAGAAAAGTGGAATATAGATAAGAAATTTATTAAAATGGTAGCAGGAATAGATGAATTACCTGCTGAGATAATAAAATATATTCCCAATTACGAATATATACTAAATGACTTGACTACTTATGAAACAGACCAGCTAAGAGGGAATATCTTATTAATCGAGACTATAAAAATACTTAAAGCTATGTCTCAAGATAAAGATGTATTTCTGAAAATAGTTCAAGAAATTTTGACGGTTCTAGATAAGCAGAGTTGGAATGAAGATTACCGCAGATATTTTACTACCTTCATAATATTTATTATAAGTGCCAGATCTGACTTGGAAATGCAAGATATTTATGAAGCAGCTAAAAACATTTCCCCGGAAAGGAGTGCGGATATTATGACTATAGCGGAAAAGCTATATAAAGAAGGTATGGAAAAGGGCTTGAAGAAAGGCCTGGAGAAGGGCCTGGAGAAGGGCCGACGGGAAGGCAGATTAGAAGGTAAATTAGAGGGACTGATAGAAGGAAAAATAAAGACGGCGAAAAACCTTTTGCGTTTAGGCTTAACCCCCGAGCAAGTAGCCCAAGGGGCTGAATTGTCTATGGATGAGGTTTTACAGCTTAAAAAGGAAATAGAGAATTAAATAGTTGGCAATGAAACAGGGGAAGGGGTGTTGGCACACCATTGTGTCAACACCCCCTTCTATTGCCACTCCGGTGGTCTTTGCCCCTTGTACTTATTTCTGATAAATTATAATTAATTCGATGCTAAGAAAGGTGCAATATGACTAAATATACAACAACCGTCCCGGAGTATTCGGCGGAACAGGAATACCGCATACGGGAAAAAAGATATTCCCGGCAATTTGATAAGGCAGATAAAGAGTACAATATTTTAAGTAATTTACGGCTAGGGGCATTTTTGGGGATTATCTTAGGGGTGATACTCTATTACTTTAAATATCGTTTCTGGGGAAGCTGCTTTTCTGTAGGAGCTTTAGTGGCATTAGTCCTTTTGGTTATTCAACATGAAAAAGTGAAAAAGAGCCGGGATCTGGCTTTTTTACTGGCCGGGATTAATCGGCAAGCCTTGGACAGAATTACGGGGCAATGGGTTAAGTTTATAGATAATGGAGCAGAATATGTTGATTCAAACCATCAGTATAGTTTGGATTTAGATATTTTCGGACCGGCCTCAGTATTTCAATGGATTAATAATACCTTTACCTTTTGGGGAAGAAGCTTTTTACAAAAGGTTTTAGTCGAGCCCGAAAAAGATATCTTAATCCTTAAAGCTAGACAGGCGGCTATTAATGAGCTAGCCGGCCAACTTGACTGGCGGCAGTATTTTCTGGCTGAAGGCAGTTCCATTAAAAATGAGATAAAAAATCCGGAATCATTATTGGAGTGGGCGGAAAATGAAAACTATATATTTAGGCGCTCCTGGTTGCGGTGGGGGATAAGATTGATTTCAGCAGCTACATCGGTATCCCTATTATCAATTTTTCTGATAGACCAGCGTTTCCTAAGTATAGCCGTGATATTATTAATCACCCAGTTAATTTTGTATATTATAGGTTTAAAATTTAATGTGAACTATGGGGCGGCGGTTCTGCAAAAGGATGCTATTGCCACTTTCCAGAAGTTATTGACTATGATTGAAAGGGAGGATTTTGAGTCTAAATATCTATCCGACCTTAAATCAAGCTTGATTGATACCCAGGGTAATTATGCTTCCCAGCAAATAAATAAATTAGCCTTTATTGTGGAGATGATGAGTTACCAGCATAGTCAATTTTCTTTTTTACTTAATATGTTTTTCTTGTTAGATTACCATTGCATGTTTGCCCTGGAAAAGTGGAAAAGAAAATCAGGCCCTAGCCTGCGAAGCTGGCTTACTGTAATAGGCAAGTTGGAGGAAATATCCAGCTTAGCAGTAATACGTTACGATAATCCCGAGTGGGCCTCTCCGCAATTTACTGATGCCGAGCCAATCATTTTTGCTCAAAATATGGGCCATCCCCTTTTGTTTTCCCCGGCTCGGGTTTGTAATGATATTAATATAAAGGGCAGTGGCAATGTTTTCTTGATTACCGGGTCTAATATGTCGGGAAAAAGTACCTGGTTAAGGACAGTCGGGGTCAATTTAGTTTTAGCTTATACCGGGGCTCCGGTTTGTGCCGGCGACTTTAAGTGCTCAATTATGGACATTTATACCGTGATGCGGGTAAATGATAATTTAGAAAAAAATCTTTCTTCTTTTTATGCGGAACTGTTAAAGATAAAGAATATCATTCAAAAAGCAGGTGAAGACAACTCTATAATATTCTTATTAGATGAGATTTTTAAAGGAACCAACTCTAAAGACCGTCACATCGGGGCGGCCACTGTAGTTAAAAAGCTTAGCAAAATGGGAGCAGTAGGCCTGGTATCAACCCATGACTTAGAATTGGGTGAGTTGGAGAAGGATAAAGATATAGGCGTAGAAAATTATCATTTTTCAGAAAGCTATTTAAATAATCAAATCGTCTTTGATTATAAGTTGCGTACGGGAGTATCTAAGACTACTAATGCTATCCACTTAATGAAGATGGTGGGTATTGATGAGGCTGAAGTGTAGGGTAATAAAGCGAACCAAGGGATAAAAAGTAGGGGCTGGTAATTACAATAAATCCAATATGGTTCCTTTTTTACTTGGCTTTACCCTGATAAATTAATAGAATATTAAGTAGCAATAGGAGACGGGAGGATAACATGGAATTAACCGAGATTCGTATAAGAAAGAACGGCAAATGGTATTTTGGTGGTAGTGAAATGTTTCGGCGCAATATTTTAAATGTATTAGCAGCCCATATTGTAAAAGAAGATGGCAGTTATTTTATTAAGCTGGGAGATGATATTAATCCTTTAGTAGTAGAGGATGTCCCTTTTTATGCCACGGGCATTATAGAGGAGGCCGCTGCCTTAAAGTTAGTCTTTTTTGATTTGCAGGAAATGGTTTTAGACCAGGAACAAAAGCTATATTTCAAAGATGAAATACCCTATATTAGTTTTAAGTGGGCCGGGGATACCAGGCTTAGCCGGGGAGTATATTGGAAGTTAAGTGATTATTTTGAGTTTAGGGGTGATGAGGTTTATCTAGTTCCCCCGGTGCAGGTAAAACATTAAAAAAGTTGCTTAGCATAGGGCAAAAAAAATAAGGGGCTTGTGACGACCGTAGCCCCTTAATCAATTTGGTAAATACACCCCAATGTGTATGTCCCCCCCCACCCTTAATATATGCAACTTGTGTGCCAACTTTGGAGGGCGGATTTATCCAATTTCTTGGACACCAATCAAAGCTGATGTAGCTTTTGGGCAACACAGACCTATCTCAAAAATGAGACTCGAGTCTATTGTTTGAGACGGTTATAAGTAGCGGTGATCTGCCACCCTAAATCTTGACTCATCTATAGATAAGGCTTCATCAATTTCTTTAAGCATTTTTTCTTTATCCTCAGGTAATTTGCCATTTACATCCCAATAGTTAGAATAGTGATCACTTAAGACGGTAGTTCCTTGACACTCCAAGTTTTCTATTAAGAGACGTATTTCCCTTAAGGCTTGGTGGGGAGACAATAATTTAAAGACTCCACTGGCATAATCGTCATATAAGGGAGTGCCAGGTGCTGGAACGAAGGTACGTAAGCGAATGAAATCGGGACTAAACTTAGATAAGACTTTAGCACTATTAAGGGCATGTTGGTTAGTAAGTTCTTCTCCGCCTATTCCTACTAAATAATATTCACTAACATCTATGCCGGCATTTTTCAACTTAGTTCCCGCCGCTATAATTTCGTCGGCAGTGGTGCCTTTGCAGATCCTTTCTAATACTTCGTCATCCCCACTTTCCATTCCCATGTGGACCCGGGTTAAACCTGCTTCTTTTATTCTCATTATATCGGCTTGGCTCTTTTTATTTACAAACCTAGCGGAACCATAGACCGTAATTCTTCGCAAATGGGGAAATAGGGAACGGGCATACTCGAAGATTTCTACTAATTGGTCAGTTTTCATAATAATGGTGTTACCATCCGGGAAAAATAGTGATTCTATAAAACTGCCATAGTGGTCCCGGGCTGCTAACAAGTCTTCCTTGATTTCTTCCACGGGGCGCAAACGAAACTTAGTATCCTTATACATTTTGCAAAAAGTACATTTATTGTGAGGGCAACCTATAGTAGCTTGGATTAAAAGACTGCCTGCTTCACTGGGGGGACGATAAACTGTTCCTTCATAACGCATGATTAAATTCCTCCTTTTTCTCCGGTGGAGCAAACTTTATTTAGGTGATTACATCATAGTATACCAAAAACTAAAGTATTACTAGTTGAATAATGTTATGGGATATTGTTTTATGAGGAAAAAAAATATATAGTAGAATAAGGGATAAGCAATGTTTATTGCTTTTTAGGGGTAGAGGTTAGGGGTAGGATAATGTATGTCGGTTAAAGTTTTAATAGTGGATGATGATGAGAGAGAAAGAATTGTTCTGCGTTATGTTTTAGAACAGATTCGTGAAGTGGAAATTGTGGGAGAAGCTATTCATGGTTTAGAAGCCTTGCTTTTATGTCAAGAAAAAAAGGTGGACCTGGTTTTTCTCGATATAACTATGCCGGAAATGGGCGGTTTTGAAACGGCTTTAAAGCTTAATGAACTTAAAGACCGGCCTTTTTTTGTGTTCATTACGGTGCGTAAAGACTTAGCGGTGGAAGCATATAATATCGGAGCTTTAGATTATATAGTAAAGCCGATTGAACAGAGCCGGGTAGAAAAAACCATAAACCGGGTTAAACACCAAATAGCCCATAAACAAATAGTGGACGAATTAGTTAAAACTAAACTTAAAGAACGTATAGATTACATGTTAGAAAGATATAAAAATCATGAAATTTACTCTAATAAGCTTCCGGTAAGGGAAAAGGGCAAAATTTCTTTGCTGAACCAGGAAGATTTAGTGTACTGTGAAAGCCAAGGAAAAAAGGTATATATTGCTACTAAAGATGAAGGCTATTTAAGTAGTTATACCTTAAATGAGCTGGAAAATAGGCTGGACAGCAGTATTTTTTTTAGGGCTCATCAAGCCTTTATCGTCAATTTGAATTATGTTAAGGAAATAATTAACTTTGGGGAAGGTTCATACCTGCTTAACCTGGAGTATTGTAAGAAAAACATAATCCTTAGCCGTTCTCGGGCTAAACTGCTTAGACAAAAAATGGGTATACAATAAGAACATTTACGCCGCAAATAATGCAGATTAAACCGCAAAATCGACGATTTATCATTATTGTTTTTATTTATATCGGGCATAATAAAACTGCATATACCCCGAAATAAGGCATGTTGAAAGACATGTTTTTTCTTTTTGAAGGCAGGGTATTTTTTATGTTACAAAAGTAACAAGGTCATACCATTTATCCATTTAATCCAACCAACTGTTGAAAATATAGAGAAAAAAATCACAAGATAGTTTATAGTAAAAATGAAGAGTAGAACGGAAAAAAATAATTAAACGGGGGGGAGTAATAAAGATAAAGTTTATTTTTACTTAGAAGGTAGTTTTTTGAAGTGTTTTGGGAAAAATATTGTTTGAGGGTATTTGAGGACAGGAGTGTGATGCTCATGATACCATTTTGTAAACTCGAACGGTACGAAGGCAATGAAGCATTATTTGAACTAGTATTAATGTCTATCGTTTCAAGTTATGTTGGAGAACCCATGCATGTTCATGCAGAAGGTCTAAGAGGTACGGGCAAGACTACTATAATGAGAGCTGCTAAAGGAATACTACCCAAGATTACTCGTATAAAAGGGTGTATTTATAATTGTGATCCGGATAATCCCCATTGCCCACATCATAAGGGTTTGTCAGCAGATGAAATTGCTAATTTAGGTGTAGAACAGATTCCCATGCCTTTTTTAGAAATTTCTCATTCAGCCAAGGTAGGAACCATAGCTGGAAGTATTGATTTAGCACGGTTAACTGATCCGAGTCATCCTGAAGCTAAGTTGTTGCCAGGGTTAATTCCTCAAGCCCACCGGGGTATTCTTTTTATTGATGAAATAAACCGTCTGGCAGATACCTCACCGGAAATTACGGATATAATGCTTGATGTTATGGGAAACAAACCTGGGCATATTCAGATTGAAGAAGCAGGCTTACCCGTAGTAGATATTCCGGTAAGTGTTTCAGTTTGGGCCGCCTCTAACCCGGACGAAGAACCGGGCTCCTTGGAGGAAATAAGGAGACAGCTATCGGACCGATTTGATGTAGTATGTTATATGGGCAGGCCGGATTCAGTAGATGTTTTGTCTAATATTTTAAAAGAAAATTCTTATTCCTATAAACTGCATAAAGCTAAGCAGAATGCGAATACCGAAGCCGATGATATCAAAAATGATAGATACCGGCAAGATATTACTAAGTGGGCGAAGCTGTACCAAGATAGTGATCTGCCTGATTTTTTGAGAAATTATATAGCCCGGCTTTACATTAAACATAACTTAGAAAGTATAAGAGCTATTGAAGCTATGCAGCAAGGAGCCGTTTTGCACAGTATTATCAGAGGCCGGGATAAAGTTTTAATCAACGATGTTACCCATATGATTCCTTTGGTTCTTAAGCACCGGGTAGATGGTGATACTTTAGTTAAGATGATAAATGATGTTGATGTAAAGGGAACCCGGGACGGAATTTTAAACTTTAAGGCTAAGAAGAACCAGAAGAAGGGTAATGACTCCGACATGGAAAGTGAGTACTTCCAAAATGCCAGACCTCTAAGAGATATGACCAGGGGAGAATTAGTAAATACGGAGAAGACCCTAACTCCCAGTGAGTTATAGCTAAAGGGGGGAGTCTTGTGGTACTAGGGGAAAACACCAATGTGGATAAAGCAGTATCTGTTGGTAATTACCTAACTCTCTACTTTGGTCAGGACCAAGGGGTAAGATTAGGGGAAAGTGTGGTAGTAAGCAGAAAAGCTCATGCAAGAATGCCGGAAAAAAGAATCAAGGGGCAAATAAAGATTTTATTAAATAGGGATGCTGGAAAAACTTACCTTGATTTTGTAGATGTTGACCAGGTTGTTCATATAGATGTCTACCATAAGCCGGGGGAAATAGATCCTAAGCTAATAGCGAAAGCAATCTATCATAATATGGAACAGTATTTTTTGGAAAAGGACCCCCAATTAAAGTACGCAGAAGAAGAACGTTTTAAAATGGTAGCCGAATATATGAACCGGATTTATATTTCAACTAGTCGCGGTAAAGGCCTCATGTATGAGCTTTTCCAAGGTGTGATCAAGCCGATTACAGAATATGATGAAGGCTGGAATCATATTCATATTTTAGCCCGTCTTAACCGGGATGAATATTATCTGGTTTATGTAGTAGCCGAAGCCGTAGAAGAAGTTATAATGAATTCCGAAGTTAAGTTAGCCAAGGTTCGTAATATTGCCCATGGCAATCAAAAGCAGCCCGAAGATAGTTTTGCAGGTTATATCAAGCTGCCCTGGAAAAAATTTAAAGGGCAAAAAGCTCATGCTCTCCCTGCTAAAGAAAATGTTAATCAATTAATCCTAAAATTAGCGGAGAAATTTGGGGGAGTAGATGAGATTGAAGAATTTATGGAAAGCTACTCAACTAATATTTTAAAACGTAAAGGGGTAGAACAACAAAAGAAAAAGTGGGGGGAAATTGAACATTATAAAGACCAGCTTGAAGAACTGGGTTTATTAAAAAATACCCCTTTTGGTACTATTATGACCCGTAAGGGTGTAAATTTAAAAGATTTTATCATTAATCACAAGTGTGAACTGGAGACGGAAATAAGAAGGAATATGCGCAAAATGCCCGCCGGAGGGGTCAGCAGATTTCGCAAATTAGGGCAGATGCAGCAAAAAAGTTCCTCTATAGAAATAACTAACCGCAATAAAACTATTAATAATCCTAATATTAGCTGGTCAGGAGACTTAGCAGTTCCCGAAACGGTAGTGCAAGCGGTCAAAAACAGCTTCATGCGCGGGGACTCGCGTTTAACTATTCAGAAAGAAGATCTGCATTATTACCAGAAAAAGACTTACACTCCGATAGATGTTTGTTTACTAATAGATGCGTCAGGGAGTATGGCTGGTGATAAACGTCAAGCAGCTTGTTATTTAGCGGAGCATTTATTATTGACTGGTAAAGAAAAGGTAGCTGTGGTTACCTTCCAGGAAAGAAGCAGTCAGGTAGTAGTACCTTTTACCCGTAACCATAATTTGTTAAGAAAAGGTTTAGCTACTATAAATCCGGCGGGTTTAACCCCTATGGCGAGTGGAATTGTGAAAGCAGTTGATTTAATAAAGAACAACCGGGTTAGAAATCCTTTATTAGTTATGATTACAGATGGAGTTCCTAATACGCCATTATGGACATTAGATGCTAAAAGTGATGCTCTGGAAGCCGCTTCTTTTATCCCGGAGGAAAAAATACATTTAGTATGTATTGGGGTGGAGTCTAACCGAATATTCCTGGAAAAACTCTCTAATCGAGCGGATGGTGTTCTTTACCTAGTGGACGATTTGAATAAGGATAATTTAATTAATATTGTCCGTTATGAAAAGAAATCCATGTTAGGTCATAACAAAAGAATGGCTTAACTGACAAAATCCGTTGGAATGTTTTAATAATTGACATCATTTGATCTAATGAGATAAAATCTTAGTAGAGTTTTAGGTAAATAACGAATTTTAAAGCCGTAGTTTGCTTTAATAACTCCTCCTTCATAAATGAGCACCGATAAGGTGCTCTTTTTTTTATACTATCAGAAAGTATAATAATTTTAAGGTGGATAGTATAAGAAAAACTAAGTCTTTCGTCTGCAACCTTAATAGCGACCGCAGGGAGCATCGGGAGTGCCTGTAGGTACGTCTTAAGACTTGGCGCAAGCCAAGTTTTTCTAATAGTTTTTATAAACATTAAAAGAAAAATTTGGTATATTTCTGCTTCCTCTTTAGTATGTTTTACCATAACAATATTGGGGAGGCTTAATTATGACTAAAAAGTTCATTAGCATATTAGCAATTGTGGTTATGGCCTTGTGCCTTATAAGTGGGGGGTGTACGTCCTTAAATACCCCAGACTTACAATCCTGGAAGGAATTAATTAAAATAAACCCGGAAGAGGAAGCAGTTGATGATAAAGAATTATCCTTTGATTTAGGGGCAGAGGATGATAAGGAAACTAATACTTCAGAAGAAGAGAAGATAGACGTCGACTTATATTTTATCGGGGCGGATGGCAAAAAGCTGGCTTTAGAAAATCGTACGATTGTTAAAAAAGAAGGTTTAGCCAGAAGTACCATAGAAGAATTGATTAAAGGCCCCGAGACCCCGGAAAACTTAAGTGTATTTCCTGAAGGTACCAGGCTCTTGGATATTAATATCAAACCCGATGGCAGATGTATAGTAGATTTTAGCTCCCAATTAACTGAAATTAGCAGTGAACATCAAGAAAAACTGGCCATTTATGCTTTAGTAAATACTCTGGGTCAATTCTCTTCCGTGCAAGAAGTAGATATTCTCATAAATGGACAAAAGGTCGATACCATAGCCGGCTATGTAAATGTCTCCGCACCCATAGAACCGGATTATAGTATTTAATGGTAAGGGTTAGGTGTGAGGCGTAAAACGTAGGGGCGACCTTTGGTCGCCAGAGTTTAATAATAAATCTGCGAAAGTAATAGTGGCTTTAAGAAGCAGCGGTGGTATTTGCAGGTGTGATAGTCTGTGCGATAAAAAGGGAGAATTGTAAGCTCCCTTTTTTTCTTGGAATAGGGGATGGCAACTTAATATAGAATATACTTAGTAAAAGTGGTACATTGTTTTATACTATCTAATAGTAGAATAATTACCTAATGCTATACTAAAAGAGGTGTAAGTATGGGAAAATATGATCCCATTGGTGTTTTCGACTCAGGAGTAGGGGGATTAACCGTGGTAAAATCCCTTATAGAGCAGCTACCCCAAGAGGAATTTATTTATTTTGGCGATACGGCTCATGTGCCTTATGGAAATAAAACTGAAGAACAGTTATTTAGTTATGCTTATAAGATTTCGGATTTTTTGCTGGCCCATAAAGCTAAAGCCATAGTGGTAGCTTGTGGTACTCATTCCTCCGTTACTTTAACTAAACTAAGCGGGGAATATGCCTGGCCCATGTTAGGAGTAGTAAAACCGGGAGCCCAAGCCGCAGCTAATGCTACTAAGAACGGTAAAATCGGAGTTTTGGCTACTCAAGCTACGGTAAATAGCCAAGCTTATACTAAAAGTATAAAAGCACTTAGTTCCGGGCTGGAGGTTTTAGAGGTAGGTTGTCCTAAGTTAGTACCTTTAGTGGAAGCGGGTATTTTAACCGGAGAAGAAATTGAACGGGCAGTAGATGAATATGTAGAGCCATTACTCGCTAAAGGCATAGACACTATAATACTGGGCTGTACTCACTATCCATTTTTAAATCAAGTCATAAAAGATTATGTAGGAGATGAGGTTGCATTAATAGACCCTGCTTTTGCGACTATAGAAGAGCTGAAATATTTATTAGCTGAGCAAAATTTATTAAATGATACTCATAAAGAGCCTCAGCCCCAATTTTATGTAAGCGGAAATGATGAATCATTTTATAATGTAGGAAATTTGCTTTTAAATAACATTATTGAAAAAGTGGAGAAAGTTGATTTGGATTGAGGGATTTTAAATGTCTACAATAGGGTTTACAACTACTATACCCGTGGAAGTAATACTGGCGGCTCATAAAAAGCCATTAGATCTTAATAACATCTTTGTTAATGCTTCTAATCCCCAGGCTATGGTAGATTTAGCCGAGGAAGCCGGATATCCCCGCACTACCTGTGGCTGGATAAAAGGCCTATATACGGCGGCCTTAGAGCATGATTTGGAAGCCTTAATAGCGGTAATGGTAGGAGATTGCAGCAATACCCAGGCTTTAATGGAAACCTTGCAGCTCAAAGGGCTTCACACCATACCTTTTGCTTATCCTTTTGACCGGGATAAGGACATGCTTAAAGCTCACATAGAGAAGTTAATGAATTATTTAGGGGTAACTATTGAACAAATCCATCAGGTTAAACAAGATTTAATTCCGGTACGGGAGCTATTAAAAAAGTTAGATACAATGACTTGGCAGGATAATGTAATTAAGGGCGGAGAAAATCATTATTTTTTAGTATCTTCCAGTGATTTTAATAGTAATCCTGCTGAGTTTGAACAGGAATTAGCCGGGTTTATTAAAGCGGCCCGGGATAGAGAGCCTTTTAAGGATGAAATAAGGTTAGCCTATATAGGAGTACCGCCTATATTTACTGATTTATATGATGTGTTGGAAAGCCTGGGGGCCAGAGTAGTATTTAATGAGGTGCAACGCCAGTTTTCCATGCCTTATGCTACCGATGATATTTATGAACAATATATTAAATATACTTACCCTTATGGGGTTTTTGCCCGCTTAGAAGATATTGAACAGGAAATAGCCCGCCGGAATATTGATGGGGTTATTCATTACACCCAATCATTTTGTTACCGGCAAATTGAAGATTTGATTTTTAGAGAAAGGCTAAAGCTGCCCTTTATTACTTTAGAAGGCGATAATCCCGGCAAGGTTGATGCTAGAAGCCGTATGCGTTTAGAAGCCTTCATAAATATGTTTAAAATGTAAGGCGTGAGGGGCAAGAGTGAGGCCCATGGCTAACACCAGCCGTCAGGGATGAAAACGCAAAATGTAGGTGTGGTCGGCCCGCCCCACCGCACCTGTAGGGGCAGCTTATGGTCGCCCGGAGCAATTACACACTGCAAAGGTGATAAAGATGATAGGAATTGATTTAGGATCCAGAAGTGTAAAAATAGTACAAATGGCAGATGGTATCATAACTAATTGTAAATTATATGATACTATTCAATTTTACCGGGAATTTACTCGCAAAGGTGAAAAAAGCTTACATCTTGAACCGGAAAAACTAGGATTTACCCAAGATATTATTATAGCTACCGGCTATGGCAAAATTACCGTACAAATTGAAAATGCTAAGCATTTACCTGAAATTCAGGCCCACGTAAAAGGAGCCGTTTTTCAAAGCGGATTAGAAGATTTTACCTTACTTGATATTGGCGGACAAGATACTAAGGTAGTTAAAGTGCGCAACGGGAGAGTAGCCGACTTTATGACTAATGACAGATGTGCAGCCAGCTCGGGCCGGTACATGGAAAATATGGCTAATGTATTAGGTATCAGCCTGGAAGAGTTATCCTCCTATAGCGATAATCCGGTGGAGCTTAGTTCGACTTGTGCCATTTTCGGTGAAACTGAAATTATTGCTAAAATCGTGGAAGGTTATGATACCGGCCAATTAGCCGCCGGAATTAATTACACCTTATATAAAAGATTTGCTGCTCTTATAAATCGGATGTCCAGTGACATAATCGTCTTGTCCGGCGGCGGCTCCAAAAACCAAGCTCTAAAGAGAATTATTGAAAAAGAAACCGGCTCTACGGTAATAACTTTAACCCATCCCCAGCTAAACGGTGCGATCGGCTGCTGTATGTATGGAGAAGAACTGTGTGAAGCGTGAAACGTGAACGTAAGGTGTGAGGCGTAGAGGCCAGTGGAACTGCCGCGGCCCGATTCACTTGACACTCCATATCCGGTTTGACTCTTGTTGTTGTAGTTTTATGAGGGTATAATATTGGTATAAATTTGACTATCAGGAGTGAGGAAATTGGGTACAATAATTAGGTCCTCAAGTGAACTTCGTAAAAATTATAATAGTATTGCTGATATTTGCCGTAAGACGAAAGCACCGGTATTTTTAACCAGAAATGGCGTTGGTGATACAGTAATTATGGATATGGAAACCTTCAACCGGCGCGAGGATGATTTGGCGACAGCTGAACGTTTGCTGGCGACGGAGCGTTCCCGTTTGATTGGAACTCAAGGATATACGGTTGATGAGTTTGAAAAAAATATGAGGGAAGCAATCGCCAACGGAGCAAAGCATGAAGCGTGATGAAAAAGTATATCAGGTAATTATTGCATCTGATGCCAACGACAGAATGTATGACCATTTTGAGTTTCTAGCCCGGGTCAGTGTTGATGCGGCAAACAGGCTTTTGGACGAATTGCTTGAAGATATTCTAAAATTACGAACCGATCCTTTCCGTTATCCTGTTTATAACCGTCCCTATCTTCCGGTAGGCAAATACCACTATATGCTATCCAACAAAAGGTATCGGATCGTTTATCAGGTTATTGATGACCAGGTGTTTGTAGATGATATACAAGATTGCCAGCAAGATGACGACAAGAGCATATTAAACAAATAATAATAAATACAGGGAGAGGCGCTACCCTTTTAGGGTGTAACGCCTCTCTTAATTTTTCGTCTTTTATATTGAACCGGGGTTACTTGCGTACTGTTTCCATAAAGCGCTGTAAAATTGAGGCTACTTGGGCGCGCTGGGCGTTGCTGCCGGGGCTTAGCTTGGTGTCGTCACCCTGGATTAATCCTGCGGTGTTGGCCCAGGCCATAGCGTCTTGGGCATAGCCGGAAATGGAGGCCGCGTCGCTGAACTGGGAGAGGTCTGCTTGAGCAGATACATCATAACCTTGGAGCTGGGCGTAATTCATTAGAATAACAGCCAACTGCTCACGGGTGATGGTATTATCGGGGCCGAATTTACCGTTACCGTAACCGCTGACGATTTTATTTTCGGCTGCCCAAGCTACTGCGTTGGCATAATATTTATCGGCTGCCACATCACTGAAAGTATTAGCTCCCGTTGCGGGTGAACCTTCCAGGCGGTGGAGGATAGTGACTATCATGCCTCTGGTGGTAGTGTCATAAGGACCGAAGGTACTGTTTCCGGTTCCCTTCATTAAATCTTTCTCGTAGGCATATTGTACTGCGCCGTAGAACCAATCAGCTTCTTTAACGTCGCTGAAGGGATTCACTCCAGCGGGTTTCTCTACGGGTTTAACTGTAGCCTGGGTATCCTGTCCCACTACATACAGGGAGAGGTGATCAAGGGTAAAGGTGACCATGCCGTTCTCGAAGATGTAGGAGAGCTGTTCCAGCTCGCCGGCATCATTTAAGTACCATACGGCTACCGGCTGCGGGCCGTTGTAGGGTACCTGAACAGTCAGGGTGCCGTCAAAGGTACTGATATTATTTCCGCCGGACAGAATGTTGATATCTAATACGATGTCACCGCTCCTGACTGCTTCCTGTTGGGTTTCGGTAAGAGAGCTTACCGGTACCGGGCTAAGCGCCATGCTCAAATTATCTGCTGCCTGTTCAGCAATAGAGGCAGCAGCCTCATTATCCAGAGTAATATTACCGGCAGGCAGATTTACAGTCACATCCAGTCCCGCCCGGGCAAAGGAGTTGAGGGCCGAGGCAGGGAGCTGGGCGGCGGTTACGCTGCCAGCCTTGGAAAGGTCGATAACAACTTCGTTGTCTCTAGCCTTTTCGATAATCTCATTAACCTTGGCTGTCGGCAGGGACAGGTTAGCTGTACCGTTGGAGCTATTATAGATTACCTCAGTTGTGCCGCCGGTGCTAGGGGTAGATGAACTCCCGCCGGAGCCGCCGCTATTTTCGCCGCCGCCTTCCGGTGCGCTCGTCACCGTAGCCACCAGCTTGCCACTTTCCACGGCGATGCTAAAGGTGTAACCCGATACGCTTACCGTGCTGTTGGCCGGCACTCCTGTCATGCCCTTGGCGACGCTGTCAATCAGCGTGATTTTGTCGCCTGCGGCCAGAGAGGAGGCGCCCGCAAAGCTGATGCCAATGGTGGCGCCGTTAATATCCGCCGACGAGCCTTCCAAAATACCATTCCCATGGGCTGCGATGAGCATGGTGCCGCCGTTTGCCAGAGCGGAAGGCAGCTTGAAGTTGTAATTCTCAAACTTGCGTATACCCATGACGGTGACCCCGGAACGTTCAACATTCAGCGCACTTCTGGGTCCGTTCAAATCACCCGAAAAGGATGATCCGGACAAATTCAGCGTACCGCCCTCTCTGATGCTGATGCTGTTGTCCTCTGCTGTGCCTAAAGCAGTGATTCCGCCCTCCACCTGTGCTGCAATCGTGCCGCCGGTGATGATCACATGGTTGTTTTTGACATCTCCAAATATACTTTCGCCGCCGCGCACACGCTTAAATCCCGTTATTGTGCCGCCGTTGATAACGACGGTGTTGTTTGAGGCGTTGCCATCATAGGCCCGTCCGCCAGATATCACGAAATTCGAATTTCCTGTAATCGTGCCGCCGTTCATCGTGACCGTGTTGCCGTTGACGTTCTCGCTGCCATTGTCGAACCCGCCGTAGATCGCGCCGCCAATTATGCCGCTGTTGACCGTAACGCTGTTGCCCGATTTGCTGATTGCCGGAAACAGCGATTTGTAGCTTGAGCCGTCAAGCGGGTCATTTTGCAATAAATAGCCGGGGTAGGTGATGATGCTGGCATCCGGCGCGCTGCCGTTAAGCGTGCCGCCGGTGTGGGTGAACGCTCCGCCGACCGTGCCGGTGACCGTGACCGCTCCGTTCGAAACCGTGAGATCGCTGTAGAGAATGCTTCCGTTGACAGTCACATTTGCAGTTGCTCCGCTGACGTTCAGGTCGCAGCTCACGTTGCCGTTGCTGCCGCCCACGTCGCCCGTGGTCAAAGTGCCGCTCGTGACACTGACGACGCCGTTCGTGCTTGCAAGCGCGCCGCCATAACCTGTGCCTTTTGACGTCACCGTGCCGCCGGAAACCGTTATGGTGTTCCAGGCCATAATGCCTGTATCGCCTGTACTGGCGACATCCACCGTCGCGCTGCCGCCGATGTTGATGCCGGCGGTTGAGTGAATCGCTATACCGGCTGTGGGGGCGGCTGTCCGAACGGCTGCCGTGCCGTTAATGGCAATGCTTCCGCTGTTATATGCATTCAAACCCATTCCGCCGCTGCCTGACGAGGTGAGGTTCAGCGTTCCGGAGAACATCGTGAAGTCACCAGAGGTTCCGACTGCGTAGTAGTTATTAGCCGCAGTGATAGCGTTGACAGTCACCCCGGCAATCTCCATGCTGCTCGCCGTCAACGCGACGTAGCTGCTGTTGTTCACAGTCAGGATATCGCCGGTGCCGCCGCTGATAGTGAGCTTTCCGTTCCCGCCGCTAATCATCCCGGTGACGGTGGGCGTTCCGTAGACCACAAGGTTTACGTCACCCGGTAAGACAAAGCTGATGCCGTCGGCGGCAATATCCCCGGAGAGTGTAAAGGTGTTCGTCGCAGCTTCCCACTCCCAGCCTGTTTCGTCTTGGTCAGTCGCGGCATTGTAAGGGATACCGGCAACAAATAAATACTCTGTTGCGGCAAAAGCCGTCATGGGCAGCATGATGATTACCATGCACACCGTAAGCAGCAGGCTGCCGATTTGTTTCCAGGTTCGTTTCATATAAGTATTTCCTCCTTATTTTGATAGTTTCCCGCCCTGGGGGCAGGGATGAATTTTTTACCCGACCGCAGGGGAGACTGTCAGCACCAGCCGGGTCAATTCTTCAGCATCGATTTTTAGTATCTGCCCAAAGCAGAGATTTTCCCCGTCCGTGCTCACCGACTGTAAAACCTCGGGTTCCTGCAAGGGAATGTAACGGATAGTGTGCAGGTGGTTTTCCATATTCAGGGTCAGGATGCTGCCGCTTTTCATTTCCAGCCGAAACCGCCCGCTTTCCAAGGCTTGGATCCGCATGATACCGTTAATCTCGTCCGGTGATTTCATGGCCAGTCTCACCGCTTCCCGGGCGAAAATCTCCAGATCAAAATTAGTGCCGGTATCAAAAATGATTTTGGCTCCGTCGGTGACGGCGGAGCCAAATACTGTATCACTGTTCAAATCATAGTACCGGGCGGTGCGCAGGCGGTTTTCCATATTCAGCTCCAGAACGCTTCCGCTACCAAATTCGATATGCAGACGATGGCGGTCAAGAGGTGTAACTGCCTGAATAGTAGGAATTTTCTTGGTCTGCCGTGATTTTATGCCAGCCATATGTTTTCCTTCTTTCGCTTTGATGGGGTGGGGCATAAAAATAGCACCCTATAATTGTTATTGTAGGGTGCAGAATTAATTTTTTATATTGGACGGTGTCCAATTATTTTTATAGTTTAGGTATTTTTTAAGAGCTCACGGGAGGAAACGCCCTCCTTAGCAAGGATACTGCTGACGGTGGCCCGGGCCGTGGAGAAGGATACATTCAGCTTATCCGCAATCTCCCGATTGCTCAGACCTTGCTTAAGCAGCAGGAGAACTTCTTTCTCCCGGGGCGACAGGGGGATTTTTCGGTGGATGGCTGCCAGTCCTTGCTCCATAGTTGCGGCCAAAGCAGCCATGTTCTCCCGTGTTGGGCGGTCACAGCCGCTGTCAGGCAACAATCTTTTGATGCCAGGGTAATTTTCCACAAAAGGCAGTAAAATACCGTCGGGCAGAGCGATATCAAGGGCTCGGTTCAGGGCCTCCAGAGCCTGGGGTCGTTTATCCAGAGCAGCAAAGGCCTGGGCCCGGTATAGATGTATGTAAATCTGGGGCAGCAGGTTAGGGAAGATGGAGGAGAGCCCCAGCCCGAATTCACTGATGCCGAGCAGTTTCTGATATTCTCCCCGCTCTAAAAGAATTCGGCCGTAAATTATATGGGCAAAGGGCTGGGTCATAATGACCAGCCGCCGGTCATTGATTTCGCCTTCGGCCAGCCAGGGAGAAATTTCATCCCGGCGCCCTAGCAGCAGATATAAAAAGCCGCAGGCTAAATCCAGCGTGTAGCGGCATAAGTCCTCGGTATTTTGCTGGGAGCGCTTAGCCAGGGAGGAAAGAGCATTTTCCAGCATGGCATCGTCTCCGGCAAGTAGGGAAATGCGGGCCAGCAGGAAGAGGCCGCATTGGACGATACTGTTCTGCCGCTTGCTGTCGGCAGTGAAAATAGCCTTATGGCAGAGGATTTCTGCTTCCTGTGTCTGGCCCTGCATGAGGCAGGCTTCTGCCCGCATGATGAATTCCGCGCCGTTGCCGTGGCCGTTGGTCAGCTCATAGTAGACGGGCATACACTCATCCATCTGAGCAAGTTCTCGGTCCAGTTGGCCGCTTTCCCGGTAAAACATATATAAGACGGACGGGGAGCCGAAGGTCCAGGTGCTTTTTACATTGATGAGGGTGGCAGGGCCGCCCAAGAGCTCCAGTGCTTGGCGGTGACGGCTGCTCATAGCATCAATGCGGTTGTATTCGAGAAAGGAGAGCAAAAGCTCCATTTCTCCTGCCAATGCCCTTTGGCGGTCTTCAGGAAGCTGGCTTTCCATAATAGCCCTATGGATTTCTTCCTTAAAAGCCAGCAATTTTTCGTTTTCGTGGAGAAAAAAGAGGGTAAAAGCCAGCGGAACCATGGCAGCCGGATATTTTCGCTTAAGTTCAAAGGGAGTATTTTCAATGATGTCCAGTATCATGGGTCCGGTAGTTTCGTCTACCACATCGGCAATTTCATAGCTGGTCAGCGGCAGAGCCAGAAGCCGTTCCCAAGCTCCGGAGTGATAGTAAAAGCGCAGGGTATTTATCCGGTCACCGTCCTGTTCCGCTAAATCCCCTCCCATAAGGTAGATGCCCCGGCGTTTTTCCTCCGGCAGCAGTTCAAACTGGTCATTCAGGAACCTTTGGAACAGGGCATGAAGATAGAATCTGCGGGTTTCCCGGTCAAAATGAACAAACACCCGTTTTTCCCGCAGGAGAAGCTCTGTTTTTGACCTGCTCATACCGGACAGGGCTGTAGCCTGAGCCAGTGAGAAGCGGGGAAAGATGGAAATCGTAGTTAGAAATCCCCGCTCGAAGGCAGATAGATGATTCCACAGAACATTGCGGATCATATTTTGTATATTACCGCTCTCAAACCTGCCGGTTTCGATAAAGGATAAAAGCTGGAGATAGAGCGCCATAACCCAGCCTTCGGTGAGCTGCATGACTTCCTCAAGCTGGGAGGCGGTCAGGGAAATACCGGCTTGCCGGTAATAGGCGTCGATATCCCTGGAGGAAAAGGTAAAAACAGATTCCCGCAGCACGTAAAAGCGGCGGTTTTCCACAATGGACTTCTGTTCCGGTTCGGATAGAAGCTGTGAGGCGGCCACTATATGAAGATTTTGACCGCCATGCCCGGAAAGCGCAGTCAGAAACAGTCCGATGTCCGGCAGTTTCCATGCGGTCAGATCATCCAGCACCAGATAGGTTTCCTCCGTACAACGAAGGGTGCTAAAAATACGTTCAATTTCCGGCAAGGTGTCCTCATCCGGCACTCCGGCCACGGTAAGCCGCTCCGCACTTTCAGGATCAAAGTGTCCAATGAGTCCACAGAAGGCTTTCCATGAAAGGCCCGGCTGTGCCTCAGTAAAGGTATGCCAGATGACTTGTGCGGTTCTGGAAATCTGGGTATCGAAAAAATGAAGCAGAGCCGTAGTCTTGCCGAAGCCGGAAGGAGCCTCGACCAGGGTCAGCGGATATGCTTTGATAAAATTTAGACATTCTATGAGCTTGGGGGGAAAAAAGAGTGTTTCCGGTTTGATTTGTCTGGTTCTTGCCATATAGCTTTCCTCCCGAGGAATTCTTTTAATCTATTATGTTGCTTATTGCAAAAATCTTCAAGATTAAGGAAGCAAATTTGAGGGCACAATTTAGGACACAAAAAGCCGCAGGACTGAATTCCTACGGCTTTTGGGACGTCAAAGCGGGGGCGACTTAAGATTGCTGGTAAAGACCTGGTATTGCAGGGCATTAATCTCCAGGCCACCGCAGGTCGTCCGTCCCTACGGATGCAGGGGATGGGTCGGCACAGAGACCGATCCTACGCCTTACGTTTTAACCCTTACTCCTCCGCTTTACAGCAATATTTCCAGGTCGGTCAGCGGATAGGCGGCACAGGAATGTATATAACCGGATTCCTGGTCGGACTTGCGTAAAAGGGCGTTAACCGGTTGATAGACTTTACCGGCCAGCATTTTAACCCGGCACAGGCTGCATTCCCCGGAGCGGCAACAATTTTCCACCACTATCCCGGCTCTTTCCAGAGCAGTCAGCAAGGATTCGCTGGCTTTAGCCGGAATTTCAGAACCGGAGCTTAATTTGACCGTAAAGACTTTATCGGCCGGAACATCCTGGGGCCAGGCCGGTTCTTGGTATATTTGAGTGGGAGTGCCGAAAACTTCTTGGCGGATGCGGCGTTTGGGTATGCCCAATTTGTCCAGCTCCGGCAGGCAGAAGTTATACATTTCCCGGGGACCGCACAGGTAAAAGGTTTTATCGTTAATTTCACCCAGGCGCTGCTGGAGCAAAGATGCATCCAGTAAGCCGGTTAAGCCTTCATAGCCGGACTCGGGTTCTGATATGACCAGATCATAGGTGAAATTATGATAACGGGCCGCCCGGGTCAGCAGTTCTTCATGGAATATGGCTTCTTCCGGTTTACGGCAGCCATAAAACAAGTGGATTTTACGGTTAAGGCCCCGGTCAGTTACTTCTCTAATCATGCTGGCAAAGGGAGTAATACCGCTGCCACCGGCTAAGAATACTAAATTTTGCCCGTGGAAAAGGGGATTATAGTATAAATGTCCGGCGGGGCCGGTAGATTCAAAAAGATCGCCAATTTCGACTTTATCTAACAAATAGTCGGAGACAAAGCCGTCAGTTATACGTCTTACCGTAATATCATAATAAGCCGTCTGATTTGGCGGAGAAGAGATGCTATAAGGACGGGCGGTGCGGATACCGTCGATTTCTACCAGCAGATTTATATATTGTCCGGCCTGAAAGGGCGGCAGATAGCCTTCATTGGCCACCAGACGCAAGGTAGAGGTAGATTCAGTTTCGGAAAAAATAGCTGCAACCCGTAACTTAATACGGCGGGGATGCAGTTTCTCCACGGCATTCATCCATTGGCCCCGGCGGCTGAAGTAATCGATACCGTATTTACGGCAGATTTCAATTTCCTTTTCTATTTCATTGTAGCCAACTATTTTTTTGCGTTCGCTCTTTTTCATGCTTACACCTCCGTTTTTGCCCGCATATTTTTTAGGAGCTGCCGGGCGGCCGCACTTCCTGAACTGAGGGTAGGCTGGAAGCCGCCTGATCCTGCCCAGGCCCCGGCAAAATATAACCCTTTGATGGGAGATTTAGGAGAAAGAAACATATTGGAATCTTTGGCATATTGGTCAAAACCGTAAATGGCTCCGCCGGGGGTAGCCAGATAACGTATATGGGTAAGGGGAGTGGCTACCTCTATTTCTTCGATATGCTCTCTAAAGCCGGGAAAGACCTGTTCTATTTTATCTAACAGCTGGTCGGCTACTTCATATTTTTTTTCATAGTATTGATGGGGGGGAATATTAAGCCACGGCTCGGCATATTTAAGGTTTACCACTGCAATTTGGGAGGTTCCGGGGGGTGAAGCCTCGGGGTCGGATAAGTTGTAACAGGATAGTAATACATATCCGTCTTCGGACTCAACCTCGCGGAAGGAAGCGAAAACTTCATCCATATCGGCAACATTGCCGATAAAGGTGGTGGTTTCATTGATACCTACTGTGGCAGGTTCACAGTCCAGGCCGATGTAAAGGGTGAGGGAAGACGGTCCGACGGTACTGCCGCCTAGTATTTTTAATTGCTCCTGGGGAACGTGCTCGGGGTCAATCATCTCCGTGTAAACTGCTAAAGTGGAAGCATTGGAGATTATATATTTAGTCTTAATAGTTGTACCATCCTCAGTAACTACCCCGGTTATTTGACTATCTTCGACCAGGATTTTTTTAGCGCCGCAGTTAAAACGGGCTACCCCACCGGATTCCAGGTATTGGTCAAGGATAGCAGTAGATAAAGCCTGGGAGCCGCCTTTTAGATGGCCCGGCTTCAGTTCGATGTAAGCAAAAAGCAGCATAGCCATATCCATAAAGGTCAAGCTGCTGGGGGGGACTCCGACATAACCCCAGTAAGTGGATAAGACTTGCTTTAATAAGGGGTCGGTAAAGTATTCATCAAATACGGATTGGGTACTAGCTAAAGAATATTTGAAGTAAAGCGGATAATTTTCCGGGGTCGGTTCAGGGTCCCGGAAAGTAGAAAAGAATTCGAAAACAAATTTATATAGAAAATCGAAAAAAGTACTGATATTTTCTTTTTCAGCCGGAAAATATTCTTGTAAAGTGGCGATAGCTGCTTGGCGGTCTGCTTTTAAAGTAATGTCTATTTGCCCGGGTACTACCAAACGGTAAAGGTTATCCATGGCGATCCATTCCAGACGGTCAACAACCCCTAACTTATCAAGTACATTGAACAAAGGGCCCGGTTTATCCTTAGAACCCAGGCCGCTTAGCTGGTGCAGGGCTACTTCAAATTCAAAACGGCCGCGGCGGAAACTGGTAGCACATCCACCCGGAACATTATGCCTTTCCAGTAATAATGTTTTTACACCTTGGCGGGCCAGAGTGCAGGCCGCAGTTAATCCTCCGTTACCGGCCCCTATTACAACCACATCATAATCAGTCACATTACTCACTCCTTTAATCACAATTTAACCCTGTTTGATAACATTAGTTAATCGGTATAATTCCCCCCATCACTTCCTTCCATTTCCGTTACATATTTTTCATACCAAGTGATTAAGAAATCATAAAAGTCACGTCCAAAGTGCAGAGTAGCCAACTGAAATTCATCAATGTGCTTAGCTTGTTTCTTTTCAATATTTTGCAATTGTTCATTAAGATCAGTAAGCTGCTGGATGTGTTGGTCTATTAAACTAAGAAAATCCGCTCTGGAGAGATTGCGGGCGAAAAACATGCGGATTAAGATTTCATATCTGAACATAAAGGGCTTCAAGGGCGCCTGGAGCCAGTCAGTAAAAACTTTGCGCCCCTCGTCAGTAATTTCATAAATCTTTTTATAACGTCCGTTTTCTACTAATTCTTTGCCCCTTACCAGACCATTTTTTTCACAACGATTCAAGGTTGGGTATAGACTGCCATCGCTAATATTAGAAAAAAAAGCGGTGCTGTTACTCATTAGTTTTTTAATTTCATAACCACTCATATCATTTATAGTTAAGCTGCCTAAAATAAGATATTCTAACACCCCAATACCTCTTTTCGATATATATCTAATATAATTTTATAAAAGCTATTTTTAATTGTCAATAATTAGTTATTTTGGAACCGGAAAATAAAAAATAAGACAATAAAGATGATTATATTTTAAAAGTTGAATTTATGTCATAATAAAAATAGCGTAAATTATTGTAATAAAAGGAGGTAAGTTTATGGAAAAATTTTGGCTTAAAGATTTTGAGGAAGATCTGGCAAAATGGCGGCATACTTGGGAATCACGTTTAGATCCTGAATCATCCCTGCATTACGAATATCCTGACTATCCTCTCAAATGGTGGTTTAACAAATGGGCAGCAGAAGCACCGGATAGGCCCTATTTGTTACTGGGAGATATCATATTATCCTACGGAGTTTGTAATGATATGAGCCGGCGTATAGCTAATGCCTTGCTGGATTTAGGTATCCGCAAAGGTGATCGGGTAGCTATCATGGCTCCTAATGTTCCGCAATATGTTATGGCTCTGCAGGCACTTTTTAAAACTGGTATGGTTGAAGTTCCTACTAATCCTCTTTATACTCTGCCGGAACTGGCTCATCAATTTGCGGACAGTGGTACGGAAACGGTTATTGTTATGGCTATGTTTGCGGATAAAGCCATTGAACTCCTGAAAGATCCGAACTCTCCGGTTAAAAGAGTTATATATTTTCAGGTTCCCAGCGGAGCAGTAGAAATTGCAGCAGGAGAAAATATTTATGATTTAAATGAATTAATCGCCAAAGCCAGCAATGACGAACCGGACATCGAAGTACTGGCAGACGATATTGCCAGACTGCAATATACCGGCGGAACTACCGGAGTACCTAAAGGATGTATATTTACTAATGAAATGATTTTTTCCCAGGCTATTCGTACCTCCACCGTAAGTGCCCGCGGTTTTACGGCAGTGGCCAAGGAAGATTACCGCACTCTGGCCGCTATTCCCCTTAATCATGTTTACGGCTTTAACTTTAATATCAGTGTAAATCTTTTTACCGGAGGCAGTATGGTATTAGTTCCGGTACCTTCCCCAGATAACCTCTTGGCGGCCATTCTTAAAAATAGTCCCACTATTTTTGCCACCGTTCCGGCTATGATTATCGGCCTGATTAATCATCCCGATATTGCCAATACGGATATAAGCTCCCTGAAAGGGATGTTCTGCGGATCGGCTCCCTTGGCGGTAGAAACTCTTAAAAAGTTTGAAGAATTGACTGGCGGTCATATCATCGAAGGTTATGGTTTATCGGAAACTATAAATATTATTACCGCTAATTCATTTAGTAATCGTAAGTATGGAAGCTGTGGCTTGGTATGGCCGGATACCGACCTGCTAATTGTAGATGCGGAATCGGGAACTAAAGTTATGCCCCGGGGTGAGTTGGGGGAAATAATCGCCCGTGGTCCCCAGATCATAACTGCATATTGGCAGAAACCGGAAGAAACCGCCGCTACTATTCGGGATGGCTGGCTTTATACCGGAGATATAGGCTATATTGACGAAGAAGGCTTCGTATTTATTGTAGACCGTAAGAAAGACATTATTATTTGCAGCGGGTTCAATGTTTATCCCCGGGATGTGGATGAAGTCCTTTATGCCCATCCTAAAATAAAGGAAGCCTGTACTATCGGAATACCTGATCCTAAACGGGGCGAAAGTGTTAAAGCTTTTGTGGTGGTAAAACCGGATGAAACTTTGTCGGCAGAAGAAGTAATAGCCTACTGCCGGAAAAGTCTGGCTCCTTATAAAGTTCCCACCGTTATTGAATTTATTGATGATATACCTAGAACCTCAGTAGGTAAACCGGATAAAAAAGTTCTCCAAGCCCAGGGATAAATAGTTAAATTAAAAACCGCACATTTGAGGGTGTGCGGTTTTTGTTATGATGGAGAAAAATGCTGTCTTCTGCAGGACAAGGTGACTCTTCCCTTGTCCTGCAAACCCCTGCATCTTTTATCCCTAAGGGCTGGCTTTAGCCATGGGGGACGCTCGAACGAACCGTCCCCCATGGCACTACGTTTCACGTCTCATGCCCTGAGGACTATGACTTTAGGCGGTAATAATGGTATAATAAGAAACCATATATTACCGTCTGGAGGCTGACGGGAACCCAGATTAATTTGGGCGGTAATTTATTTTTAAGCGGAGGTATTATGCGTAAGATTGACTGTAAAGATATTATAGATAAAGTAGCGGAAGCAGTAGTTACGGCTAATGTTGATTTACCTGCCGATGTACTAAAGGCTATAAATGAGGCTATTAAAGTAGAAGATTCACCTGCTGCCCGTCATATTTTACAGATAATTCTTGATAATGCCCAAATAGCCAGTAATGAAAAAATGGCTTTATGCCAAGATACCGGTATGGTAGTTATAAATGTAGAAATTGGTCAAGATGTACATATAGTAGGGGGAAGTCTGGAAAGGGCCCTTAATGAAGGGATTAGAAAAGGTTATGTAGAAGGATATCTGCGTAAATCGGTAGTGGAAGAGCCTTTGGTACGAATTAATACCGGCGATAATACTCCCGGTATTATTCATTATAATATTGTAGAAGGCAGCCAATTAAAACTTACCCTATTCCCTAAAGGAGCCGGCAGTGAGAATATGGGGCGAGTAGCCATGTTAAAGCCTTCCCAAGGTTTAGAAGGAGTACGGGATTTTGTTTTACAGGTGGTTAAGGAAGCAGGCGGTAATCCCTGCCCCCCTATTATTGTAGGAGTAGGGATAGGCGGCAATATGGAAAAAGCGGCGCTTTTAGCTAAAAAGGCTTTGTTAAGACCCCTTGATATTAGAAATTCCGATCCCCGGATTGCCGCCCTGGAAGCGGAATGGCTAAGTAATATAAACGATTTAGGGATTGGACCCCAGGGCTTAGGAGGAAAAACTACCGCGTTAGGGGTAAATATTGAGGTTTTTGCTACTCATA
This sequence comes from Bacillota bacterium, assembly GCA_023395515.1. GTDB lineage: Bacteria > Bacillota > Syntrophomonadia > Syntrophomonadales > Syntrophomonadaceae > JAAYRQ01. Next base: position 27,458 of record JAEWZB010000010.1, read on the forward strand.
TTGCTAGTTTGCCGGTGGCAGTTAATTTAGGCTGTCATTCAACCAGAAGGATAGTGCTGGAATTTTAGGATACCTGATGAGGTGAGAAATGAGAGTTTTAAAAGCTCCTTTAAAAGGAGAAGATATAGAGAGCCTGCAAGTGGGGGAACAAGTTTTTCTGGAAGGTATTATATATGCAGCCCGGGATGCTGCCCACCGTAATATGTATGAAGCGATTTTAAACGGTACCGGCCTTCCCCTCGACTTAGAAGGGCAAATAATATATTATGCCGGGCCCAGTCCTGCTCCGCCGGGAAAAATTATAGGTTCAGCCGGTCCTACTACCAGTGGCAGAATGGATATGTATACACCAGCTTTACTGGCTAAAGGGTTAAAATGTATGGTGGGCAAAGGCAGCCGAGATGATATAGTAATAGAGGCTATTAAAGAGCATAAGGCGGTTTACTTAGTGACTATTGGAGGAGCCGGTGCTTATTTAGCCCAAAGGATAGTGGCAGTCCAAACTGTCGCCTATGAAGAACTGGGCCCGGAAGCTATACTGCGACTGGAAGTGAAGGATTTTCCCTGTATTGTGGCTATAGATGCGGCCGGGAATAATATTTTTAAAGATAACTTTTTTTAAAATATTATATTAATCTAGTTGAATGTATAAATGTGTAGGAGCCGTTGCCGTAGCATGGCAGTAAGACCCCGCGAAGGCGAAAAGACGAAAAGGGGCGAGCCCTAGGAAGGGGGCCGTAAACGGCACTCCTGATGTTCGCTGTCGCTCACTATTAAGGTTGCGAGAGGGCCACTGAGCACGGATGCACTCTACGAGCACTACCCATGCTCCTTGTAGTCGCAATTAAGGTTGCGCATTTGGCCCGGTACCCTTTTCGTCTCGAGCCAAGCGGTTGGTGTTACCCATGCGTAGGTTGGCGACGAAATATTTATACATTCAACTAACGAAGACTAGCTTTAACAAATAAACACACATATGGAGGTATTAGTAATGACTCGACCCAATGACAGGGCTAATGATGAGATGCGTCCGATTAGGATTATTCCGGGATTTGTTAAACATCCGGATGGTTCAGTACTTATTGAAGTAGGGGATACCAGGGTTTTATGTTCAGCTTTTATAGAAGAAAAAGTTCCGCACTTTTTAAAAGGCACGGGAACTGGTTGGGTAACGGCGGAATATTCCTTGCTGCCTTCTTCTACTGAAACCCGAACTCCCCGTGAAGCTGCCCGGGGTAAAATTAGTGGCAGAACCTCGGAAATTCAAAGACTCATTGGCCGCTCTTTACGCGCAGTTGTGGACATGAAAATGCTGGGAGAAAGGACCATATGGATTGACTGTGATGTCATTCAAGCTGACGGCGGTACCAGAACTGCCTCTATAACCGGGGCATTTGTGGCTATGTACATGGCTTTAAGCAAGCTGGTCGAAACCGGAGTAATTACTACTGTCCCCATAAAAAGCTATGTAGCTGCAGTTAGTGTAGGTATTAGTAAGGATATACCTGTTTTGGATTTAGAATATATTGAAGACTCAGAAGCGGAAGTAGACATGAATGTAGTTATGACTAGTGACGGGGAGTTTGTAGAAATACAAGGAACCGGGGAAGGCCGCTCTTTTTCCCGTGCCGAGCTAGATACTCTTTTAGCCTTAGCCCAAAAAGGTATAAATGAATTAATTGCCGGGCAGAAAAGCATTTTGGAGGAATAATGAAGGAAATTTTATTAGCTACCAGAAATAAAGGAAAAGTACGGGAACTTCAAGAATTGCTGTTACCGTTAAACATTAAAGTTTTAACTTTGGATGAGGTTGGACCTATTCCTGATATTGAAGAAGACGGCGATTCTTTTGCGGCTAATGCGTTGAAAAAAGCCCGGGAAACTAGTAAAGAGTCGGGATATATTTGTTTAGCTGATGATTCAGGTTTAGTAGTGGACGCTCTGGATGGGCAGCCAGGCATTTACTCGGCACGCTTTGCCGGTGAAAACGCTACTGATGAAGAAAATAATAATAAGCTCCTTAGTTTACTGACTGATGTGGAGGAAAAGGAACGTACTGCTCGTTTTGTATGTGCTATTGCCATATGTAGCCCCCAAGGTAAATTTGCTACGGTGGAGGGCATATGTGAAGGCAGGATAGATTTTGCTCCTCAGGGTACCGGCGGCTTTGGCTATGATCCATTATTTATTCCCACCGGTTATTCCAGCAGTTTTGGCGAGTTGTCCAGTGCACAAAAACATCAAATCAGTCACCGGGGGGAGGCTTTAAAAAAAGCTATACCATTAATTGCAAATTTTTTTCGGCCGGAAAACCGTGTATAGTGTATAATTGTTGAGTTGGTAGATTTTCCCTTGAAATTTGCTTAATGAATTTGTATAATTTTTTTTGGAAGATTAATAAAACTGCATACTATAGGATGAAGATATAAGAAGTTTAGTGATAAGCTAGAAAGAGGCCAGCATGTTATGGTTGATAGTTTATAAGCGAATGAATAATATCTGGACCAAGCCCTGAGAATTAGTAGAAGGGAAGAAAATTATTATATTTTCTTCCCTGTTTTTAATTGTTTGATAAGTATAGTGGAATTGCTAGTAGGAAAAGCTAAAACAAAGTATAGAGGGGGATATTATTATGCCAACCATGGCTCCTACTAGAGAATCCCAAATTCTTTCCGGAAAAAATATTGCCGATAATATACTAGAAGAAGTTGCCCTGCAAGTGCGGGAAATCAAGGAACGACACCATTTATCACCCTTTCTTATGGCTATCCAAGTAGGCTTTGACCCAGCTACTCAAGTGTATTTGCAATCCCAGCAGAAAATGCTGCAAAAGGCGGGGATAAATTATAATGTCATTGAGTTATCCCAAGATATTTCTACCCGTCAGTTGCTGGAAATTATAAAGCGGGTTAATAATGATCCGGTCGTAAATGGAGTGATTGTTCACCATCCCTTACCCGAACATATTGATGCTAAGAAAATTCAGTGGGGCATTAATCCGAGAAAGGATGTAGAAGGGGTTACCCCTCATAACTTAGGCCGACTTTTCTTAGGAGCTGGTGGTCTTTATCCTTGTACAGCTTTATCAATATTAGCTTTAATAAAAGCTACCGGAGTTGACCTTAAGGGTAAAGAAGTTACTATAGTAGGCCATAGCTCTATTGTAGGCAAACCGACGGCCATGTTATTACTTAATGAAGAAGCAACTGTTACCATATGTCACTATGCAACTTCAGAGCGTGGTATGCTAGAATACCATGTAAGAAATGCGGAGATTTTAGTGGTAGCAGTAGGTATACCTAATTTAATTCCGGGGGCATGGATTAAAGATGGTGCGATAGTAATTGATGCCGGTATAAATCGATCAGGCGGCTCTATTGTAGGTGATGTTGATTTCCCAGGAGCTTTGAAGAGGGCTGGATATATTACTCCGGTACCTGGAGGAGTAGGAAAAGTAACTACCGCTTACTTGGTTAAAAATACCCTGCAAGCCTTTAAAGCGGTAATTAAATAGAAATATACGAATTTGAAGGAGGCCATGCTATGTCATTGAAAAGAACCCCACTATACTCCGCCCACTTAAAACATACGGGCAAAATTATTGACTTTGGTGGTTGGGAGTTACCGGTTCAATATGAAGGAATTATAAAAGAACACCATATGGTGCGGCAAAAGGCCGGTCTTTTTGATGTTTCCCATATGGGTGAAATTGAAGTTACCGGAGTTGGAGCCGAGGAATTTATTCAATATTTAGTTACTAATGATGTGAAAAAAATTCAAGACACACAAATTATGTATACCCTGATGTGCTATCCTGATGGTGGCGTTGTGGATGATTTATTAGTTTATAAATATTCTCCGACCTATTATCTATTGGTAGTAAATGCGGCTAATACTGATAAGGATTTTGCGTGGATTAAGGAGAATGTCAGGCCGGGAATAGAGGTTAAGAACGTTTCCGATCAATATGCCCAATTAGCCCTGCAAGGTCCTTTAGCTCAAGAGATATTGCAGAAAATAGTTGATGTTGATCTGGAAAGTATAAAATATTTTTGGTTTAAGCCGGCGGTAAAATTAGCGGGAGTAGAATGTCTGGTTTCCAGAACCGGATATACTGGAGAAGATGGTTTTGAAATTTATGTAAACGCAGATGAAGCTTTACTAGTCTGGGATGAAATCATTAAAGCCGGAGGCGAAAATGTGGCTCCTATAGGACTGGGAGCTAGGGATACCCTACGCTTTGAAGCTAAGTTACCCCTCTACGGTCAGGAAATAGATAAAGATATTACACCACTGGAAGCTGGTTTAAACTTTGCGGTAAAGTTAAATACCGATGATTTTATCGGCAAGGAAGCTTTAGTAAAACAAAAAGAAGCCAATCCTGACCGGGTTTTAGTAGAATTTGAAATGGTGGGTAAGGGTATTGCCAGGTCTCATTATGATATTGAAAAAGATGGGGAGCAGATAGGTTGGGTAACCTCTGGGGCTCCTTCTCCTACTTTAGGTAAAAGTATAGGCTTAGCTTTAATAAAGCGGGAATTTAATCAGCCTGGTGAAACGTTCGATATAATGATTCGCGACAAACCAGTTAAAGCTAAAATTATAGAAAATTCATTTTATAAACGCCAAAAAAATTAACGTGGAGGGATAAAGTATATGAACACACCAAAAAATTTAAAGTACACCAAAAATCATGAGTGGCTGAGAGTAGACGGAGACCAGGCTTATATAGGCATTACCGATTATGCCCAACATCATTTGGGAGATATCGTTTTTGTGGAAATTCCTGAAGTTGATTCTGAAGTGGGAGCAGAAGATTCCATAGCGGTAGTAGAATCAGTAAAAGCAGTTTCTTCGGTATATTCTCCTATTAGTGGTACTATTTTAGAAGCCAATGAAGAATTAGAAAGTTCTCCAGAACTTTTAAATGATGATCCTTATGAAAATTGGATTGCAGTTATAAGTGTTGATGATGATGCTGAAGTTGAAAAATTACTATCAGCCGAAGATTATGACGCTTTATGTGCAGAGCTAGAAGAATAAACAGGAGGAAAATATATGAGGTATACTCCTAATCCCGAACCAGTAGTAAGGGAAATGCTTAACTTCATAGGCTGTAAAGACCTAAAAGAGCTTTTTAACGATATTCCCGAAGCGCTTAAACTTAAGGGAAACCTGGATTTAAAAAGCGGTTTAAGTGAAATAGAACTGCAAAGTCATCTTAAGCAACTAGCCGGGCTAAACATGAATGTAAATGAATATCCGTGTTTCCTTGGTGCCGGTGCTTATGACCATTTTATACCTGCGGTAATAGATCAGCTTTTATTACGTTCTGAGTTTTATACATCTTATACCCCTTACCAGCCGGAAATTAGCCAGGGGGTTTTACAAGCCATTTTTGAATATCAAACTATGATCTGCAACCTTACCGGCATGGATGTTTCTAATGCTTCAGTATATGATGGGGGCAGCGCTTTAGCCGAAGCCTGTACTTTAGCTTGTTTACACACTAAAAGAAAAAAGGTTTTAATACCGGACAACGTTCACCCGGAATATATCAGGGTGGTACAATCTTATGCTATTTCAGGAATTATGGAAATTGTAGTACTGCCTACGAATGAAGGAATACTAGATATAAACGTTTTAAACAGCGGGACAGAAAAAGATGTAGCTTGTGTAGTAGTACAGCAGCCTAATTTTTATGGCATTATTGAAAATATAACGCAAGTAGAACAGCTAGTACATGAAAATAAAAGTTTACTTATTATGGCCGTAGATCCTATTAGCTTAGGAGTTTTAAAATCTCCCAGGGAATGGAATGCGGATATTGCAGTAGGGGAAGGCCAGCCTTTAGGTAATTCTTTAAGCTTTGGCGGTCCTTACTTAGGTTTTTTAGCGGCTACTAATAAATTATTACGTAAAATTCCCGGCCGTATCGTAGGGCAGGCTCAAGATAAGGAAGGAAAACGGTCTTTTGTTCTTACCCTGCAAGCCCGGGAACAACATATAAGAAGGGAAAAAGCTGCTTCCAATATTTGTTCCAACCAAGCCTTAAATGCTTTGGCAGCTACTATGTATCTGGCTTATGTGGGTCCCCAAGGTTTAAAGGAAGTAGCCTTAAGAAGTCATCAACTGGCCGCTTATGCCCAAAAACAACTAGCGGCTAAAGGCATAACTTTAAAATACGAACAACCATTTTTTAAAGAGTTTGTCATCCAAGTGGATAACCCGGCTTCAATTAACCAAAAGCTGCTGGAAAATGGCATAATTGGCGGGTATGAGCTGGAAAAAGGATTAATGTTAGCCTTTACGGAAAAGCGTACTAAGGACGAAATAGATAAACTAGTAGCGGTTATAGGGGGTGAGCATTAATGGGCAGTCTCATTTTTGAAAAATCGGTTAAAGGCAGCAGTAGTTTTACGGTACCTAAGGAAGATTTAGGGGTAGAACTAAATATTCCCGCAGATTTACAAAGAGCTGAAAGTCCTATGTTACCGGAAGTCAGTGAAGTGGAAATGGTAAGACATTATACTTATCTTTCTCACCGGGCTTACGGCGTAGATGATGGTTTATACCCTTTGGGCTCCTGTACTATGAAATATAACCCTAAAATTGATGAATGGGCTGCTCGGTTATCCGGGTTTTCTGCCCTGCATCCTTATCAACCGGAAAATACCGTACAAGGTGCTCTAAAGTTAATGTACGATATGGAAAAAATGCTCTGTGAAATTTGCGGTATGGATAATTTTAGTTTACAACCGGCCGCAGGTGCCCACGGAGAGATGGCCGGAATTATGATGATTAAAGCTTATCATCAAAAACGGCAAGATTTTAAACGTACTAAAATGATGGTGCCCGATTCTGCTCACGGTACTAATCCGGCTACGGCTAATGTAGTAGGTTATGATGTTATTGAAATAAAATCTAATGCCCACGGCTTAGTAGATTTAGAAGATCTAAAAGCTCATATGAGTGATGAAGTGGCTGGTTTAATGTTAACTAATCCTAACACCTTGGGCTTATTTGAAGAAGATATCGTGGCCATAGCCGATATTGTACATGAAGGCGGAGGCTTGCTTTATTATGACGGAGCTAACCTAAACGGAGTTTTAGGTATAAGCCGTCCCGGTGATATGGGTTTTGACGTAGTCCATCTTAATTTGCACAAAACTTTTGCTACCCCCCATGGTGGTGGTGGTCCCGGTTCCGGGCCGGTAGGAGTAAAAGCTCATTTAGCCGAGTTTCTGCCGGTTCCAGTAGTAGAGAAAACCGGAGAAAATTATGAGTTTAATTATGATTTACCTTACTCCATAGGTAAAGTAAAAGCTTTTTACGGTAATTTCGGGGTAGTAGTTAAAGCTTATACTTATATAAAAGCCTTAGGTAAGGAAGGCATAATAGATGCCGGTGAACAAGCCGTATTAAATGCTAATTATCTGCGCTGTAAGCTGCGGGATACTTATCATATCCCTTTCGACCGGCTTTGCAAGCACGAGTTTATAGCTACCTCTAAACATCAAATGGACTTAAACCATGTTTCTACCATGGATATTGCCAAGCGTTTGATAGATTATGGCTACCATCCGCCGACTGTATATTTTCCGTTGATTGTGAGAGAAGCCCTAATGATTGAACCTACGGAAACGGAAAGCCGCCAAAGGCTGGATGATTTTGCAGAAATATTAAAGACGATTGCCCGGGAAGCTAAGGAAGATCCTGAGCTGGTAATAAATGCACCCCATAATACTATAACTAAACGAATTGATGAAGTTAGTGCAGCTAGAAACCCAGTTGTAAAATGGGAGGAAGTATAAATGACCGACCTCTTAGTTATTGGGGGGGGACCAGGAGGCTATGTGGCAGCTATTAGAGCCGCCCAATTAGGAATGAAGGTAACTTTAATAGAAAAAGGTGCTTTAGGGGGTACATGTCTCAATCGGGGCTGTATCCCTACTAAAGCTTATTTTGAAAATGCTAAAGCCTTAAAAACTTTGCAAAATAGCCAGGATTTTAATATTAGTGTAGAAGGATGGCAGTTTAGTTTGGCTGGGGCTAAAGCCCGTAAAGATAGTATTGTAGGGAATTTGGTTACCGGGGTTAAACAATTGCTTAAGACTAATGGAATTGAAGTCATTATGGGAACAGCTTCATTCGTGGATAGCAAAACCGTACAAGTAAATGGCGAAATTATAACTGCCTCAAACATTATAATTGCTACCGGCTCGGAGCCGTCAGATTTACCTATCAAAGGAACCGATGCCAAAAAGGTTTTAACTAGTGATGAAATACTGGAAATTACTGAAGTACCCAAAAAACTAACCATTATTGGCGGAGGGGTTATAGGCTTAGAATATGCCTGTATTTTTAATGCCTTTGGCAGTGAAGTAACTGTTTTTGAATATATGCCCACCGTGTTAAATTCATTAGATACTGAAATATCTAAACGCATGGGTGTATTTCTTAAAAAACAAAACATAACCGTTCATACTTCTGCTTCAGTTCAGGAAATAATTGAAACTGAATATGGCCTAATGGTAAAGGCGGAAGGAAAAAAAGGGACTTTAGAAGTCGAAGCTGACTTAGTTTTAGCCGCCGGGGGCCGCCGGCCCAGAATTCAAGAACTAAATCTGGATAGTATAGGCATTGTTACTGATAAGGATTTTATTAAGGTAGACAGTAATTTTGCCAGCAATGTTGCCGGAATATATGCCATTGGAGATGTTATAGGCGGCCATATGTTAGCCCATGTTGCTTCCGAAGAAGGTATTGCCGCAGTAGAAAAAATTGCCGGTCTTAAGGATGCGGCTCTACCCTATCACGCGATTCCCAGTTGCATTTTTACCTTTCCGGAAATAGCTACGGTGGGCTTAAGTGAAGAACAAGCTAAAGCTAACGGTATTAATTATAAAGTTGGGAAATTCCCGTTTTCTGCCAATGGCAAAGCTATGACCATGGGAGAAACAGATGGACTAGTAAAGATTATTTCTGATGAAAATGATATTATAATTGGAGTACATATTATAGGTCCTCATGCCAGTGATCTTATTTTAGAAGGTATTGTCTTAGTAAAAAATAAGTTAACGGCTAAAGAGGTAGAAGGTACTATTCATCCTCATCCGACTTTAGGAGAGGCTGTAGCAGAAGCTATATTAGATCTTAACCAGCATGCTATTCATCTAGTACCTAAGAAAAAATAGGGTTAAGTAAAAAAGGGGTGATTAAATGGATAAGTTAATTGCTTCCTATATTCAGGAAGAATTAAACCGTCAACAAAATGGATTAGAAATGATTGCTTCAGAAAACTTTGCCAGTATGGATGTAATCAACGCCATGGGCAGCATATTAACCAATAAGTATGCAGAAGGATACCCAGGCAAAAGATACTATGGCGGTTGTTATGTAGTAGATAAGATTGAACAACTGGCTATTGACCGGGCCAAAGAATTATTTAATGCGGAACATGCTAATGTGCAGGCTCATAGTGGGGCTAATGCTAATACCGCCGCATTTTTTGCCGTATTAAATCCGGGTGATACATTTTTAGGCATGGACTTATCCCATGGGGGACATTTAAGTCATGGTTCTCCGGTAAATATTTCCGGTAAATATTTTAATGTAGTTTCTTATGGAGTTAATGATAAAGGCTATATTGATTATGACCAGGTAGCTGATCTGGCTAAGAAGCATAAGCCAAAAATGGTTGTATGCGGTTCTTCCGCTTATCCCCGCATCATAGATTTTAAAGCTTTTAGGGAAATAGCTGATATGGTAGGAGCATATTTGCTGGTAGATATGGCTCATATAGCCGGTTTAGTAGCTACCGGGTTACATCCTTCTCCCATAGAATATGGTGATTTTTGCACCTCCACCACCCACAAAACTTTACGGGGCCCTCGGGGCGGTTTAATCCTTTCTAAGGAGAAATATGCCAAAGATGTAGATAAAGCTATTTTCCCCGGTACCCAGGGAGGTCCTTTACAACATATTATTGCCGCTAAAGCCGTATGTTTTTATGAAGCCTTACAGCCATCATTTGTGGATTATCAAAAGCAAGTGGTGAAAAATGCGGCCACCTTGGCTGAAGCTTTGCAGGAAAACGGTTTTAAAATTGTTTCGGGTGGTACGGATAATCATTTGATGTTGATAGATTTGACTAATATCCCGGATATGACAGGTAAAAAAGCCGAAAACCTGTTAGAAGAAGTGGATATAACCGTTAATAAGAATACTATCCCCGGCGAAACCCGCAGTCCTTTTGTTACCAGCGGTATAAGAGTAGGTACCCCTGCTTTAACTACCCGGGGAATGAAAGAATCGGAAATGAAAATAATTGCCGGGCTATTTAGAAAAGCCTTAATAGAAGAAGGTCAACATATTGAGGAAATTAAAAAAGAGGTGCATAGCTTAGCGGCTAGTTTCCCTTTATATAACTAATTGCAATTAAGGAATTTACCCTCTAAGACCGGATTTTTCCGGTCTTTATTATTAAGTGGCAAGTGTTGTTAGGTGTAGGGGGTAAAACGTGAGACGTGAGAAGCAAGGAGTATAATCAGGTTGAATATATAAATATGCAGGAGCCGTTGACGTAGCATGGAGGATACACCCTGCGAAGGCGAAAGAAGAAAGGGGGCGAACCCCATGGACGGGGAGAGCGGGCCACTGAACAGGATGTGACTTTGGCCCGGTACCCCTTTCTTATTGAGTCAAGCAGTTGGTGTATCCCCATGTGGAGTCTGGCGAGGGAATATTTATATATTCAACTAACGAATAATAATTTTGCAGCAGAACCAAGACAAGAATTTAAAATAAAGCGGGAGGTAATATGTTAGAAATTATTAATAAGAGTAATGACCCTTATTTTAATCTGGCCTTAGAGGAATATGCAGCCAAGAATATTGCCGTAAGTTCACTTTTTATTATCTGGCAAAACTCTCCGGTAGTAGTTATAGGTAAAAACCAAAATGCCTTAGAAGAAGTTAACCGGGAATTTCTTAACCAAGCAGGAATTGCTTTAGTAAGAAGGATTTCCGGCGGGGGAGCCGTATATCACGATTTAGGTAACTTGAATTTTACTTTTGTAGCCCCCAGCCGACCTGGAGTTAGCTTTGATTTTGAACGCTTTACTCTTCCTATTATCAAGACTTTAGATAAAATAGGAATTAAGGCTCAGCATAATGGCAGAAATGATATAACCATAGATGGAAAGAAGTTTTCCGGTAATGCTCAATTTCGTCATAGGGATAGGGTAATGCATCATGGGACTTTGCTTTTTAATGTAAACCTGGAAAATATGGTGAGAGCCTTAAATGTCAGTGAGGAGAAAATGGTATCTAAAGGGGTAAAATCTGTACGCAGCCGGGTAACTAATATTAGTGAACACCTGACCGGAGCGTTAAACATAGAAGAATTTAAAGAATTACTCGTCCAAAATTTAAAAAAAGAGGCGGACATAAAAGAGACCTATACCTTAACTGCGGCTGATTTAGAAAAGATTACCGGGCTGTGCCACCAAAAGTACCAATCCTGGGACTGGAATATAGGCGAATCACCTGATTATAATATTAAAAAACAAAAAAGATTTGAGTGGGGAAGTATCGAGGTGCGCTTAAAGGTCACCGAAGGAATAATAAAAAATTGCAAAATATTCGGCGACTTTTTTGCTCTTCAGGATATGGATTTATTAGAAAAACAATTTAAGGAAGTACCTTATACTCTTAATGGTCTGGAATCTTTATTCAATAACGTAAACCTTAATGATTATTTACCTAATGCTAACCGTGATGAAATAATACAACTCTTATTAAATGACTAAGGAGAAAACCTATGGATTTACACCATGTGACAGGTAATACCTATTTTATTAATTATCCCAGTGTAGTGGGAGTATATGTATTTGATGATAATAGCTGCCTGTTAATTGACAGTGGAGCCAGTGCTTCTTTTGGCCTGAAAACTATTAAAATACTGGAAAAACAGGGGTTAAAGATAGGGGGCATTATCAATACTCACTTTCACGGTGATCATACCGGTGGTAATAAAGCTATTCAAGATTATTGTGATTGTCCTATATATGCTTCACCTATAGATAAGATATTCATTGAGAACCCCATCTTAAGCCCTTTTAGCATTTATTCGGCTTATCCTTTAGAGCCTTTAAAAAATAAATTGGTTATGTCTGCACCTAGTAAGGTCAGCTATGAAGTTACCGGGAATTCTGTAAACATTCATGAGCAAGAATTTAACATTATAGAATTAAGTGGTCATACTATGGGGCAGATAGGTATAGTAACCCCGGATGAAGTGTTTTTTGCTGGTGATGCAGTTATATCCCACCGTAATTTGGTCAAGTTTCCCTTTTTGTACATGGGAGATTTAGATAGCTATTTAAAGTCACTGGAGAAATTAAAGGGAGTGGAATTCCCCTATAAAATATTATCTCATGACGGTTTATTCATGGATGATTGGCAGCAAACCTTGGCAGCCAATGAGCAACAAATCCAGACCATAATAAACGTAATTCTGGCTAAGCTCAGCAGTTTCCAAAGCCGGGAACAAGTTATACAGGAAGTCATCAACCAACTGGATTTACCTATAAATACCAGTCAATATTTTTTAATAAGTGCCAGTATATCGGCTTACTTATCTTTTTTGCATAGCAAAAAGCTCATCAAAATCATAGTTGAAGATAAGCAAATCAGATTTTTTAAAGCCTAGTTATTATATTTATTATTTCAACAAAGGGGATTTGTAATTGCTGGTTAGATAAATCCCATACTGTTTTACCCACCCGGGGTAAGTCTTTTATTCTTTCTCAGTAAGGAATTGGCTCGGTAACACTGTCTGGTC
>JAEWZB010000029.1 GCA_023395515.1 Bacillota bacterium
TGTGTTCATATACTACTGATACTCCCATTGGTCTTGATTTACCACTTGTGGTTTTTCAAGTTTTTTGTATTTAAATCGTATCAGCTTTGGTTCTCCTTTTGTATGTGACGTTTGGTTTGTCGCTTACATGGAAAGTTGACTTTCGCCTGATTATAAATATGATGGGCAAAATTTCAATATAAGAATTACTATATGAATAAGATATCGTTTCGGGAACTGTAAAAATGCTATTTTTATCATATTAGAAACTATAATAAAATCTACTAAAATTACGTTTCCTGTATTTTTACACATATATGATAAAGATGTGTAGGTTTGCCAGAACGATTATGGGTTGTTGTCATAAATCTGATGTCAGAGTATGGGTAATCTTTATCAGCATTAATATTTGATGAAATAAGCATTACTGGGTATACATGCTTTTTAGCATGGTCGCAATACTTATCCCAAAAAGAACCAAAATCTCTCACTTTCACATATGCCAAGCATACATTGAACGCATTCCCTGCTGTGTCATAAGAATATATTTTATCAAAATGAGTATCAAGATAAGAAGTATTCACGCTATCTAAATTAAGAGCTTCTATAATAGTAAACGGCATACCGTTTTTTTCAACCCAAATATCAACTTCGCCAGACGATTTTCCTGTGGCAGAACTTCCGCGACGAGTTTGATCTTTTAGCCGATATCCGTTTGTTTCAAGTAAATCTGCAATAAAGTCATTACGCTCATCTTCTGTGACATTAACATAAAGCTTGCGTGATTGAAGCTTAATGCAAGCCAAGTAAAGATCACGAATAAATAAATCGGCTTGCGATTCTGTATTCTGTGTAGGTTTGAAGAAAATGTCGTTTGTAATCTTTTTTACTTTGATTGCATAAATATTTTTATCATCAATAGTAAGACGCCCGAAGTTTATTTTCGGTTGCTCAGACAATAAATCGAGTGCCCGTTTGATAGGTTCATCTATCTTAAATCCAGCACTTATTCCATTAATAGAATACTTATCTGTATTTTTGCTTGCTCCTATTACAATGTAACCGTATTCATCTGTCGTGTTTGACAGAGTAGCTATAAATATGGCTAAATTTTGTGGTCTGAATTCTAACTCTCTACAAATAAGATTTTTTGAAGCCGGGTCTTCCAACAATTGTAACACTTCATTAATGTCAATCATTTTTCTCTTATGCTCCTTAGGGGAATTCTGTTAACGCCAGTTAACTTTAATATTTTGCCAAATGTAATTTTTTGTGGATTGCTTTCTCCATCTTCAACCCACAATTCGCAATCCTTTTCATAATCAAGAACATCCAACTCAGTATCATAATATAAAATTATTTGGCCATAATCAGAAGGTCGTGCAATTATATAAATTTGAGTATTATGTTTTTTTACTATAAAAATCGTTTTACTTATTTCGAAGTAATCTGAAACATCGTACTCCGGTTGTGTGTTTAAATACTCAATAATGTTCTTTTGTGAACGCGCGAGAATTTCTTTTACATAGCTAAACATTCCGAAATCGGGTTTGGAGTTATGTATAAAATCTACCCCGAGAACATTATTAGCTAATGCTCGATTTAAATCATCCTCAGTTGCAATGCCCCATTGTGCAAGAAGTTCTTTTGATATTTCCACCACTTCTTTAGGATTACTTTCAATATCTGAGCGAGACAATATTTTTTCTAATTCTTGCATTCCAGAAACACCATATTTTTTTAATATATCATTGTATTCTTCCACTTTGGACATATTTTCAGCAATATCATTATCGTTGTAAAACCAATGTAAATTAGCTAATAATTCCTTGAAGCATTTTTTGACCGTTTCATTAGCTGAATTATCTCTAAGCCAAAGGTATGTTTTTTGAAATACTTCTTTCTCTTCGGAATTGTTCTTTCCTATACTATTTTTATTTTCCTTAATATACTTAGTAATCTTCTCGGAAATGTTATCCAAGTAGACAGTTCTATTTTTAGGCAGATTGAAATAAATGTCTTTTAATAACAACGTTTCACGCACATCATATCCGGCATATTTACACGCATCCTTAAGAATTTCTTCAATTTCGCCTGAATCAAGAGACAATTCTGCGCACTTTTTAAAATTACCATATTGATCAGGCAAAATAGCGATTCTATCAAGTAAATTTTCTTGCTCATATTTTACTAATATATGAATGAATTTTGACAACCAAATAATTGCCTGTTGTTCATTATTTGAAAAACCAAATCGAGAAGCAGCAAAATTTTCAACGCATTCACGTGAGCCTATCTGCTTGCTTATTTTCTCTCTCCAAAATTTCAATGCTGCTTTAAGAAGCTCTTTTGAATGTTTCGAAACTTTATTCCTCTCCCAAGAATCTTTTTTAAAAAGACTTAAAAAGTCATTTTGTTCTTCGTTTTGTTCAGCTTGCAAGCAAATGATATTTTTATAAAAATCCTCTATTTTCGGATGTGAATTCTGTAATTTCTTTTCAATTTCTAAAAAGACATCTTCTAATGTAAATTTCTTTACATTAGGCAAAAATTCATATTTGATTTTTCTATCCAATAACTTGCTTTTGAAATCAAGGTCAATCATATCCGACATTGTTTTGTAGATTTCATCAATACCGCAATCAATCGAAATTGTATCTATATCACAAAATTCGCCCTGCTGATTTGGGAAAACACACGGATTCCTGCCAAGTCTATTTGTTAAAGCATTTCCATTTGCATAGAACAACGCTAATAATTCATTTAACCAGTCTGTTGCATTACCCATAACATTTTTTGATAATTCATCAATATTTTCAAATTTTTCTACTCTTTCGATTAATTCTAATACCCCATAGTTATGGCACTCATCCCACAAGGAATTATACCAACACTCCAATTCTTCATGCTTTGTAATCATATGGGGAATTATTTTGCTTGATAGCGACCATACCTTGCCCCTGACAGTTTCATCTACATCTTTTGGAATAAATACGCAGGGGTCGCCCCAGTCATCAAAAAGAGGTCTTTTTTCCCCACCATGTGCACAAACAAGTGGTATTTGTTTAATGTGGGATTTTAATGAATCAATCACTTCTTGCTCAAACCATTCTTTCGATATCCAATCCTTATCGGGCTGCTCAGGAATTTTTACAATGTTGTAAATACCTTCATAACCTTTTCCCAAAAAATAGTCCAGCATCTTAATATAAAGCTGGTAAGCCTCCACTAACTTTTGCTTGTTTTCTGTTATTTGTTCATGCCCCTTATCCGTTAAATAAATTCCATTTCGAGGTTCTGTTGGATTGAACAATGAACTATTTACTACTACAGGAAATGAAAAATCATTTGTTCCCAAGAGCGGAAAATCGCAAAATATTTTTGGTAACTGGGGAGCGAAATTTGCTATAAAATTATATTTTTCGTGTGTTTCAACTTCCACAGCAATAGATAAATCATACGTTCCCAAAACAAAAATATATCTGTCTTTCTTTTTGTCTTTTGTTGCGATTGTAATTCTTGTTACCTGGGCATTTTCGAGATCAGTTTTAATTATTTCTTCACGGCTAATTTTTTGGATATATTGGTCGCTTGTGACTGTTATTGAATTTATCTCGGGAACAAAAGCAAATACGTAAGGTGCAGAAATAAGTAGGTTCCTCAGACCCTTCTTGGCAGTCAACACTCCAGATTCATCCAAAATATAAGTAAAGCAAGTATTAAAATTTTTCTCATTTATTATTTCGCCATTGGTCATGGTTGTGCTTTTATCCAACTGAGAGCAGCTCTCTTGCATCGCATTTATTATTGATCTTTTATCCGCACCGGAGCGGTCTAAAACAACACTAAATGAACACGGCTGTTCACCGACATCCTGCGAATATCCGGATACCCTTACTTTTTCTGAAAGCAAATGCGTAGTTAAAAATCCCGTTCCAAATTTTCCTGTAGTCCTCTTCTTTTTAGAATCCGTTATTGTGCGATCTTTAGTGGAAACTTGTTCTATAAGAAAAACAATATTTTCTGTTGAGAATAGTTTACCGTTATGTTTGAATTCAATAAATTTGTTGCCTTCGTCAAAGTTAATAATAATGTCAACCATCCCACTGGAGTTAGCAACATCTTTTGCATTTTGAATAAGTTCCCAGATCCATCTGTAAGAAGTTGTATCATCATTCTTCAATTTTAATTGAGTCAACGTATCAATAATTTTATTTGCAGCTTGAGTTTCTTGGGCTCTATTTCGCAATTCTTGTATTTTTTTTGAAAACTCCATTTCTATCCTCCCCAAATAGCAACCCGTGCCCTTACAACTGTTTTGCATAATAGTAACGGTTTCCTCGAAGCTTAAATCTTGCTTCTCAAAAATTTATAACCTTAAAGCTCGAAACATAGGAATTGTGCCTTTAATTACATAACAGTCCTATTGTGAACCTTCTCATTATTTAGCCTAATGTACGGTTCCAAATAAACATAATTGAAAGCTGCATTATTATCATTAATTATTTTTACAAATTGTACTTTATAATTATTTCTGCATATTTAAACATGCCGCGTTTTGGTAGTATAAATCACTTTCAAGCAATTTTAAAGCAGCTTTATAAATTTTCATGCCAGGGTCATGTTAGCTCCGTTTAGTTTGCCTTTTTAAAACTTATCAACCTAGCAGCTTGAACATTTATTAACAGGCAATTCCAATTTCAACTACATATTTTAAGTATTAGACATCAACGTCGTTAATAATTCTTATCCCATCATTACTATAGTTTTCAACTTTCATTCCTATTGCACTATAAGTAAGACCGAATGAAATTACTCTTAATTTAGCTTTAATTTGAGCTCTCATACAATTAATTTGAGAATCTTCGATGGAGCTAATACCTACCGGTATCGGACCCTCTTCTTTTTCACACCACGTAGATAGTATTTCAGGTAATTCAAGATTTGGCCTGTTATAGAACCACTCCAATTTATAAACCACATCAGTATTCGTTTTGTAAAATAAACCATATTCATTACACATTTTTTCTCCTAATGCTCTTTTCAATGGTACATAATTAAATTTATCAAAAAAGGCACCAATTGGGGTATTAAAGCCAAACTTCATAATAGTATCGACTGGGAATAAAGATATCGGGTAAGCTATAATCAAAAGGTGAAGAATAATTAGTGCAGTTTCGTGTAAAAGTAGCACCCAATAGTGTAATACCTTTTCTGAAACACCCGGTACATTTGACATCTTCATTGAGGTAAGGCTCTCATGTAATAGCGGGGTATGTGCGTAACTGCATAGCTTGGAATATGCCTTTTTAATCCGTTTTTCTATATCCCAATTTATTGGATTATTATATTTTTTGCCTATGAATGATATTAAATTGGCAAAAGTTAATTTGTGTTTTCCAGTTAATAGCCATTCGTAAAATAATTCATAAGTAGATTTTGATTCCATTTTTTGTTTCCAGTATAAGTGCATCAAGATTAGCTCTAAGGATGATCTTAGACCAGAAAAAGATGTATGCAGACAACAATTGAGCCCTGACAAACATGCTTCACGTAATACATTTATACTCTCGTAGTAACAATAATTTTGTTGAAGGAATTGCCCTGATTGCGGAATTATTGTTGATTGCAAATCTTGAAACTCAAGTATTGATTGTAATGTCCAACATAAGTCTTGATAATCTTCTTCGATTTCGTTTTTTTCATTTGAAAGAAATTCAATATTCTTATTTCCAAGCTCATTAAGTTCATAATGCTGATAATCCCACACTTCTTTGAGAGTAAGCTTTATATCAGCAGTATTATACAACGCGGATTTTATTGCAATTTCTCCCAATAAATTCACCCCAATTTAAATTGATGTCGCATAACACAGTATTGGCGTAAGACTATATACAGCTTCTAATTATAGACAACTACTTAACTCAGTAACTTCATTATTAACCTAACTGACTATCTCGTTCTAATCCTATATTTCTGCTGTCCCGAAGAAGCCTTCTCAATCGCTTGTATAGAATCCTTTGATGTATTTACATAATTCAAGAACATTGTGCCAAGCAAAAGTCGTTCACTACGAGAAATCCGATTCCATTCATAGCCTTTGAATAAATCTCTTACAAGGAAAACTTCTCCTTAATTCAATTTCTCTGTTTCTTTAATTGCATTATTCAAAAGTTCATTCACATCCGACATCAAAAGACCTCCATACAATATCAATGAAAACAACTTTGTTAATATAAATTATATCAGCCATATGAATTTATTTCCATATAACAAGAGAACAAGCAAAAAACCTATGCTCTCTTGTTTTCTCACTTTTCTTCACTGCTAAACCTGTACTTTAGCTCTTGCCGGTATTGGGCATAATGGCCGCTTAATACATACTCGATAACCCATACTTTAGGTATCCTATAAGTACTTCGGGTGTAAAAGTACTTTATATGGTTCCCATGTAAAATCTTCGTGCCGTGGTTTCTCCATTGCCCCCTAACATGGCTCTGAATTCGTCCAGTGTAACGATATCAGGATACGGCTCAAAAAGCTGCCCATAATATTCTTGATTTTCACAGTCATCAACTCCTGAAAATATTTGTCAGCAGTAGGATGACTATTACAATATCGGATTTTGATTACCACACGTTCAACCTTCCGACGACAGATGATCCAGATATCCCTCCAACGTCCAAAATTTATGTCAAAACCGCTCTTTGAGAAAGCCTTGGGGTGACGTGGAATTCCGGGTTTTAAGTGCCGCAAACTCCCATTATACAAGGCTTTTTAGGTCTGAGGATTCCGTTAGAGTACGTTACAATCCCAATGCTTCCGGTGAAGCTGAGGGACCAAAATGCGGCGGATAACTTACATGATGGTTCGACTCCGGCCATCGGCACCAGAAAGAGATATGCCTTTTCCGCCAAGGGGAAGGCATGTCTTTTATTTGTGCGCTTCGGAGGAAGCCGGTAAATTCCTTCGAAGGAATATGTGAATTATGAGGGATAGACTCTATAAATTTCTTTACACAACCACAACAATATGACATAATGACCATATCGTGACATGTCATTAAATGGAGTGGCAAGGAGAAGAAAATATGGGACAAAAATCAGTTAAGGGCAGCTCAGCGCTTGCCAAATCCATAAAACTTAGACGGAATGAGCTAAATCTCACCATTGAAGAGGCTGCCTCAAGAGCAGGGGTTGGAACAAAAACATGGAGTCGTTACGAATCCGGAGAGTCTATACGAAAGGATAAATGCAAAGGCATATGCAAAGCATTAAACTGGCATAGCCTCCCGGGGGAAGCAGACTCAAATACGGGCGATAAATTTGATTTGAACGACTATAGAAAACACGAAGCATGGTCACCATATCTTGTGGACACATTCGGAACTCTTGCGGCCACATCATTTGTGATTGGTAGCGATATTCTTCTTGATAATTTACGGGAGGATATAGAGGCACTTTCTTCAATGCCAAAAGGGTCGCATATTGGAGAAATAGGCACTTCTTGGCTTGAGTTATCACTACCATCGCAATTTCTTATGCGATACGATTATGACTTCTTATATATCTTACGCCATACGGTTATTCAATTTCGATTGGAGGCGTCCGTGGGCGGTCAATTAATAGCCCACAGCGTAATAGAAGAGTTAGCATTATATCTAATTGTGGAAGAGTCTCGATTTTTAATGGAGACTATAGAGGCCAATGATGAGTTCGGTGATGAGGACTATGACAATTGGGATGAATGGATATTTGATATTTTCGACGACATGGATTTGATTACCTTTTTATACTCAAATATGTATTTAACTAATGATCATACATATCACTTTGATCATTGGCTAGAAAAACAATTTTATTGTGAATAATAATCCCAACAGAGTCCCTCATACTGATTGAAAAGGCTTTTTCCCTCTTTTATTTGGGTGCCGCTCCCGTTGATCGCTTCACCCCAAAGGGATTTAAAATCCTCGGGTGAATTAAATTCGCCCTACGGAAATTCTCCGCTGCGCTGCGAATTTGACGCCGCAAGAATTCCTGAAATGCATGGTACTAGTACAAAAGAATATTCCGAGACAGTTACACAGTTAACTCTTTTTTAAAGGGAGGAAACACAAATGATAGTTTGTACAATTGGTTTTTCCAAAAAGAATTTGCGGGAATTCATTCATAAACTCCAAAATGCCGGAGTTAAAAAAGTTATTGATATCCGTTTAAATAATACATCTCAACTTGCAGGTTATTCTAAAAAGCAAGATTTAGAGTTTGTATTAGAATTAGTAAATATAGATTATGATCATCGTCTTGAATTTGCACCTACTGAAACACTCCTAAAAGATTATAAAGAAAAAAAGATTTCTTGGGCTGAATATGAAAACATATTTAATAATCTCTTGGAGAAAAGAAAACCTTTGACCAGAATTGAGACAAAAAATGAACCAGAAGTTATATGTTTACTTTGTTCCGAAGATAAACCTTCAAAATGCCATCGTAGGTTAGTGGCTGAGTTCCTAAAGAAATATAATGAAGAAGTGCATATAAATCATTTGTAAACATTGTAGTTTAATAGGAATATTTCTGACCGGCTATTTTTCGGAATTCTTAAAGTAAAATCTGCTATCGCAAAATTGAAAAATGATTTATTAGCAAAGATTTAAGTTTTCCTTTTATTCCCCATAAAATAATGGTGAGATCAGGATTGCCTCCTTTTTAGGGAGAGATAAAGGCTATATAACTTAATTTTAATCAATCTGTTAGTACTACTCTTAAGAAAAAAGGATAAGAACCGGCATCTTTAAGCCAATAACTCTAAAATAATAGCAGCCCAAGCGTTGAATCTTCTCTTAGTCTCTTTCTCCTCCATAGTAGTTCCCCGCTCGTTTTTCTTATTAGTATAAAAATTATAGGTAGGAACTTTAAATAATAAAGATGCGCCAGAATTATGCTCGGGATATACCGGGCTTTTTTGCCCGGTATTCCCATGTTCGTTCCCTGTTTGTAAAAAACTCATTTTTACAGTATCACCCTCCATTTTGGCGAGTTATTTCTTCTATAGCCTGCCTGAAGGTCATTGTAGAGCCTTATTTATAAATACGTTTTTGTATCCCGTAAATAATTATTTAAGGTTATCATATATTTTATTTAATAGTTCTTTCATTTCCATAATTTTAGCTTTTTCTATTCCTGTTGTAGCTTCCTCAAATAACTCCCTTGCTTTAGGAATTAATTCATCCTTTAAGGCCCAACCACGATCAGTTAAAAAAACTTGAAAAGCTCTTTTATCTTCCGGATGAGGCTTTCGTACAATCAATTCTTTCGCTTGTAGCTTTTCAAGAATACGATTAGTAGTTGGTTTATCTTTAAAGGTCCTATCTGCCAATTCTTTAGGGGTAATCCCTTCTTGCTCCCATAGACATTTAAGAACAGACCATTGTTCTGGTGTAATGTCATATTCGCTAAATCGCTGAAATAATTTGTTTTTAAGTTTTGTATTCGTTTTATTTAAAATAAAACCCAATGAATCCTCTAATTTTAATACCATATATATCATCGCCTTTAGTTGTTTTGACAACCATATTATATACACACTGCTATTTCCAATCAATATATAAGATAAACAATCTTACGTGCTTTTTATCCGGGGTTTTTTCTTTATTTCCAGCTTCGGCTTTATTGTGGATAGCAAAATCATAATTATCACCAAAGCCATATGGGAGATAAACAATATGACAAAATTCTGATAAATCCCTGTATAAGCAGGGGTTTTCATGGCCGCCAGCCCTTGCATCGCAATGATCTCTTGCATCTGTTCTACAAAAGGCAAATAAAATACTGAGCCGGTAATGATAATAACCCATGAAAGAATCCATTTTATAGCAATCCAGCGTATTTTGATAAATCCCCAATTAGTACATATGGCATAAATAACACCAACCACAATAGTAGCCAGAGCACCGCTAATAATAAAGTAGTAATCCAGAAATTCCATCAAACTAAAAAGATAGATTAAATTTTCCCGATTAGCCGTAGTACTGGATTGTATCAATAAGCCGAAAGAACAAATGATGCCACCTGCCCAACACATAACACACAGTAAATGAAAAAACTTTAGAATCCTTAAACCTTTCCCCTTGATTTTAATCATCGCACTTCTCTACCCCGGCCTTTCGAGTTAATTTGTTTAATCAAGCCAATTAAGTTTAACAACTTTGATTGGCTAATCTTTTAGTAATGCCTCTTTTACCCCAGGGCTTAAATACTGACAAGATGATCATGAGAGACAAAGAAGTTATTTGTAATATAGACCAGAATAAATGGCTTGCCTTAACGGCTAAATAAGAATCATTATGTAATGCGGTATTACCAAGTTCACGGCTCAGCTCCAGCATGGCACCTTCCCCAGGCCCTAAAAACAACATAGCACTGGTCAATGAAAAAGCTGTTAGCGCCCATTTCAATATAATCCATTTGTATTTAAAAAATCCCCAATTAGTAAATACTCCATATAATAAGCCTGTGATTAAGCACCCTAAAGCGCCACATGCAGCTACTACCACAGTATCTATAAAATGACTGGCAAGATTTATACCATACAGTGTTCCTTCCGACAGAGCGGCCGAATTGTTTAGATTTAACGTTATCATCGACATCGCTCCTCCCACCCAACAGCATGCTGCAAAGAGATGAAATATTTTCAGTATTCTCAAACTATTCTTTTTGAATTTATACAAATAGCACAGCTCCTTCCCCCGCAGGGATTAGCATCTATCAATACGTTTCCCGGTTCCACAGTCTTCACCCTTTGTTCACCCAGGACGAACGATGAGGTCAGTCAGTCTAAGTAAATATTTTCAAAAAGTTCTCATTTTTTATTTAGAATAAAATCTAATAAAACATATAATATAGTTGTCGCGACAACTATATTATATGTACCCTGCAATTTTTAGTCAATATATTAGATAATAACTTTAACTTCTTTCAATCCGATGTTTTTTTGAGGCAAAATTCCTAAACAAGTATGATGATGAAGTGCATATAAATCATTTGTAAACGTTGCAGTTTAATGGGAACACTGTAAGATCAGCGTTGGGTTATGATTTTGTCATCAGGATGATTGCGCCAGCGCTTTATTCGTTGCCCCTTTAGTTTAATAGCATTTTCATGGCAGTTATCTGCACATTCTCCACAGCCTATGCAATCAGATGCATTAATTACGTTGGATTTTATACTTCCCTTAAACTTGACTTTCATTTTGCCAAACCATCGCAGCTTTTTATAATCAGCTTGACTTATTTCTTTAAGCTCCAACACACTTTGCGGGCAAAATTCAACACATTTTCCGCAGCCATCACACATATTCCAATCAATACCAAGAATCATATGGTAACCTCTCCTAACCTTTTTCCTAAGAGTACAATACTTATTTAAACCGAATTTAAACTCAGCAAAAAACTCCGCTGCAGCGGAGTTCAAGCTAGAAAAGTAACAATATGATTGCTTCATTAATCTTTAACCTCAAGCCACTGGACCACAGAATCTTGGTGGTTCAATTCTCTTGTTCCATCGGTAGTAAAACGATAAAGACGGAACCCTGGCCTAAAGTGCTCTGAACCGTGATGGTACCATTATGCAACTCAATGATTTTCTTTACGAGGGATAATCCCAGACCATTGCCGCTCCGGGAGCGGTCACGGGATTTATCCACCTTATAAAACCGCTCAAAAATGTGCATCTGATCTTTTTTAGGAATGCCAATACCATTATCAGAAATATGACAAATAAGCTTACCGTCTTTCTCTTTTAAAGTAACCCTGATTTCTCCACTCTCGGGGGTAAATTTAATTGCATTATGCAAAAGGTTCGTCCACACCTGTATGAGCAATTCCTTATCACCAGTAACGGTTGCTTGGTCAAGCTCCACATCAATTGTAATTGATTTTTCCATCCACTGGGGTTCCAGCATCAGTACCGCATTTTGGATTAATTTATCTAACCGGAATGTACTTGGTGAAAAGGAGGTGTTTTCAGCTTCAAGATTGGATAATTTCAACAAATTGTCACTTAGCTTGGAAAGCCGTTTGCTTTCGGTTTCTATAATCTCCAGATAATGAATACGCTGCGCTTCTGTTAATGCAGTATTTTTCAAAAGTGCTGCAAATCCACTAATAGATGTAAGCGGGGACTGAATCTCATGTGATACATTAGAAATAAAGTCCTGCCGCTGGGTTTCCAGGGAAGAAAGTTCATGAGCCATCTTATTAACGCTTTCGGCAATTTTATTGAAGGGGTCATGTCCATCCGTAATGACAGATACTGTAAAATCCCCATGTGAAATCCGTTCTAGTGCTTCCAAGGTTTTTTCATACAAGCTATTACGGGTATGAATTAGTTCTTGGCCATAACGCGTTCGTTTCAACATTTCGGCAACCAGCTTTCCTAGCACCGCAAAAATGATAAAGCCTAGTAAAACAGACACAAGGTAACTTACAGCCCCTTCCAGGTAGCCTGATAAAAGTACCATAAGCCTGTAACTTATTAACATACTAGCTGTTAGAACAAGGCAAAAATAAATAATGGTTAATATCACATGGCTTTTATTCTGATAATGTGATTCTTCGCTCTCCTGCCAATGAGTGTAGATATGCCTATTCCCATATGGTTTCATGTGTGTTTCTTCTTTGCTCAGCCAATGTGTGCGAATATGCCTATGCTTATTTCTTCTCATAAAACCACCTCCAGCCGGTATCCCAAACCCCTGATAGTTGTAATTTTAAAGCCATATTCATCAGGCGGAAAGCGGTCCCGGAGCCGGTTGATATGAACATCTAAGGTGCGTTCGTTACCGTCAAAATCATAACCCCATATATCCTCGATGAGCTGATCGCGGGTCAGGGTTTTACCCGGGTACCCACCCATTTTATACAACAGCTCAAATTCTTTCATTGGGATATCTAACGTTTTGCCATTAGCTGTTACGGTATAACTGATATGATTGATGGTCAGCTTACCGATGGTAACTTCCTGGGCGAGAATAATGTTGTATCGTTTTAAAAGTGCACGGACACGGACAATTAATTCCTCACCCTCAAAGGGTTTAACCAAATAATCATCACATCCCAAGTCAAAGCCTCTTACTTTATTACTAACTTCACCTTTAGCTGTCAACATCAGGATAGGTAAGTTCTCATAATACTGGCGGGCAGTGTGGCAAAATTCAAATCCATCCATACTAGGCATCATTATATCCAATACGCACAGATCTATTTTTTCTTCTTCCAGTTTAAGTAGGGCCTCGCGGCCATTAGCAGCTTCGCAAACTGAGTACCCTGCCTGGTTAAGTAAAGTGGTGACAAGCTCACGAATATAAGCATCATCATCAACCACTAAAATTTTATTCATAACATCACCCCTTTGAAGACAACTATAAACGAGTAATATAAACAGAAGTTAAACAGCTGTTACATTTTATATTCATACTCTAAGCGCTGGTCTTAGCTGTACTTACCAGTATAAAATCTATTTTGCGTAAATGGAATGCATAACATAGCCTCCCGCGTTTACATTCAATTTAAATTCAGTTTAACTTCCGTTTAAGTAGCTTATGTAATATGGGGCCATAAGAATTAGTGAAAGGAGAAATAATCATGACGGCTGCGAATTTATCCGTATCTCCTGAGGTGAAGGCACTGTTACCTGATGCTTTAATCAATTATATTTGGCAGCTCACGTTGTCTGATGAGTGCCAAGCCAGTGAAAATCAAACATTTACCCTGGAACCTAAGGAATTAGGTGGGCGGGGCGTTCAAGACATATTGCACTCCTGCAAACGTGAAAATTTCCAACAGCTTCGTCGTGTATTTGGGGTAGAACCGGTCAGATGCAACCTAAAAGTTATAAAGACCCAAGGCAGCTATGAAATGTTGCTTTACTAAACACCGCAAAACATAAATATTGAAAAAGAGGATAATAAAATGAATTTGCTTTCCATCATCATGGGCACGGCAAAAATCTCCTGGGGCATAGTTAAATGAGGTTTCATCCAGTAGGGGATTCTACCCCCACTGGATGTCAAACGAATCAATACTGGCTCTATTACGTAGAATATCTTTATTCTTTGATGCCCAGCACATGTTGGCAATAGCATCGAAAAAGGCAAAGCCACTGTACATATAAAATTTCACCAAATACAAAGCCATTAATATTGGCTTCCCGCAAAGCTTGCTTCAATTGCTTGGAATTGAACATACGCCGCAACCCGGCCTGATTGCCTTGAAAAGCCTTAGTAATAAAGTATTCATAATCACGCCATTGGGTTGCTGCTATATCAGGTTGTATCTTTTTCTGCAAATGAACTAGTACGACATCCACACCGGGCTTGGGATGAAAATCCTCCCGCCGGAAGTGGTAAACAATTTCCAGATTGAACAGAGGTTTTATCATGAGCGACCTAAGCGTTTCACGGGGCTTGCCCATAAAGCGCCGGGCTGCGCTCTTTTCCATCGTCAGCCAGGCTTCAGTAGGCGGATTCCTGCTTTCCGTCAATTTACGAATAATCTTGGTAGTATGACAAAAAGGAATGTTAGCAAAAACTTTATAAGTTTCAGCAACCGGAAGCTGCCATTTCAAGAAATCCTGATGATAAAGATAAAAATTCTCAGTTTGGCCGAATTTATCGAGCAGTTTTTTATATAACTTTTCATCGATCTCTACAGCAGTTACCTTGCGGCATTTTTCAACTAGTAAACGGGTTATATGCCCTTTTCCGGGGCCAATTTCAATTACATGATCGTTAATTCCGAGGTTAGATATATTAAGCAATCTTTTAATAGTTGGATAACTGGTCAAAAAGTTTTGGGATACCCAAAGGGGCAATTGGGGCTTTGGGTTTTTATTGGGGGACATAAAAAATACACCTCTTTCGATTCGTTTAGGTCGAAAAAAAGGCGCACGAAAATAGTTGAAGGTACATATACCTTCATTACTCCGCACGCCTTATTTACGAATCCGAATCGCAGCACACATAAGGTGTATTAAAGCCTCCCTAATAAAATTACGCTGATTATTATAGCAAAAGGTTGCGGTATTATCAATGCGTGTATGATGCTCACTAACATTCTCAATGCACTATCTCCCATATTTTTACCTCTTACCAACTACCTAGAGCGTATAACCCTTAATTTTTCATACATTTTACATACACATGAATAGCATTTTACATTTTTATATTACACTTTTATATAAGAAAATCGCTGAGTTACTATTTATTCAGCTTAAGGGGCTGACGACAGGACGTAAACTGAAAATTAAATACCGGTATGTCTCTTCGATATTTTCAGCCGTTCATTTTATTAAAGGAGCGTTTAACAATAAATGCACAATGCCATGCCTAAAAATATTTGCATCACTAAAGAAGACATTAATTCCCGCCTTATGGCTGTAAGAAAGGTGAGAGGTTTGAATACTGCTAATATGCTGTTCGAAATTATAAACGGCGGCTATATACGGTCGGTTTACCAACCTATCGTCTCCCTTCAAAATGGCACTATTTGGGGCTATGAAGCTTTGAGCCGCATAGCCCTTCCCTCCTGCCATCTAAACATTGAACAGCTCTTTAGGATGGCCAGCAAAGCCCGTAAGCTATGGGAACTAGAAAAGCTTTGCCGTACTCAAGCCTTAAAAGGTGCTCATAATAAGCCTTTCGGACATAAGCTTTTTTTGAATGTGGACCCCAATATTATCTATGATCCTGACTTTATTGCCGGCTTTACCCAGGAAAAGCTTTTAAAATTGGGACTAAATCCCGATGATATTATTTTTGAAATTACCGAAAAGAGCAGTGTTTCTTCCCTCCCCGTCTTTACAGAAGCCATTGCCCACTACCAACGGCAGGGCTTTAAGATTGCCATAGATGACTTTGGTTCCGGTTATTCCGGGCTGGCCCGCGCCTGCTCCTTTTCTCCTAATTATTTAAAAATTGATATGTCTATTGTACGGGGAATTGACCGTGATAGCCGCAAAAGATCGGTTATTTTAGGTATCGTAAAGTTTTGCCGGGAAGCTGGAATTCAGATCATTGCCGAAGGAATAGAAACTCCAGAGGAACTGTCCACACTTATTGAGTTGGATGTGGATTTTGGGCAAGGTTACTTTTTGGCCCGCCCCGACGATAAATTTCCAAGCCTGCCCGGGGAACTGGAAGTTCTTATCCGGCGGCTGCGCCAAAAAAGGCAAGCTCCCCTCTCCTATTTATCCGGGCTTGATACCGTCGGAGCCATCTGTCAGCGTAAGCCGCCGGTTTCTCCTGACGATCAGGCTCTTCTCATTTACGAAGAAATGAAATCCGACCCCTCGCTGACAGAGTTTTGTGTAGCAGATAAGGAGGGACATTTCCATGGCATTCTCACCCGCAGTTATCTGCTGGGACGCTTTAGCGGGCAATTTGGCTACGGACTTAGTTACCGCCGTACTGTAGGCGAACTGTTAGGACAAGATTACATGGCAGTAGACTGCAGCACCACAGTCGATGAAATGGCTGCCTTAGCTATGGATCGGGACTTTGTCAGCGTCTATGATGCTGTCATCGTAACTGAACAAGGACGCTATCTGGGCATAGTTACTGTACGTGATTTGTTGCTGGCCGCTATCAGCATACGGGAAAGAAAGGCAGCCGATGCCAGTCCCCTCACCGGCCTGCCCGGCAACAACACGATTCAGCATACTATTGGAACCATTATTCAGGAAAAGGAGCCTTATGCCATTATTTACCTGGATCTCGACAACTTCAAAGCTTATAACGACGCTTACGGCTTTACCAACGGAGATTGCATGCTCAAAACTTTAGCTCAGGCCATGATGCTCTGCTGTTCTGACCAAGATTTTATGGGACATATCGGCGGCGATGATTTTGTAATTATCACCCGGAACCTAGAGAATTTAGAAAAACTGTGCAATGACATTATTTCTACCTTTTCAGATTTGATTCAACCCCTTTACTCTGCTTCTGATTGGGAGTGCGGATATATAGTATCCCAAGACCGGAACGGCTTTATAAAAACCTTTCCTATGGCCACCTTGTCTATTGCGGTTGTTACCAACCGTACCGGTGACTTTACTGAAACCGGCACTCTCTCCAAAACTATTGCCGAAACCAAGAAACAATGCAAACAGCAAAAAGGCAACACAGTAATTATCATCTAAATTCATATTGTCTAAAAAGACAGCCGTTACTTATACGGTTAAATTTAAAAATAAAAGTATATTAAAAGAAGGTCTAAAAGTCATGAAAAAAATAATTGAATTAGAGGTATTTCTACTGGGAATTATGACATTTATCTTGATATCAATTTATGCTTTAGCTGAAAAACCTGCTTTTTTAAAACTTCTATCATTTTTGTCGGGTTTATTTTGAGAAACACTAATTAATTGCCGAGGGTTGTTAGAGAACAGCTTTTTATTAATATTTATAATTTTTCAAACTAAAGCACATCCTAATTGAAAAAGGGAGGTCACCATAAATGCGCATTAGTGATCCGAATAAATTAGTGGGAAAAGTTATGAATATTAAAGAAGGGCATGATATGACTGAGATAGTTATTGATATAGGAGATAATCCTGTTTACGCTACCATTACTGCCCAAGCTGCTAAAACCTTGAATCTTAGCGAAGGTGATGAGGTTTTCGCCATGTTTAATTCCACTGATGTAACCATCATAAAGGATAGTTAAACATATAATAGCGCGGGTAAAAAGTAATTAGCTTATAAAAAAACATTGACTAAACAACTCCTTATCAAAAGGGGTTGTTTTTTTATTTATTAAAAAAGCTATATAATTTTAATTAAATTGCAAAATTTTTTCGAAACTTTTAAAATAACAGGTAGAGACTATAGGAGGAGCAGTTATGAGAAAAGAACATTTTATATTTTTAATATTAATTGTTGCGGCGGCCGTAACTACCGGTTCTACTATCGGCTTAGCCAGTAATTTTGACATTTTAGTTTCTAATTCTAATCCTAGCCCAGTTCAAATTGCTGCCACAGACAACGTTTTAGAAACTTCAAACGAGGAAAAATCACCTTATCTCGAAAATGACTTAATGATTAGCCAACAGGAGCAAGAGCAAATCATAGAAATGCTTAAAGCATTAGGTATGGTTAGTACTAATGACTATGACACCTTTATTAAAGATTTTCAAGCTAAGCACTCCCTGGACCCGACGGGAAATTTAGACTCTCAAACTTTAAGCCTTATTATTGAAGAGGTTAAGTACGAAAAAGCTAGCCGTTCACTTAAGGATAATTCTAATTAATAATTTTATAACCAACGAATAATAACCCTTTTGCAGCATAATCAGAGTTAAGGGTGAAAATTTGATTCTTATTTCCCTCCCCTATATGCTATTATAAATGGGGAGGGGTGAATATTCATGTCGCTTGGTCTCGAGCTTCACTCTAAAGAATTACTTTTATACCCAATACTGCAAAGTGTTGATGAAGGTATAATACTTTCCGATGCTTCCCTTAACCTGATTTTTTATAATGATAATGCCGAAAAAATTCTAGCCACCGAGTTAGATAAATATCTCGGTAAACATATAGATACGATTAGACCGGAATTCAAAATTAATTCTATGGTTATTAATAATGAAAAAATAAGTCACTCCTTAGAGTCTATTAATGGTGAAGAAGTTAAAATAACCCGGGGTATAGTAGAAGTTAGCCCGGATACTTTTTATAGCTATTTAATCCTTAGCCCGGTGGAAAGTTTTAATGACAACCAATTGCGTTCATTAATGGATAGTCCCTATGAGGGAATTGCGGTTTTTAATCAAAATTTACGCCTTATTTATGCCAATAACTTATGTTATGGTTTTTTTGCCTGTGAAACTAAAGAGGAATTAGCTGAGGAATTTACTTCCGTAATCCCTCATACTCTGCTCGCGGAATCAATAACTAAATCTAAGCCTATGGCCGAGACTATTATCGTAAAATCCCGCACCATTGAACTGATTTATTTGCCTATAGTTAGACACGAACTTACCGTGGGAGTCATTGTCAAAAGCAGCATGACCTCCCGCCGGGAGAGAAATTGGGGGCAAATTGTCGCCGAGTTCAATAATGGAACGGCCAATTACTATCTAAGCCATATATCGGGAAGTAATAAGCTGCTGAATGAACAGAAAATCTTAGCCACTAAAGCTTCTCGTACTACATCTACAGTTTTAATTACAGGAGAAAGTGGGACTGGTAAAGAATTATTTGCCCATGCGATACATAATATGAGCCCTCGCCGTAAAGGGCCTTTTATTAAAGTTAATTGTGCGGCAGTTCCCGAAACCTTATTAGAATCAGAATTATTTGGCTATGCAGAGGGGGCTTTTACCGGAGCTCGTAAAGATGGTAAACCGGGTAAGTTTGAATTAGCTAACCATGGCACTATTTTTCTGGACGAAATAGCCGATATGACCTTGTCTATGCAGGCTAAGCTTTTAAGGGTATTACAGGAAAAAGAAGTCGAACGGGTAGGGGCCATACATACTACTAAGGTAAATGTGCGGGTAATTGCTGCTACCAATCAGGATTTATTGCATCTGGTAGCTAACCATAAATTCCGCGAAGACCTTTACTATCGCTTAAATGTAATTATTTTAAATCTGCCTCCTTTACGGGATAGAAAAGATGATATCCCTATAATAGTGGCCTCATTATTAGAAAGACTTAATAAACAGCTAGGTACTCGCATAAACTACATCAGCGATGAAGTTATGGAGTGCTTTTGCCAATATGATTGGCCGGGAAATATACGGGAACTGGAGAATACCATTGAAAGAGCTATAAACTTTGCCGATACTAATGTGATTAGCTTAGAGAATATACCCGAGCATATTAGGTCCACTACTAAATCCCTTAGATTAATAAATAGCGCCTCTACTTTAGACAGGCTTTTAGAAGCGCGGGAAAAAGAAATTATTATTGCAACTATAAGAACTTGCGGTGGTAACAAGACTAAAGCTGCTGAAGTTCTTAATATACATCGTTCGGTTCTCTATCGCAAACTCACAAAATATAAGCTTAATTTGTAGCTGTGTAGCTTCAGAGCTACAACGTCGCTTTATTAGGACAGGCTTTTATGTCTTGGTACATTGCACATTATAATAAATGTTGTTTCATCACAACAACATAATAAGTTTATTTTTAAGGTAGTTTTTTTTCTAAATATTGATAAATCAGCCATTTGATGATTTTGTCAGTAACAGCTAATAGCTGGAACGATTATTGCATGCAATGAAACCAAGCATTGATAGTAAATTATACCCTAAGGGGGGTGGTAAAAAGTAGTTGGGGCGGAGTTCTACACAAGATAACACAATTAAGTCACAAAATTATTAATAATTACAAGGGGGTTTCTATCAATGGAAATTAATAAAATTGCAGTCTTAGGTGCAGGTACCATGGGAATGGGCATTGCATGGGCTGTAGCTGGCGCAGGTAAAAAGGTAGTTATTTATGACATCAAACAAGAAATCGTAGACAAAACTTTAGCCAGAATCGAAAAAGGTTTGGCCAGAGCTGAAGAAAAGGGGCAAGCTCCTGCCGGAGCCAAAGATTTTGTACTGGGAAATATCAGTGGAACTGCTAACTTAGCAGATATCGCCGATGTAGATTTCGTTATTGAAACTGTAGTAGAAAATATGAATGTGAAAAAAGAAGTATACGGTAAACTATCCGATATCCTTAAACCGGAAGTGATAGTAGCTACTAATACTTCCTCACTCTCCATAACTGAAATTGCTGCTGCATATGCCAGACCCGAAAAAGTTGCAGGAATGCATTTCTTTAACCCGGCTATGGTTATGGCTCTTATCGAAGTTATCCCTGCTCTTCAATCTTCCGACGAAACTGTGGAAGTTGTTATGGAATTTTCCAAAGCTATTGGCAAAAAGCCTATCAAAGTTAAAGAAGGTCCTGGCTTTGTGGTTAACAGAATCCTTATCCCCGGCATGAATGAGGCTGCTTTTATTGCTATGGAAGGTTTAGCAACTATTGAAGATATTGATAAAGCTATGAAACTTGGAGCTGGCTGGCCGATGGGTCCTTTCACACTGTGTGATATGGTGGGAGTAGATATTGGTTTAGAAGTGTGCAATGTTTTATATAGTGAAACCGGCGATCCTAAATATCGCCCCGCCGGACTGCTGAAACAAATGGTACGGGCAGGATGGTTAGGCAGAAAGACTGGTAGAGGTTTCTACGACTACAGTCAAAAATAATATAATTTTGTAAAAAACAGATTGAGGAGGGTTTAGTACATGTCATATAGAGAAAAAGAATTTAAAACTTTAATAATTACTTTTGAAGAACCGGGCATTTTAATTATGCAATTAAATCGCCCCAAAGCTTTTAATGCCGTTAATATGCAATTACTGGAAGATTCCTATGAAGCATTATGTGGAGCCAATGATGATCCTGAAGTAAAGGCTATAATCATTACCGGTAACGAAAACGCTTTTGCCGCTGGTGCAGACTTAAGAGCTGTAGCAGGCTATAATGCGTTCGAAGCCAGAAACTTCTTGGACATGGTGCACAAAACTATATTCATGATCGAAGATAACCATAAACCGGTTATTACCGCAGTTAATGGTCTAGCCCTGGGTGGTGGACTAGAAATGGTAATGGCATCTGATGTTCGTATTGTTGCTGACAATGCTACTCTAGGCTTACCAGAAATTAACCTGGGTATTTTCCCTGGTGCCGGCGGAACCCAAAGATTTCCCCGCAATTCTTCCATATGTATAGCTAAACAGTACATATACACTGGCGATTTCTTTGATGCTGCCACAGCAGAAAAGATCGGTTTAGTAAATATGGTAGTACCGGCTGCTGAAGTTATGGATACAGCTAAGAAATTTGCGAAGAAACTTTGCAGAAAGTCTCCTCTGGCTCTAAGAGAAGCTAAAAATGCGGTTAATATGTCCATGAATGTAGACATCAAAGCTGGCAGCCGCTTAGAACAACTAGGCTGGTCCATACTATTTTCTTCTGAGGATCAAAAAGAAGGAATGAATGCTTTCTTAGAAAATAGAAAAGCTGAATTCAAAGGTAAATAAATAAGGTCTTAAGCTATATCAGTCAGGCAGCTACGAATAACCACTCACCCCTGTTTTTTAACAGGGCTTGTTCTAAACTGTTTTTAAGCCTGATAAAGCTTTGGATAAACTAGAACGGTAAATTAAAGAGGTTCCCTTGCGGAACCTCTTTTTCCATATTCTATATTATTCTTTCCTAAACTACATGGGCAAAGCCGCTGTATATCTTGCCATGAGGGGTATCAATAGTAATAGGCATAGCGTCTTTTAATATAGTAGTAGCAGATTTTGCTCCTACTATAACGGGAATTTTAGCATTAAGCCCCATTATGGCCGCATTAGAAGTTAGTCCTCCTTCTTCGGCGATTAAGGCTGACATTTTATTTAAATAAGGAGCCAGGTAACTGTCTGCGGAGTTAGTTACCACAATATCTCCTGCCTCTATTTTAGCTACATCTTCCGGGCCTAAGATAACTTTAACTATTCCTTTCACCGGGTTGCCAATACCCATTCCTTCTACTAAAACATCGCCCAGAACATGTACTTTTAATAAATTAGTGCCGCCGGATATACTGGCCGGAGCCCCCGCCGTAAGCACTAATAAATCTCCGTAGTTAATATATCCTTTTTCTAAAGCTCTGCTGATAGCTTCCTCAAATAAGTCATCCGTGCCTAATGTTTCATTAATGAGGACCGGATAAACTCCCCATACCATGGTTAAACGGTTGAGCATATTAACATCAGGTGTAGCTGCAATTATGTTGGCTTCGGGCCTATACTTAGCCACCATCTTGGAAGTAAGGCCGGTTCGGGTAGCAGTTATAATAGCGGCTGCTCCTAAACTCTCCGCGGTAGCACAAGTAGCATAACTTATAGCATCAGTAATCGATTGAGTACGGTTAATCCGTCTTTTTCTAAGCATTTCTGTATAAGATAAGGCTTCTTCCGCCCTTTTAGCAATCTTAGCCATAGTTTGCACTACCTCCAAGGGATATTTGCCGGCGGCAGTTTCACCTGAAAGCATTATGGCATCAGCACCGTCAAAAATAGCATTAGCTACATCAGATACTTCCGCCCGGGTGGGACGTGGATTTACGATCATAGAATCTAACATTTGGGTAGCTATAATAACCATTTTCCCAGCCAGATTACACTGCTCAATAATCTTTTTTTGCACTAAGGGAACTTCTTCGACTGGTATTTCTACCCCTAAATCCCCCCTGGCTACCATAACTCCATCCGCAACCATAATAATATCAGTCAGGTTGTCAACACCCTCCTGGCTTTCTATTTTAGCTATAATCCCTATATCAGCATCCCTTTGCTCCAGAATTCTTCTAATGTCTAAAATGTCATCAGCACTGCGGACAAAAGAGGCGGCAATATAGTCAACCTGGTTATCTATGCCAAAATTAATATCCTCGGTATCCTTCTCACTTAAAAAAGGCAGGTTAATGCGTACACCCGGTACATTAATCCCTTTTTTATTACCTAGCTGACCGCCGTTTATTACCCGGCAAACTATATCGCAATCTTTAATATCTTCCACTAATAGATTTAGCAAGCCATCCGACAATAATATAGTAGTACCAACTTTAATTTCTTGGGGCAGCCGGCTATAGGTAACTGATACTTCGTTCTTATTACCTAATATATCCCTGGTAGTTAAAACAAACTTTTGCCCACTTTCCAGATTAACCTGACCATTTTCCACATCCCTGGTTCTTATCTCCGGTCCTTTAGTATCCAGCATAATAGCTAAAGGACTGCCGCTTTCATGCATAGCTTGCCTTAAATTGCCAATTCTTCCGGCATGTTCTTCATAAGTCCCATGGGAGAAATTAAGCCGGGCTACATTCATGCCCGATTCTAACATGACCTTTAACATTTCCGTTTTTTCACAGGCTGGACCTATAGTACATATAATCTTAGTTTTTCTCATGCTCCACCTCATTAATTTATATCGAAAGTATCCGAGCTATTTCAAACATTTCTAAACTCGGAGTCCTATGACCATGTATTATTTCTGTTAAAGGAATCGCATGAATCCTCTCCGTATAAGAAGCTACCATAATATTTCGCGTTCCTCCATCTATAAAATCAATCGCAGCTTTACCTAAAGAGGAAGCCAGGATTCGGTCATAAGCAGTTGGGGTTCCGCCCCGCTGCACATGGCCCAAGATGGTAACTCTTACATCTTGTCCGGTTTTTTCCTCAATAACATCCTTTAACTCCATTACCGGGTATACTCCTTCGGCTACGATAATAATACTGTGCAGCTTGCCCCGCTTACTGCCCTGATTTATTTTGCTGACTACCATATCTAAATCAGGTTCAATTTCCGGTATTAAAATAGATTCCGCGCCCCCGGCTACACCTGACGCTAAGGCTAATTCGCCGCAATTATGTCCCATAACTTCTATAATAAATACTCGCCCATGACTAGTAGCAGTATCCCGGATGCGGTTAACCGCTTCTAATACGGTATTAACGGCTGTATCAAAGCCTATAGCCTTGGTATAGACAATATCATTATCAATACTGGCCGGAATCCCGATAACATTAATTCCTAATTTAGAAAACTCATATCCTCCCGTTAAACTTCCATT
>JAEWZB010000052.1 GCA_023395515.1 Bacillota bacterium
GGAGCAACCGGAGCCACCGGGCCAATCGGGCCTGCAGGAACACCTGGGGAAACCGGAGCCACCGGGCCAATCGGGCCTGCGGGAGCCCCTGGGGAAACTGGAGCCACCGGACCAATCGGACCTGCAGGAGCACCTGGCGCAACCGGAGCCACCGGGCCAGCCGGACCTGCGGGAGCCCCTGGAGAAACTGGCGCGACCGGACCAATTGGGCCTACGGGAGCAACCGGTGCAACCGGAGTTGCTGGTGCAGTAGGTGATACCGGAGCGACGGGAGCAACGGGCATTGGAAGTACCGGGGCAACTGGAGCCACAGGAGCAACTGGAACTGCTGGTGCAGTAGGTGCAACCGGAGCAACAGGTGCAACCGGTGCTACAGGTACTGGGACTACCGGAGCAACAGGAACTACAGGTGCAACGGGCGCTACCGGTGCGACGGGCGCGGCAGGAGCAGGAGCAATTATTCCGTTCTCTTCCGGTTTGCCCGTAGCCCCGAGTTCAATTGCGCTAGGCCTGGCTGGTTTGCCTGCAGTTGTGGCCTTTGGTAACAGTGCTGTCTTGGCGACTGTTCTAGGTGCTACAATTGACTTGACCGGTGCGTCAGCACT
The DNA here is from genome assembly GCA_023395515.1 of Bacillota bacterium. Taxonomy (GTDB): domain Bacteria; phylum Bacillota; class Syntrophomonadia; order Syntrophomonadales; family Syntrophomonadaceae; genus JAAYRQ01. Next base: position 606 of record JAEWZB010000052.1, read on the forward strand.
GCTGTTAAATATGTCGTTTTCTATGCCTAGGGATGGAACCATTACAGATATTACAGCATATTTCAGCGTTGTGCTGGGGCTAACCTTACTCGGTACAGATTTAACCGTGCATGCTCAACTTTATGAATCTACCACACCTAATAATATCTTTTCACCTATCGGCGGAACTGAGGTTATTCTTGCGCCGAATTTTAGCGGTATCATAAATGTTGGAGACATTGCTTTTGGCAGCCTCTCCGGATTAAACATTCCGGTTGCAGCCGAAACCAGACTCTTGATGGTATTCACTGTTACAGCTGCTGGTGTTTCTCTCGCCAATATACTTACCGGCTATGCAAGTGCTGGAGTAAATATTGTCTAATTTAAAAAGCAGAAAGCTGTAATGCCAAGACGCTTAGACCGGCAGGTTTAAGCGTCTTAGTTTGTACTATTACAAAGTATAATTTTGTAAAATTGTCATAAAAACCAAGGGACCAAATATTAAATCAATTAATAAACTAGTAAGTAAAGTGTTTATGACTAAACTAACATGCCCTAAGACCCCCGCTTCTGTATGCAGGGGATGGCCAAGGATGGATTTATTTGGCTAACACCCAGGGGGGCACTGAAGGAAGTCTCATTGAAATGGTAGGTGAAAGAATGCAAATTAGTATAGTTCTTTTGACTTATAATTACCCGGAGCTGGTTCGGCTGTGCCTTGACCATATTAGAAGATATGCTGATGTTCCTTATGAATTAATTGTAGTAGATAATGGGTCCGAACCCGAGCTTTTGGAATATTTGCAATCCCAAGATGATATTAAACTTATTTGCAATCCAGAAAATGTGGGGATTGCGAGGGGTTATAATCAAGGAGCCGAAATTGCAGACGGAAATTACATTTTGTTAATGAATTGCTATAGTTTGTTATCGGAAAACTGCTTAAAGAGTATGCTGGGCTGCATACAAAATGAAAATAATTGTGCTATAGTAGGACCGGTCAGCAATAATGTCAGCGGCCATCAAAATATTCAAATACCTTATCAGGATATAGGTGAATTGAAAGATTTTGTCCGCCAAAACCGGAATTATAACCGGGGAAGCACTAAACAAGTTTTTCGCCTGCTCGGTCACTGCATGCTGATTAAAAAGGAAGTAATGGAAGAGGTCGGGGGATTTGATGAATATTTTGGACTGGAAACATATGAAGATGATGATTTATGTTTACGGGTAATAAATCAAAATTACTCTCTGTATATTGCTTTAGACGCTTTTGTTCATTATATAAATCCTTTATTATTGCCTGATGCAGATAAAGATGGATATTTTAAAAGGCTTAAAGAAAACCGGCAAAAAGCTATTGATAAATGGGGATTTGATATTACCAGTTACTTGCTCAATATGAAGCTGCCTATAACTATTAGTGTTTGTATGATTGTTAAGAATGAGGAGCAAGTTCTGGGACGCTGTTTAGATGGGGTTAAAGAATTTGCCGATGAGATAATTATTGTTGATACTGGTTCAACTGACCGCACTAAGAAAGTTGCGCAAAACTATACGAACCAAGTTTATGATTTTACTTGGATCGATGACTTTGCAGCAGCCCGTAACTTTGCTTTTAGTCATGCTACTAAGGAATATATTTTTTGGTTGGATGCTGATGATGTGATAACTGCAGAGAATGGTCAAAAAATCCTGCAGCTTAAACAAAGTTTAGACTGGTCAGTGGATGCGGTGACTATGAATTATAATCTGGCCTTTGATATGTATGGTAATGTAACTACCAGTTTACGCAGAAATCGTCTGGTTAAACGTTCTAAACAATTTCAATGGATTGGAGCAGTACATGAATATTTGTCGGTTTATGGACTGATTATTGATAGCGATATTGCCATAAATCATCAAAGTGAATGGCATGACTCAGAGCGTAACCTTAGAATTTATGAGAAACGTCTGGCGGCGGGGGAATTATTTTCGGCCCGGGACCAGTATTATTATGCCAATGAACTGTATGACCACCAAAAGTATGAAAAGGCTATAAAGTGGTATCAAATATTTTTAGAAAACGGTCGAGGTTGGGTGGAAGATAACCTCTCAGCTTGCCGAAGACTGGTGCAGTGTTTCTATCAGCTTGATGATGTTGAAAACGCTGAAAAATACATCTTTAAATCTTTTATTTATGATACCCCGCGAGCAGAATTTTGTTGTATTTTAGGCCGTCATTTCCAGGGGAAAGGAAATTTCAGGCAAGCTGCTTTTTGGTATAAATTGGCTACCCAATTAGAAAAACCGCTGGAAACTAAAGGTTTTATGGATCACACGGCCTGGACTTGGCTGCCTCATCTGGAACTTTGTGTATGCTATGATCATTTAGGCAAATATGAACTGGCTTACCAGCATAATGAGATAGCGGCCCAGTTTATCCCGGACGATTCTAGTGTTCTGCAAAACCGGGATTATCTGAAAAAGAGATTAGGGTTATAGCAAAATAATTAAAGACGGGAGTATTGATACGAAATTTTATCTCAATACTCCCGTTCCCTTGACCTGCATTAAATGCTGACTATATGAAAAAACTAGGTGAAAAAGTCAGGAGGTTTTAATGTGGAGACTAAGCAATTATTAGCAACCCTAATCGAAGATTTGGCTAATATAGAGGAACGATTTTCTGATTTGGTTGATCAGAGTGAATTTGCAGGAAAACGAGAAATGTATTTTAAATATGGTCAGGAAATGTTAGAAATTAAAGAACAATTAATAAAAGAGTATGACAATGTTGCTGATTATGCAACTTATACTGGTATATTGGATGAGATTTAACTTATAATACTTGTAGTAGTTGTTGGGGAATGATATTCTTGTTAATACAAATATGAATATATTTACCTAAGGTTAATTAAAGGAGGATTGATTATGGCTAATGATAAAAGAGTTTTAGTGGAAATCCTGCAAGGTACTGGGCAGCAGACTGGTGGCGGGTGTAGTTGCAGCGGTTGTCCTTCAGCAGGCAGTTGTGGACCAACAATAGATTTTAAAAAAGAAGCGGAAGAATTGTCCGGTAAACTTATAGAAAAGTTTGGCGACAATGTAGAAGTTAAATATGTAGACTTAGATGCAGTAGGGATGGAAGAGTATCCGGTCATGAACAAGGTAATGCAAATGGGTTACCCATTCCCTATAACTTTAATAAATGGCGATCCCCGTTTTGCTGGTGGCATAATGGACACCGAGGTGGAGAATGCTGTACAAGTTATTTTAGAGGAAAAAAGTAATTAAAATTTTAGTCCAATAAAAATAAGTAATAAAGCTAAAACAGAGGAGCATCTCCTCTGTTTTTTATTTAAGGCGGTATTTATGAATTTTTCTTACTATGGTAGACTGGTTTACCTCTAAAGCCTGGGAAATATCCCGAGTAGTGGAATATCTTTGTAAAGCATTTTCTAGTAACTTCTTTTCTACTTCTTCAATAGCTGTTTTTAAGGGAAGTATGCCTTTAACACTAATAGACTCTGGATAATGATGGTCTGATTTAGTAGTGAACCAAGGCAGATCACTAATATCAATAAGCTCATCAATACTTAGAACTACCATTCGCTCTATGGAATTTTTAAGTTCACGAATATTTCCTAACCAAGGATGCCTTTCTAATTCCCGGATAACCTCACTAGTAAAGCGCTTTTTTTGATGATATAGACTATTAAAATGATTTAGGTAGAATACACTTAAGGGGAGAATGTCATCCGGCCTTTCTCTTAAAGGGGGAATATTTATTTGCACTACATTGATTCTATAAAATAAATCAGCCCGAAATAATTTTTGCTCTATCATATTTTTTAAGTTGCGGTTAGTAGCCGCTAAAATACGAACATCAGTAGGTTTACTATTAGTGCCGCCAACTGGCAAAATTTCTCTAGTTTCTATAGCCCGTAATACTTTGACCTGTAAATTAAGGGGTAAATCCCCAATTTCATCTAAAAATAAGGTTCCACCTTCGGCCAGTTCGAATAGACCGGTTTTGCCAGTCTTAGAGGCACCGGTAAAGGCTCCGGGTGCATAACCAAATAATTCACTTTCCAAAAGGGCTTCCGGTATAGCTCCGCAATTAATGGTGATAAAAGGAAGGTTGCGGCGGGGACTATTATCATGAATATATTGGGCAATTACATCTTTACCTACCCCTGATTCACCCGTGATTAAAACTGTAGTAGCTACCGGGCTGACTTTAAGAGCCAAGGCAAACACTTTTTTCATTGCCTGACTTATAGCTATATAATGCTGGCTTTTACCTTTGATGCGATCGCTTTCTAACTGGGCATACACTTTTTCCAGGGCTTGGGCTTTTATTAGTTCCTGCCTTAGCTCATATAATTCGGTTATATCTCTGACATTAGTTACTACTCTCCATACCTCGCCATTTTCATCAAAAATAGGATTGCCGGTTACTGTTACACTGCGGCCATTTCTGGTTTGATGAGGAATAGTAACCGTAGTTTTTTGTTCCAGAACCATTAAAGCAACTGAATTACGCATATATTGAGGGTTTAATAGATCCCGCATATTTTTACCTAACATATCATTTATGCTTATGCCGGTCAGACGTTCATAGGCCTGATTAACCATTAACACCTTACCTTCACCATCAGTTACTAAAATCCCATCAAAAGAAGATTCTAGTATAGATTCAAATTCCCGGAGTTTTTCATTTTTAATTTCCAACAGTTGGGATAATTGAGTAATTTCCCGGCTGGTGGTTTCTTTATTTATATTCATGGCTATATTCACCTCAAAAATAAGCTATAACTTAGGCTCATGCATGAGTGCATCAATGATGCCGCAGAGCATCAAATTTATTTTATTTTAGTTATCCAGACTCCGATTTTAAGCTTCATGATTATTGGCATGGTTTTTGCATCAAAATAACTATAATAAATGTCCAATAGCTCTTATTGAAAATTGTATCAAATTATATGCAGCAAGGCTAATAACAGTATTCATAATAACTTTAAAGAAGAGGTGGTAATAATGGAGAAAATCAAAAATGTCTGTATGGTTGGAGCAGGTAATATGGGACATCAAATTGCCCTGCAATGTGCTTTAAGCGGTTTTCAAGTTTATTGTACTGACTTAAGTCAAAGCAGCCTTGATAACGCGGCAGCCTTTGCTAATAACTGGTTAAAAGGGAGGGTAAGCAAAGGGAAATTAAGTGAAGATGAGGCTCAAGCAGTATTAGCCCGTTTAAAATTTACCCCGGATTTAAAAGAGGCAGCTTCATCAGCAGATATGGTTATTGAAGCTATCATTGAAAAACTGGAGATTAAGAGAAGAGTATTTAAAGAGTTAGACGAAATTTGTCCCTCTCATACTATTTTCGCTACTAACAGTTCTTATATTGTAAGTTCTAAAATAGCTGATGCCACTAATCGGCCTGACAAAGTGTTAAATGTTCATTTCTTTAACCCGGCCTTAGTCATGAAATTAGTAGAAGTAGTAAAAGGGCCTCATGTATCAGAAGATACGGTTAGCAAAACTATGGAGTTTTGTCATGCCATTGGTAAAATACCGGCTCGAGTTAATAAAGAAATATACGGTTTTATTGCTAATCGTATATTCAGTGCTATTACTCAAGAAGCCTGCTATTTGCTGGATCAAGGTGTAGCATCTATTGAAGATATTGATATAGCCGTTAAGAATGGTTTGGGACATCCTATGGGACCTTTTGCATTGTTAGATTTAACCGGTATTGATTTAGAATATGATGTCTTAACAGAAAAGTATCAAACCACAGGTAATCTTAGTGATAAACCAAGTCCGGCTATAGTAGAGAGATATGCGAAGGGGCAATATGGAAGAAAAACTAAAAAGGGTTTTTATGATTATGAATAAAACCGGGAGGTTTTACGGTGGATTATAAATATTTATCGATACAAGTGGAAAACCATATAGCGGTAGTAACTTTTAATCGTCCTGAAGTATTAAATGCTTTTGATGCCGATACTATTATGGAGCTAGATAATTTATTAGACTTTATGGCCCTGAATGAAAAGGTATATTGTGTAATCTTTTGCGGAAGTGAAGGAAACTTCGCCGCCGGGGCCGATATAACTAATATGGTAGCTATGAATCCTCAAGAAGCTTATGGTTTTTCCTTTAATAAGACTTTTTCTAAAATCGAGGCTTTGCCTCAACCAACTATAGCGGCGGTATCAGGCTATGCATTAGGAGCAGGGTGTGAATTGGCTCTGGCCTGTGATTTTAGAATCGCATCCACCAGTGCTAAGTTTGGGTTACCGGAAATAAAACTGGGCATTATGCCTGGAGCCGGTGGAACTCAAAGGCTGCCCAGATTAATAGGTATGGCCCGGGCTAAAGAGTTAATTATGCTGGGAAGTAATATTGAAGCCGAAAGTGCCTTAGCTTACGGATTAGTTAACCGCATAGTAGCTGATGAGGCTTTGCTTGATGAAGCCCTTACTTTAGCTAAAAAGATAGCCTCAGGCCCGCCGGAAGCTATTAAAGCAGCTAAAAAGACCATAAATTATGGGGCTGATTTAGATTTAAGGTCTGCTATAGAGATGGAAGCCATATCATGGTCTAAGCTATTTTCTACTCATGACCAAAAAGAAGGAATGCAGGCTTTTATAGAAAAGAGAAAACCAAAATTCACAGGTAATTAAGGAGAGGAGAGATATTATGAACGAAGTTGTTATTGTTGCAGCATGCAGAACCCCTATTGGAAAACATGGTGGAAGTCTAAAATCTATGAGTGCTCTTGAGCTTACTATGCCTATTATGCAGGAACTAGTCAAACGCTCAGGAGTTAACCCCGGGGAAATTGATGATATTATTTGGGGATGTAATTACCAAAAAACTTACAAAGAAAATAACCTGGCCCGGGTAGCCGCCATTAAAGCCGGGCTGCCTATAGATGTGCCGGGGGTAACTATACACCGTAATTGCACCTCTTCTATGACCTCCGTACAACTGGCTTATTATCAAATTAAAGCGGGAGAAGCAGATATTATCATGGCTGGTGGCACTGATAGCATGAGTAATGCTTCTTATACGGTAGAAGGTCAACGCTGGGGTTCCCGCTTAGGTCATTCTGAAGTAAGAGATTCCATGTGGGATTCCTTAACTAATACTGGTATCGGACCGGCCATGGGAATTACCGCCGAAAATCTAGCGGCAATGTATGACATCAGCCGGGAAGAGCAGGATGAATTAGCAGTTCTTAGCCATGCTCGTGCCATTAAGGCTGTAGATGAAGGTAAATTTAAAGATGAAATGATTACTCTGGAAGTCAAGGAGCGTAAAAATGTTCGGGTAGTTGATACTGATGAACATCCCCGCCGAGATATTAGTATGGAATCATTAGCTAAATTAAAACCTTCTTTTAAGGATAATGGAACGGTAACCGCCGGCAATGCTTCCGGTATTAATGATGGTTCCTCGGGAGTAATGTTAATGTCAGCTAAAAAAGCTGCCGAACTTGGTATTCCGGTTTTAGCCACCATTGTTTCTACAGCTACCACCGGAGTTGATCCTGATATTATGGGTATTGGGCCAGTTTCCTCCACTAAAAAGGCCTTGGAAAAAGCCAACTTAACCTTAGACCAAATTGATTTAATTGAATTAAATGAGGCTTTTGCTGCTCAATATATAGCTTGTGAAAAGGGCCTAAACCTTAACCGGGAAATTACTAATGTAAATGGCAGTGGTATTTCCTTAGGTCACCCGGTTGGTTGTACGGGAACTAGAATCATTACTTCATTAATATACGAAATGCAACGCAGAAACTCCACATATGGATTAGCTACCCTTTGTGCCGGCGGAGGTATGGGAACCTCTTTAATTGTTAAAAGATAGCTTACTTAAGAAAGGAAGAAAATCACATGGATGGATTATATAATGATTATAAATCGAAGCTGGTATCTGCAGATGAAGCGGTAAAAATAATCAAATCGGGTGATACGGTTCATATTGGTGCTTTTTGCGGTACCGTTTATGATTTGGAGCAAGCCTTAGCTAAAAGGGTAGATGAACTGGAAGGGGTTAAGACTATAACTACTATCTGGCCCTATCCTGATTATCCGGCTATGGTAAAGGCTGATCCTACTACGGAAAGGTTTAAATTTCAAACTACCCAATTTGGCGCGGTAGAAAGAAAAATGAACCGTGAAGGTAAGTGTTGGTATATTCCAGTACAGTTTCGGGAGCAATTAAGATATTTTGAAGAAGAAATTAATCTAGATGTTGCTATGCTGCAAGTATGCCCCATGGATAAACATGGCTATTTTAACTTAGGCCCTCAAATTGCAGATGCACCGGCTATAATAAATAAAGCTAAAAAAGTCATTGTGGAAGTTAATGAAAAAATGCCGGTTGTTCATGGGGTGCAAACGGAAATACACCTATCACAAATTGATTTGGTAGTCCATGGCAGTAATCGCGACTTGCCGGTTTTAAAAGGTAAAGAGGCTACTGAAATTGACAAGAAAATAGCTTATTATATTGTAGAAAAAATTGCTAATGGCAGTACTTTACAACTTGGTATTGGAGGTTTACCTAATACGGTAGGATCTTTCATAGCTGAATCTGATATTAAAGATTTAAGTGCTCATTCGGAAATGTTTGTAGATGCATTTTATAACTTATATAAAGCTGGAAAAATTACCGGTAATAAAAATTTAGACAAAGGCAAAATGGTTTGGACATTTGCCATGGGCTCTAAAGAGTTATATGACTTCATAGATAACAACCCTATTCACCATGTTTGTCCAGTTGATTATGTTAATGGTTTAAATACCATAGCCCAAATAGATAATTTTGTTTCGGTAAATAGCTGTTTAGAGCTAGATTTATTTGGACAAGTTAATTCTGAATCAGTAGGTTTATATCATATTGGTGGTAATGGGGGACAATTAGATTTTGTTTTAGGTTGCTATTTATCTAAAGGTGGGCAAAGCTTCTTATGCACACCATCTACTTTTACAGATAAGGATGGCAATGTTCATTCACAAATTAAGCCCGTACTTCCTGAGGGCTCCATAGTGACTGTACCACGTCAGGTTGCCCAGAATATAGTGACCGAATATGGTTTAGTAAATCTAAAAGGTAAATCAACCTGGCAGCGTGCTGAAGCTCTTATTTCCATAGCTCACCCTGATTTCAGAGATGAGTTGATCAATGAGGCCGAAAAGATGGGCATATGGAAAAATAGCAGCAAAATATTAGTTTAAATAACTAACTAATAAGTCTAAATAATGGTCATTACGACAAAGTAAACAGACCTGTTTTTGCTTAGGCAAAAGACAGGTCTGTTGCTATTTTATAAGGGAAATAACGTGAAATTTAAGGTTGGAGCCAATGTCAGCCCAAAATATAAGCACCAAAAGTCACATATATTTGACTCTTGGTGCCTTCTTTAATTTAAACCCTAATATACGTGGCTTTTTAAAGCTGAGGAAAAGAGGTAGAATCATGGCATATATCCCATATGGTTTTGTTCAGCAGTAGGAGGATATCTTTATAGAGCCTTATCAAGCAGAGGTAGCAAAAGCAATCTTTCAACGGTATTTAGATGGTGATAGCCTTGGCGATATCGCTTCAAATGCAGTTTGTGGGGTATGTCCGGCAAAGATATACCGATTACTTAGAACAGTATCGTTTATAAAATCAGTGACGTTGCGAAGTGTTCGACATCCTAAATCGGATAGAAATATTTATTATAAGATTATGGAGGAAAATGGAAATTTTTATCGAATAATATTATACAGCAAAGAAACAGTAATATCTTCTTATTTGAAATAAATAACTCAGTCAGTGGGGTTTAAAAATACGGGAGATACGTAATGGATAAGGAGAATGCGATTAAATTATTTGAAGATAAAAGAGTTCGTGTTCTATGTGATGAAAAATGGTTTCTCTCTATTATTGACGTTGTTGAAAGTGCTGATTGGAACTGAATGCCCTCGCAAATATTTGGGTGACCTAAAATCAAAGCTTATTTCAGAAGGAAGTCAACTGTACGAAAAAATCGGATAGTTGAAAATGAAAGCCGAAAACGGAAAATGCGTTTGAACGATGTTGCTTACACAGGGAAACTTCTGAGTTTGATTCAGTTTATGTATATAACTGGCAGTTTGTAAACTTAAGAAAAGTATACTTTAGAATTAGTATTTATAAACATCAACGTCAGCTATAACTATGTATTTAGTGCAGATGTTGATATCAATAATTTATTGTTAGTATGATATTGTGCAGTATTACAGATGTTTGAAATTTTCAAAGGGTTGAGAAAAGGGGAATGAAAGTGGAAAACAAAAATATTGAATTGGCAATTGAATTTATTAAGGCAGTAAGTGAAGGAAAAATAGGAGAGGAACTTAATAATTTTTATGATGAATCCGCAAATCAAATTGAGTATCCTAATTTATTAACAAAAAAGATTGTTGAGAGAAACCTGGATGCTATAAAGGAGGCATCAATAAAAGGCCAGCAGGTTATTTCAATTCAAAACTACGAGATTATAAAAACATATTCTTGTGGGGATACAGTCATTATTGAAGCGATTTGGACTGGTAGGCTAGCAATTCCATTAGGAAAGCTGAAAGCCGGCGATGAAATGAAAGCATATTTTGCGCAAATTTTTGAATTCAGAGACGGTAAAATTGTAAAGCAACGAAATTATGATTGCTTCGAAAACTTTCTTTAATAAGAACAGGGTACGAAGTATTGAACGGCTGCACTAACTTTGCAGGAAAGGTAGTGCGAAATTGAAAGTTTATAGCTCACTTGAAAGGTAGTGCAAGCCGCCGGACGTTGTAGGCAATGGACAAGTGTTAGTGATAATCTAAAACTACCCCAGCATAATAATTGAAAAGTCCCCCGGGATAAAATAGACTTTCCTATGTGTCTAAAAGATATATAGGAGGTTCCCGGG
>JAEWZB010000076.1 GCA_023395515.1 Bacillota bacterium
TCAGCCTATATTTGATGATGTTCCTTTAACTCTAGGTAATATTGATAAAAATGCCTTAGAAGCTGCGGTTAATCTTAAAGAGGCTTTAGATGCTAATGTGGTGGTTAGATCGGCCGGGAATGAAGAACTGGAAGATACCATTAAGGAAGCGCTGGCGGCTGGGGCTGATGAAGCTTTTTTAGTATTGGATGACGAATTAGAAAATGCTGAAAGCAGTCAGGTAGCGGCGGTATTAGCTGCGGGACTTAAGAAAATTGATGATATTGGTTTAATACTTTTTGGGGAAGGCAGTGGAGATAACTATTCGGGACAAGTGGGCTCCCGGGTAGCCGAATTACTGAATTTACCCCAGGTAGGTTATGCCAGTGCCATTGAAGTTAAGGATAATACAGCTATTGTTACCAGATCCTTAGAAGATGCCGAGGAAGTGGTGGAAGTTGAACTACCGGCGGTGGTAACGGTTATTGCCGGTATAAATGAACCCCGTATACCCTCAGTAACCCAAATTTTAAAAGCAGGAAAAAAACCTAAAGAAGTACTGGAATTAGATGAGCTTGATATAGAATTAGGCACGGCTCTGGCGGAAACTACCAGTAATCTTGCCCCCGAAAGTAACCGTAAAAAGATTGTGGTTAAATCGGTTGATGAATTGATAGCAGCTCTCAAGAGTGAAAACCTGATAGGAAGGTGATAAGGATGGCAGGAGTACTAGTATATAGTGATAAATTAAACTTAGGTTTAGAATTGCTTACGGCAGCTCAGGCTATTAATGCTGAAGTTAAAGCTGTAGCTATCAATGACGATGAACTAGCCCGGGGCTTGGCGGCAGCCGGAGCTAAAGTTTTTAAGGTAGATAACAGTAACATTAACTTGGCTGATGTAGCTGCAGTAGCAGCGGCTTTGCAACAAATAGCTGATAAAGAGAATGTAACTACAGTTCTTCTAGCTTCTAACCGTAGAGGTAAAGAATTAGCCGGCCGGTTAGCCCAGAAGCTAACGGCAGGATGCCTGACTGATGTTTCCGGTTTTGCAGTAGCGGGAGATAAAATCGAATGTAGAAGAAATGCCCTGGGTGGAGCCACCGTAGCCACTCAAGTTATTGCCGCCGACAAAAAGGTAATAGCTATAGCTCCCCGAAGTTTTGAAATGGCTGGAGCAGGTCAGGGTACTATTAGTAATGTGGAAGTAGAAGTAGCAGCCCCGAAGCTTAAGGTTCTAGAAGTTAAGACTAAGACGGCTGATGCCGTAGATATTGAAGCAGCCGATATATTAGTGGCAGTGGGGCAAGGTTTAAATAGTCAGGACGATTTAGGGGCAGTGGAAGACCTGGCTAAAGCTATAGGCGGTGAAGTTGCCTGTTCCAAACCTCTGGCCACCGATAAAAAATGGTTATCAGAAGAAAGAGTAGTGGGCTTATCCGGCAAAATCTGCAAACCTGAATTGGCTATTTTATTAGGTATATCGGGTCAAGTCCAGTTTACGGTAGGTATAAGGGATGCTAAGACTATAGTAGCTATAAATAGTGATGATAATGCCTCCATTAATCAGATGGCAGACTATATTTTAACTAAAGATTTACATGAAGTGGTGCAAGAGCTGAATGCTAAGCTGTAAAAAGTGAGGCGTGGAGAAGGGTAGGCTTTGCCTACTAAGGTTAGACACTGGTTCGCTTTGCGAACACGCAGATTTATTATGATTTTCGCTGACTATTATTAATATACTAGATAAGGGAACGATGGTGACACCGTTCCCTTATTAATTGTAAAGACCAAGTCTTTTATTTATAATTTTAAAAAAGTCAGCAACATTAATAGTGACCGAAGGGAACATCAGTAGTACCCGTAGGGTGCGTAAATCATAAATAAATCAGTGTGAATCTGCGTTAAACCCTAGTGGGCGAAGCCCACCGTTACGCCTACAGCTCATTGGCAACGGTAAAGGCTTGGTGGATAGCATTTATAGCTTTGGCTGGTTGCAGGGCATCACCGATTAAATATACTTCGTTAAACATTTGTTTAAGCTCTTCATAAAGGCTTAGGTCAGGTAAACTGCCAGTTGCTAATACCACGGTATCAGCGGCTAGCAGTATTTCTTCATCACCCTGTTGTACTCTAACTCCCTCTGCAGTTACTTCTTTAACCTTGCTTGACGTCATCAGGTTAATCCCCATAGTTTTCAAATGTTTCAAAACTGTCCAGCGGGTGCCCCGGCCCATATCGGAAGCTAATTGGGAACCCATTTCAACTATAGTTACCTTGTAAGAGCCATTAGTTAACATGTCATATAAAGTAGCCGGGCTTTCTACTTGATGCAGCATTAAGAATTTTAAGGTTTCAGCATCCAGAGTACCAAGTTCAGCAATATGTAAGGCAGTTTCACAACCTACTGAACCACCGCCGATTACTACTATTTCCGGGCCGCTAAGGGAAGCTCCGTTTAATACCTCCCATGCTCCTATGACATTAGCTTCATCATTCAAAGCAAAGGGAGGAGAATTGGGGACTGCTCCGGTAGCCACCACAATTTTATCCGGATTAAGCCGGGTGATTAAAGCCGGGTCGGCTAAGGTATTAAGTTTTATTTCTACTCCCAGTGCCGGTAAGATATTTTCATAGTACTTAAGCAAAGAAGTAAATTCAGCTTTGCCTGGCGGAATGGCAGCGATATTCCATTGTCCTCCAATTCGGCCGGCCTTTTCTGCTAAAGTAACCTTATGTCCTTTAAGGGCCGCAGTCCGGGCAGCTTCTAATCCGGCCGGGCCGCCTCCGATTACCAGCACTTTAAATGGGGAAGAAGCTGGAGTAATAGTCCGTTCTCCTTCCAGGCCGGCTTGGGGGTTAATGGCACAGGCTACTCCTTGATCCGGGGTAGTGTGATTAAATAAGGTGTTTATACACTCCATACAGCCGATACATTTACGAATTGAGTCAGCCTTACCTGTCTCAGCTTTAATGGCCCATTCAGGGTCAGCAATAAAACCGCGTCCAATTGAAACTAAATCAGCTTTTCCACTAGTCAGGATCTGTTCGGCTGTAACCGGATTGTTTATACGGTTGCTGGCTACTACGGGAATAGAAACGACTTCTTTGATTTTAGCGGCTAAGTAGGAATAAGTACCTAAAGGGACTTCCGCTTGAATTTGCGGGATTCTGGATTCATGCCAGCCTCCGGTAACATTAATCAGATTTAAAGAGGCTTTTTCCAGCTCGGCCGCAAATTTAGCCATTTCCCGCCAAGTGTTACCGGTGGGCACAAAGTCACTGCCCCCTAATCTAATACTTAAAACCATATCATCTCCCACTTGGCGGCGGATTTCCTTTACAACTTCCAATCCGAAGCGCATACGGTTTTCTAAGGAACCTCCGTATTCATCAGTTCTTTTATTAGTGGCCGGGGAGTAAAATTGATTAATTAAATAACCGGCACTGCTTATCACTTCAATTACATCATAGCCGGCTTGTTGGGCCCTAAGAGCCGCCTGGCCGAAAAGCTGTATTATTTCATGGATTTCAGGAATAGAAAGCTCCCGGGGCATTTGCCGGCTCAGGGGTGACATAATGGCCGAAGGGGCTTTTATGTCATGCCCTTTAGTAAAGGCATAGGAATAACGACCGGCGTGAAAAAGCTGAATGCCTACCTGAGCTCCCTGCTCTTTCAGGGTAGTAACCAATTTCTTATGTCCGGCTATTAAACTATCATCATGTATTGAGACAAAACCGCCCCAAACTTCCGAGGCTTCTATCGCAGTGCCTCCAATCATTATTAATCCCGCTCCACCCCGGGCCCGTTCCTCATAAAAATTGATTAAACGGTCACTTACGGCTCCATCCGGACAATAACCCAAATCCAGAGCGGGCATGACGATTCTATTTTTAAGGGTAAGCTTACCGATATTAATCTTGGTAAATAACATAATAAATCCTCTCCTAACCAAATTGATTTATTAAAATATATTACGTTATTGGAATATTGTCAATCAAACTGTTCAGAAAATTTTATAAACATAATCCAGTTATTACTAATTCCAATATCGTTGCCTGCGCATATAAATATAACACGGTAGAAAAAGATTAGTTAAGCTTTAGTTTAGAAAGGAGAACTCATTAATGGAGATAAATTTTGCCGAATTAATTAAGCAAGACCGAATTAGCAGACAGCAAGAGAAATTTTCCGGTAGTTTTCTGGATTACCTTAACATAGTTAAAGAAAATTCGTATACTCCCCGGCTGGCCCATGAACGGATGTATAAAATTATTACTGATCCGGGAGTAGACACGATTAAAACGGAAGAAGATTCCAGGCTGAGAAGGATCTATGGGAATGATGTCATTAAAACCTACCGTTTTTTCGCGGGAGATTTTTATGGTATTGATAAAACTATCATGGAGATAGTCAGGTATTTTCATTCGGCAGCCATGCGGGGGGAAGAAGCCCGTCAAGTGCTTTATCTGGTAGGGCCGGTAGGGTCAGGTAAATCTTCGCTGATGGAGGCTTTAAAAAAGGCTTTAGAAATGGCCCCGCCTATTTTTGCTTTAGAAGGGTGTCCTATGCGGGAAGAACCTCTCCATTTAATTCCGAAGCATCTTAGACAAGATTTCGAGGAATTGTTAGGGGTAAAAATTGAAGGTGATTTATGTCCCATTTGCCGCTATAAGTTAATAAATGAATACAACGGCGAGTATGAGAAATTTAAAGTAACTACCGTGGACTTTTCTATTCGCGGCCGTAAAGGGATTGCAGTTGTGCCGCCTGTAGACCCTAACAACCAGGATTCCTCTGTGTTAGTAGGTACAGTTGATATATCTAAAATGGATTTATACCCGGAAGATGACCCCCGGGTTTTATCTTTGAACGGAGCCTTTAATACCGGAAATAGAGGAATTGTAGAATTTATAGAAATTTTTAAGAATGAGGTCGAATACCTGCATACTATTTTAACTGCTACCCAAGAAAAATCTATTCCGGCTCCGGGCAAAGGAGCCATGATATATTTTGACGGGATTATATTAGCTCATTCCAATGAAGCGGAATGGAATAAATTCAAATCAGATAATACTAATGAAGCTATTTTAGACCGTATTGTTAAAATTGAAGTACCTTATTGCCTGGAATTAGACCAAGAGGTAAAAATATATAACAAGATACTTAAGAAGAGTAATTTTACTGCTCATATTGCTCCCCATAGCATCGAAATTGCTTCCATGTTTGCTGTTTTAAGCCGCTTAACTCCCTCCACTAAAGTCGATATGCTAACTAAGCTGCGCATATATAATGGGGAAGAAATTGTACAAAAGGATGCCACCCGCAGAGTGGATATCCAGGAGCTTAAGGATGAAGCAGGGCGGGAGGGGTTTAGCGGTATTTCCACCCGTTTTATTATGAAGGTAATTGATAATGCTTTATCCGAGTCGGAATTTAACTGTATTAATCCTCTTACTATTCTGGAAGCCTTGATTAAATCAGTTAAAACCCTGGATATAGGTGATGATCAGAAGCAACGTTTACTAGGCTATTTACAGGATACGGTTAAGCAAGAATATCATCGCCTTTTAGAAAAAGAAGTTACTAAAGCTTTTATTTATGGTTACCGGGAACAGGCCGAAAGTCTGTTTAATAACTATTTGGACCATGCGGAAGCATTTGTTAATAAGGTTAAGTTAAAAGATGTAAATACCGGCGAAGAATTAGAGCCGGATGAAAAATTTCTGGAATCTATTGAAATTCAATTAGGGCTTATGGGGAATGCGGCCCGGGGTTTTCGTCATGATGTAACTGCTTATATGTTTTCCTTGTTAAGAAATAATAAAAAACTTACTTATGAAAGTTATGAACCGTTAAAAGAAGCGGTAGAAAAAAAGCTGATAAGTTCAGTCAGCGAACTGTCTCGGGTTATTACTAAAGCTAGAGTAAGGGACAATGAGCAAAACGAAAAATATAATGCCATGGTAGAAGAAATGATTAACCACGGTTATTGTCCTCATTGCTGTAATGTAATTTTAAAATATGCGGCTAATAATCTCTGGAAAGATTAGGTGATTAGTATGGCTATCTTCCGTGATTTTGATAACCGGGGCCGAGATAGAAGTGCGGAGGACCGCAGACGGCATCGCCAATTAGTGGAGGAATCTATAAAAAGAAACTTGGGCAGTATTATTGCTGAAGAAAGCATTATTGGTAAAAGTAAAGATAAATTATTTAAAATTCCGGTGCGGGGCATAAAAGAATATAGATTTATTTATGGAGATAATCAACCCGGGGTAGCCGGCGGGCAAGGCAATGAAAAAAGAGGGCAGCGCATTCCCGGCCAGCAGGGGCAAGATGGGGTAGGGATAGGAGATGGAGCCGGCAGTGGTGCCGGGGAAGAAGTCTATGAAACCGAAATAACTTTAGAAGAATTAGCGGAGTATCTTTTCGAGGATCTTAAACTTCCTTTTATGGAGAGGAAAAAGTTTTCCTGGCTGGAAAGTGAACGCTTAAGTAAACGGTGGGGTATTAAACGTAAAGGTATTCCCGCCCATTTGGCTAAAAAAAGGTCGATGCTGGAGAGGTTAAAAAGGAAGCAGGCTATGGTCAGAGCGGAACAGGAACTAGGAGAACAAGAGCCGGAAGAAAGATTTCCTTTTCGGGAAGAGGACCTGCGTTATCAAAGAAATAAAGAAGAAATGCGTCCCGAATCTAATGCAGTAGTAATTTGTATTATGGATAATTCCGGTTCCATGTATCTTAATAAAAAATACTTAGCCCGCAGTTTTTTCTTTCTGCTCTACCATTTTGTGCGCTACCGTTATATAAATGTAGAGTTAGTATTTATTAACCATACTTCTACCGCTAAAGAGGTTAATGAGGATGACTTTTTTCACCGGGGCGAATCAGGGGGAACGGCTATAAGCAGCGGTTACCAAAAAGCTCTGGATATTATTGCGGAAAGGTATAATCCCGAGGTTTGGAATATATATGCTTTTCATTGCAGTGATGGAGATAATTGGTTGGAAGACGTTAATCAGGCCTTGGCCAAAGCCCGGGAGCTGATTAAAGTTTGCAACCTGTTTGGGTATGGGGAAATTACTTCATCTTGGACCCCCAATAAAACTATGTTCGATGAGTTTAATGAGGCTATATCAGCCCCAAACTTTGTGGCGGTTACCCTGGGCAGTAAAGAGGAAATATGGCCCGGGTTTAAAAAACTATTAAGTGTAGCGGAAAAGGAGTAAGTATGGGTGGGAATTATATTCTTAAAGATTTGGAAAAATATAATAACCAGATTGAAGCTCTGGCCGGTGAACTGGGGCTAAACTGTTATCCTCAGGAATTTGAAATTTGCAGTTATGAAGATATGCTAGGTTATGAGGCCTATTTAGGCATGCCGTCCCGTTATCCCCATTGGAGTTTTGGCAAAGCTTATGAAAGAAAAAAGACCTTTTACCGTTATAATTTAACCGGACTTCCCTATGAAATGGTGATTAACTCTAATCCATGTTTAGCTTACCTTATGAAAGATAATACCCTGCTTTTGCAAATACTTACCATAGCCCATGTCTATGGACATAATGATTTCTTCAAAAATAACCGGTTATTTGCGGAAGGGACTAAGGCCGAATATACTTTAGAAATGTTTAAGACTCATGCTAAACGGATTAGAGAATATATAACTGACCCTAGTATTGGCTATGCTAAGGTAGAGAGAATTTTAGATGCAGCTCATTCTATAAGGCTGCAGACTTATAGGATTATCGGAGAAAAGCATTTAAGTTCTCAGGAGGTCAAGGCTAAACTGGCGGAAAAGCTGCAAAAGCCTTTAACTAGTCATCCTTTACTGGAAAGCTCTAATGTTAGCCCGCCCCCGGATATTAACCGTTTCCCGTTGCAGCCGGAAGAAGATTTACTGCTCTTTTTAAGTAAATATGCTCCCATTGCAGAATGGGAAAAAGATATCCTATTTATGGTCCGGGAGGAAAGCCTTTATTTTTTGCCCCAAATCGAAACTAAAATTATGAATGAGGGATGGGCAAGTTACTGGCACTATACTATACTTAATAAGCTTGGTTTATCTGCTGACTTGCATCTGGAATTTTTAAAACGGCACAACCAGGTAGTAAGTGCCCATGAGGGCTCCTTAAATCCTTATCACTTAGGATTTAAAATATTTAGCAGTTTAGCTGATACTAAAGGCCGGGATTTTATTTTCCAAATCAGGCAACAGGAAAGAGATGTTTCTTTTATCCAAAAGTACTTGAGTGAAGAATTATGTAATGAATTGAATTTATTCGAATATCGTAAAAGCGGCAAAGATTATATAATTACTGAAATAACCGATGAGGAAGGCTGGAAAGCTATTCGGCAATCATTGGTTAAAAACTGCGGGATTAATATGGTTCCGGTGATAAAGATAGTAGAAGTGGAAGAGAAAAACGGGGTATTAATGCTGGAACATGAATGGGATGGACGTGATTTGCAGTCCGAATATGCCCAACAGACCTTAAAACAGGTCGCCAATATTTGGGGAAGAAAAATTAGGATGCGAACCCGGGTGAAAAACTCCTATCAGATTATAGAGGTTATACCTTAAGGTATTTAAATAATAAATGTTTGTCGGATTAGGCATATAAGTTTACAATTAGGTAAAGTGAAAAAAGTTGCGGAAACGGGGAAGGAGTAGGAAAGTTGGAAGCGCAAAGCAAAGTGGAAATAGTGGTGGACGGAGTCACAGGTGTAGGTAAGTCAAGCCTGGTTAAAATCCTTTGTGAGGAATTCGAACTTAAGCCTTTTAGCGAATTATTTGAGGACGAAAATCGTCTTCTCCATAAATTTTTCTATGACCGGCCTAAATGGGCTTTTCCCATGCAAACAAACTTTTTAACGAACCGCTTCAAACAATACCGGCAAGCCATGAAAGTAGGCAAAGCGGTAATGGATAGGTCCATTTATTCCGATAAAATTTTTGCCCGGATGTATCTGGAATATGGCTATCTTAATCCCGAGGAATATGCAGTTTACAATAATTTATTAAATACTATGCTGGAACATGTTTCACCTCCTAAGCTCTTGGTTTATTTGCGCGTCAATACTGATGAGGCCATAAGGCGCATTCATAGACGGGGCCGACCGGATGAACTGGAGGTGGAAAGGGAATATTGGGATAATCTCAACCAGTTTTACGAGAGTAATTATAAAGACTTTGACCCGAATAGACTCCTGGTAATTCAAGTTGATGAGCTGGATTATGTGCATCGTGACCAAGATCGGCAGTTTGTAATAAATGAAATTCAAAAAGCTTGGGATAAGTTAGGACAAGCGATATAAATTAAAGGGAGCTGAAATAATGACCGTCCTCTTATGGGTATTTGCTATAATTATCTTTCTAACTTATTCATTTTATTTTGTGAAAATAATTTTAGGCAAACCCGAAGAATTTGAATATGATCTACTAAAATCCCTGGCTGCTTGGATGGTAAGTAAAGGAAGCCGAAGCCGCCCCCAATTATGGCTCTTATTATTTCTTTCTATAATCTTGGAGATTTTTTATTTCACCTTAGTTCTAACTAGTATTGATCAACCGGTTTTAATTATAATAACCAGCTTTTTTGCTGGTGTAGAAGCCGTGCATCTGACCACCGTTGGTATATCCTTTAATAAGTTTTTTTCCGGCCAACTGCTCTTAAAAGATATGTTTAACTGGAAAGTAGAACGCTTAAGTGGTTTACTATTTTTTACTCATTCACTATTAGTCATGATTTGTTTAGCTTTTTATTAAGCTTGATTTAAAAAGAAAGAAGGTATAAGGAGGATACATTGTGGTAGATTTTCGGGAGCCGCGCTGGGGTTTAGCGGAAATCCTGATAGTATATATAGGCATTTTATTAATAGGATTTGTTTTTGGCATGTCGGGGGATATGGTAAGTATCCTGCTTACTATGCTGAAAATGCCGGATTCTATGCTTTCTTACTTTTACTTTGGTTTTGTAGTACAATTTGTAGCCACAGTAAGCTTAGTACTTATTATGACCGTTTGGTTAAATAGGGCTAAATTAAGCGACATAGGCATTAATAATGTCAGTATCAGTACTTATTTAAAATATGGGTTACTAGGCGGGATATTGCTTTTAATCGTGATTTTTTCCCTGAGCTTACCTATTAATTACGTGCAGCCGGAACTTGAACCCCAGCTTTACGAAGAAATGTTAAGGTCAGTTGCGGGGAAAAAAGATTTTACCCTCTTATTTGTAATAGGGGCAGTTTTAGCTCCCTTATCCGAAGAATTATTTTACCGGGGTATGATTTATCCGGTTTTTCGTCATAAATTCGGACCAGTTCCGGCTATGATTATGGCGGGGACTATCTTTGGTGTAGTGCACTGGGATTTATGGCGGGCCATACCTTTGGCGATTGGCGGCATGATTTTATGCTATATTTATGAAAAAACCAACAGCATTTTTGTAACTGCCTTAGCTCATGGATCATGGAATGGGATAATGTCTTTGGTAGTTTATTATAGTCTAATAAATACCTTCTAAATAAGGTTGAATTATATTGACAATACGGCTCATTTATTATAAATATTATTAGGAATGAAGGAGGGGTGAGTTGATGCCGGTATATGATTACAAATGTGAAGAGTGTGGCAGATTTGAATATACCCAGCGCATAACTGAGGATGCACTCACAGTTTGTCCGCAATGCGGCCATCAGGTGCAAAGGCTGATTAGTAAGAATGTGGGAGTGGTACTAAAAGGTTCAGGGTTTTATAAAACTGATTCAGCCCAAGGTCTGAAAGACCGGCTGCGGGGCTTGAATAACGAAAGGCAAAAGGATAATCAAGCCTTATTAGACGGAGATGTTAAATCTTATGTAGAACAATCAGATAGTACTACTAAAAAAGTATTAGAAGCTTAAAAGAATCCCCTGGTTGGGGGATTTTTTGCACTATCAGAAAATATAATAATCCTGCCAGGCAGGTTAAAAATTTAAATAAGAGGAATTTAATGGCTTTTGCAGTATTTAGTAACATATGTATACCGTTAGCTAATATTCTTTAGAATAAAGGCTTGTGATGATAAGGAGTTATTTATGAAAGCCACTAATGTAGTAGAAGCTTTAGTATGGAGTAAAATGGAGGAGATATTATCCCACCAGCCTAATATGTGTAAGTGTGAAAAATGCCGCTTAGATATTGTCACCTATGCATTAAACAGGCTTGATCCTATCTATGTATCCAGCCACAAAGGGGAGCTTTATGCCAGAGCCCAGTATTTAGACCGGGACTTTAATACTGCATTAATAGTAATTTTAACCGAAGCCATTGCCATAGTTAGCGAGAACCCTAAACATGATAAGGAGTAAGAATGACTAATAAGCATATTGATATTTATACCGATGGAGCCTGTTCGGGTAATCCCGGCCCGGGAGGTTGGGGAGCCGTTTTGTTATATGGGGATAATAAGAAGGAAATTAGCGGGGCGGAGCCGGACACTACTAATCAACGGATGGAGCTTTTGGCGGTAATTAAAGCTTTGGAGGCTTTAAAAGTTAAAGACTGGAAGGTGACGGTTTACTCTGATAGTGCCTATATTGTTAATGCCTTTAAACAAAATTGGATAGGTAATTGGCAAAAAAACGGATGGAAAAATAGTAAAAAAGAAGCTGTAGCTAACCAAGATTTATGGAAAAGATTATTAGCCCTGTTGGAATTAAATCAAGTAAATATAGAAAAAGTTAAAGGACATTCGGGAGACGTATGGAATGAAAAATGTGATGAACTGGCGAGGCATGCTATTAAAAGTTTAAATAACATGTAATAAGGGTGGGTGTTTACATGCTACAAGATTTAAAAGACCGTTTTTCTACCTGGAGAGTCAAAAAGGAGCTGGCCTCCTATGGGACTAACCTGCGAGCCAGGAATGCCGGAGAATTTTTTAAAGGCAAGGGTGCCGAGATTCATATTGGTCATAATGTTTTAATCGAAAGAAAAGTCCGCTTCTCCTTAGGTGATAATGCCCGAATTTATGTAGGGGATAATAGTTATTTAGGGGATTTCTGCAACCTTTTAGCCGTTGAAGAAGTGAGAATAGGTAAAGACTGTGCTATAAGCTGGCATGTATTATTTATGGATACTTCTTCCCATCCTTTTGGTTTTAAGGGCGAAGTTCCCGAGACTAAAATTGCCCCGGTAATTATTGAAGATCATGTGTGGATAGGGTGCCGGGCGGTAATCTTAAAAGGCGTAACCGTAGGCGAAGGCGCTATAATCGCTAATAATGCCGTAGTAACTAAAAATGTACCACCTCGCACCATGGTAGCCGGTAATCCGGCCGTAGTCATTAAAGAGGATGTTATCTGGGAATGAAGTTGAAGGTATATCAAGATGAAGAAAGTGACACATTAGGAATAGGCATTAAGATATTAGATGATGATGCCAGTTTGGCTGATTTATTAGAGGCATGGCAGCCTTTATGTGACGATTTGGAGTTAATCCGTCCTTATGGCAATGGCCTTCATACTCCTTGTAAAGGATGTACGGTTAACTGCTGCAACACAGCCTATGTTATACCTGATTTAATCGCCTTTAAGAAAATAGCTGCCCATCTGGATTTGAGTTATGAAAACTTTATCAGCAATTATTTTCATGCTGATAAAGTCGAACATGGATTATTACGGCTTAAACCGGAGCCTTGTATATTTCTTAAAAACAATATTTGTACCATTTATCCACTTAGAACTTTAATATGCCGTTTTTATTTATGCAGCCCTTTATTACCAGCTACCGAACAACTAATCTATTCTATAACCTGGACCGGTATAGCAGCTACCCAACTATTTGCCTTAGAACAAGGCTTAATAAAGCCGGTTGCTAAACAAGGCTTAACTAGTTTTGACCAGCTATTTATTAACTTATTGGATAAATATCGCCTTAATCCTAATATCTTGCTATTTAAAGATGCCCAGGATTATGATGAGATTCCGTTAAAGCCGTTTGTTCTAGAGTGTAAGGTGTGAGGGTAAGGAAAGGACTCGATTATATTTGAAAATTGTGGAGATAGAAACCACCGATCTTTTTGGAGTAGTACGGGCCTACGAGCATAAAGAAGCCCGCTTGGTAGCTATAAGTGCTACTGATGAGGAAGATATATTATTTAAGCTGATTTATGTTATTGAATAAATATAAATTTATATAAAATCAACAGTCAGACCATAGTGTTTGACTGTTTTTTTGTTTCAGGCAGGATTTTCTGATATTAGACTGAATATAATATCTGTTATACTTTTTTATACTATCAGAAATATAAAAAGTTGAATGTTGATAGTATGAGCAGGTCTTTATAATTATGAGGAGGGAAGGGTTTTGAAAAAGAAACTTGCATTAATGTTATGCGGAATTATGCTTTTCACACTTATAGCCGGGTGTGGTGGCGGCACGGGTAATCAATCTGCCAATGGCGGAGATGACGTTATTAAACTGGGATTTTTAGGAGCTAAAACTGGTTCAGTAGCTAACTATGGCATTCCTGCTGAAAAGGGTATGAAGTTAGCCATTGAGGAACTAAATGCTAATGGCGGCATTTTAGGTAAACAAGTGGAAGGCATTTATGATGACAACAAAGGCGAAAACTCTGATATAGCTGTAATTGCTACTAAATACATAACCCGGGATAAAGTTGCAGCCATGGTAGGAGATCCTTGTACCGGATTAACTAAAGTAGCTGCAGATATTGCGCAAAAAAATCAAGTAGTTATTTTTTCTCCCGGTGCTACCGGTGATGGGGTAGTGGAGATAGGAGATTATGTATTTAGAAATACTTTATTAGATATTTTTGCAGTTCCGGCGGTAGTTGATTGGATGCTTAATGAAAAAGGCTGGCAGAACATCGCCATAATTACTTCATTAAATAATGGCTATAGTACGGCTTTAACTCCGGTATTTAAAGAAGCTATTGACCAACAAGGTGGAAAAATAGTTTTAGAAGATACTATTAATGATAAAGAAACTGATTTTACTGCTCAAGTTACCAAGCTGAAGAATGCTAATGCTGATGTTTTGGTATTTACCGGTTATTATACTGAAGCAGCTCTGATTATGAATGAAGCGCAAAAGCAAAAAGTTGATATATCCTTAATCGGCGGTGACGGCCTTTATGGACAAGATTTGGCTAAACTAGGCCAGAGTGCAGTAGAAGAAAAAGTTATATTCTACTGTGGTTTTTCCAGTGACCAACCTAGCCCTGAAACCGCTGCATTTTTAGAAAAGTATCGGGCTAAATATAATGAAGAACCAGATATGTTTTCAGCTCAATATTATGACGCAGTTATGATTCTGGCTGATGCTATGGAAGCTACTAATAGTGCTGACCCCAAGGTATTTAAAGAAGAACTGGCTAAACTTAAGGATTACCCGGGAGTTTCAGGAAATACTACTTTCCGCGAAGACCGGGAGCCGATTAAGAGTCCGGTATGCTTAATCACGATAAAGGATGGTAAATTTTCTTTATTAGACAAGATAGATGTTAAGTAGTGTACAATAAATGAGATAGGGCTACCCTATGTTCGTAAGGAGTTAGGAGTAAGGGGTAAGGAGATTATCTTACCCTACCCCTTACTCCTTAACTTATGATTACCCCTTGCTCCTTATCAAAAGTAGTTGGTAATTGATAGTGAATAGTGAATGCTGTTATTTATCAATTATTAACTATTTATCCGATGACTAATCTGCCCTAAGACCCCCGCCTCTATAGGCGGTGAGTGCCCAAAGGCAGCTAAGTCCCTGGATCCGTGCGACTAAGATTCAGATGGAGACCTTACAGGACTACTGATTTTATGTTCGCTACGCTTATTTTTTATGATGGAGTTAAAACTCCACCTGAATCAAGTCTTACTTTATAATTATTTATCACAGGGGAGGAAGCTTATGTTTTGGGAGCAGTTGTTGAACGGGCTGACTCTAGGTAGTACTTATGCCTTAATCGCCCTTGGTTACACTATGGTTTATGGCATTATTCAACTCATCAATTTTGCTCATGGTGAAATATATATGTTTGGAGCCTTTGCCGGTTTACTCTTAGTAACTGTATTTGGGGTAAACATTGTAGTAGCTTTAATAGGGGCTATGGTGTTTTGTATGCTTTTAGGCATGTTAGTGGAAAGAATCGCTTATCGTCCTTTGCGGGGTAAATCTTCCCGCTTATCTGCTCTTATTAGTGCCATTGGGGTATCAATTTTTCTGTCAACTTTGATGGCCTTAATCAGAGGACCTAATACTACCCGTTATCCCGAAGTAATTAATATTAGCACCTACCAAATTGGCCCGGTTAGTCTTTCTTCCTTGCAGATTATTATTTTAGTGGTGGCGGCACTTTTAATGGTAGGACTACAAATAATGGTGCAAAAGACCCGAATCGGCAAAGCTATGCGAGCTTGTTCCCAGGACCTGGAAGCATCCTATTTGATGGGAGTCAATGTTAACCGGGTTATTTCATTTACTTTTGCGGTAGGGTCAGCATTGGCTGCGGCCGGAGGGGTTATGGTAGGAGTTTATTATAATGCGGTATGGCCTTATATGGGTATGATGGCCGGACTTAAGGCTTTTGCGGCGGCAGTTTTAGGGGGAATTGGCTCTATACCAGGAGCCATGATAGGTGGTTTAACTCTGGGGGTTCTGGAGATTTTTGGGGTAGCCTACTTATCCTCATCTTATAAAGATGCCATAGCATTTGCCATATTAATATTAGTCTTGATAATTAGACCCCAAGGAATACTAGGCCAAAAGAAAATGAAAAAGGTGTAGGTGAACATGATGGAAGCATTTTTGTCGCAATACGTTGATGCTTATTATCTTCGCATCATGGTAATAATCGGGATAAATATTATGCTAGCCTTGGGATTAAACCTGATTACCGGGGTTACCGGACAGTTATCCATGGGACATGCAGGCTTTATGAGTATTGGGGCTTATACAGCCGCTATATTAACTTTACAATTTGGCCTACCCTTTGGTGTAGCACTTACTAGTGGAGCATTAATGGCAGGTTTTTTTGGTTTTATCATAGGTATCCCCACTTTGCGCTTAGAAGGCGACTATCTGGCTATGGTAACTATAGGTTTTGCCGAAATTATCCGGGTGTTTTTTCTGAACTTTGAACTGGGAGGCAAGGCTACCGGATTATATGGCATGACCCAATACACTACCTTCTCTACCGTTTGGATTCTGGTAATTATTATAATTATTTTAAATGCTAAACTGCTAAAGTCCAGGTATGGCCGGGCTTTTTACGCGATTAGAGAAAATGAAATTGCGGCTGAGGCTTCAGGAATTAATACTACTTTTATGAAAGTCTTAGTATTCACCATCGGGGCTTTTTTAGCCGGATTAGCCGGCGGACTTTATGCTCATTATATGGGTTATATTGCCCCACAGGACTTTGGGTTTATGAAATCTATTGAGATACTGAATATGGTGGTTTTAGGCGGTATGGGCAGTATTCCCGGGGCCATACTAGGGTCAGTAATTCTAACCTTAGCTCCTGAAATGCTGCGTATAGTAGCTGATTATAGATTATTATTCTATGGGGCTTTACTGGTAATATTAATGATGTTCAGACCTAATGGCTTACTGGGCGATGTACGCATTTATGATATAAGAACCCGCTTAGGAAAAAAAGAGGTGAAATCATGAGTGTTTTAAAGCTGGAAGGCATAACCCAAGAATTTGGCGGACTAAGAGCTTTAGATGGGGTCAGCTTAGAAGTGGAAAAACAGCAGGTTTTCGGTATCATAGGACCTAATGGGGCAGGAAAAACTACGCTTTTTAATATAATAACGGGCATATATAAACCTACTGAAGGCAACCTGCTTTTTAAGGAGCAGATTATTAACGGAACCCCGGCCTATAATATTGCGCGCATGGGAGTAGCCAGAACTTTTCAAAATATAAGGCTGTTTAATAAATTATCCGTTCTGGATAATGTTAAAGTAGGCACTCATGGAGTTACTGATTCCGGGCTGTTCAGCAATCTTTTAGGATTACCTAAAGCGAAACGGGAAGAAACCCAAATTACTAAAGATGCTTTAGAACTGCTGGATTTAGTAGGATTACTAGAAAAGAAATGGGAATACGCCGATAATTTGGCTTATGGAGATCAAAGAAAACTTGAAATAGCCAGAGCCCTGGCTTTAAATCCAACCTTATTGTTGTTGGACGAACCGGCCGCCGGTATGAATTCAACTGAAAAGGCTGACCTGATTGATTTGATAAATAAGCTGCGCCAGGAAATGGATTTGACCATTTTATTAGTGGAACATGATATGAATTTAGTTATGAATATATGTGAGCGTATTGCCGTATTAGATTATGGTAAGAAAATTGCCGAAGGTAATCCGGGTGATATAAGGAGTAATGATAGAGTAATTATGTCATATCTGGGAGTAGAGGCGTGAGACCTTCTTTAGTATATTTAGCTATATTTTTTGGGGTCTTATGTATGTCGACTTCTTCGATAATCATAAAGTATATTGCCGCTCCTGCCATGATTATTGCTTTTTACCGGGTGGTATTTACCTCGCTGGCTTCGGCCGGTGGCCAAGGAAGAAAATTAAGCTCCAGCCTGGCCCAAATATCTAAAATAGATTATTTATATATTATGGGGGCCGGATTCTTTTTAGCTTTGCACTTTGGTTTTTGGATAACTTCATTAAGTTATACCAGTATTTCCAGTTCAGTTTTATTTACCAATTTACAAGTTATTTTTGTGCTCTTCTTTTCTATTTTCATTCTCCGGGAAAAATTGAATTTACTAGTCAGCGTAGGTATTATTATTGCACTTAGCGGCTGTGTAGTAATAGCCCATGGTGATTTGCAATACGGTAAATTGATGGGTGACATGTTAGCTTTAGCCAGCGGTCTTTTTGTGGCTATTTATTTTATAATCGGGCGGGATGTTAGAAAACGGGTAGATGCTTTAACTTACACCAGTATTACCAGTTTGACTGCTGCGGTAGTCTTGTTTTTCGCTTGTGTAGCTTTTGGATTAGAGTTTACCGGTTACCGAAGTCTGGATTGGATGCTTTTTATTTTATTAGCTCTGGGGCCAGGACTGGGAGGACATGCCATATTAAACTGGGCTCTGAAATATGTAAAAGCTCCTATTGTGGCAGTATCTATTTTAGGTGAATCAGTAGGAGCCAGCCTACTGGCTTATATAATTATTAAGGAACATCTGCTGTGGTATCAGATATTAGGCGGTATTTTAATTATAAGCGGTATATATATGGCGGCAGTTTTTGATGGAAAGCGGGGACGGGCAAGTGAGGGGTAAAAACGAAGAGCCATCGGGGACAGTCCCCAATGACTCTCTTAAGGGAGAAGCTCTTAGATACCCCTAACTCCTAACCCCTAACCCCTTACACCTCACCTACTTATACAGCTTGGTCCAGTTAGCTTGGGGGTAATAGTGTTCTACTATATCTTTAGCGGTGGCCCGGTTTTCCTTAGCCATAGTGTAGGCTCCCCACTGCTCCATAC
The DNA here is from genome assembly GCA_023395515.1 of Bacillota bacterium. GTDB lineage: Bacteria > Bacillota > Syntrophomonadia > Syntrophomonadales > Syntrophomonadaceae > JAAYRQ01. The sequence goes on from JAEWZB010000076.1 coordinate 18,506, forward strand.
CACAGCCATGTCCCCACCCTACTCCTCTAAAAACGATGTAGTTTCCTTCCGGTTTAATACTGGTGAAATCAGTGGAATACAAGCGGTCAAATCCTATTTCCTGTCTTAAGTCAACTCCCGCTATAGATGCTTTACCCGCGGTAATAGTAAGAGCCCGGCCCGAGGGGCCTTTTTTAGCTATTTTAATATCATCTAAATTACCGGCATCATTACCCATAATTTTTTTTACTTCCCAACGGGGAACTTTTACCGTCCAGTTATGGTACTTTTCGGGGGCGTTTTTTAATCCGTTAGTATCAACAGCTACTATATAAGGGGCGGTTTTGGCTAAAGCCGGAAAGCCCTCTTCAATACTGGCGGTCTTTTTTCCCGAAACGGAATGGAATAAAGCATAGACGAATTTTCCTTTACTAGTAGTTAAAACTTGCCCTCGGGTAGCTTCCACTGCTTTAGTGATTTTATCAGTTATTTGGGTATTATCATAAGCTTGAAATTCAGTGTGGTCGTCACTGGCATCAGTATTATGCTTTCCTCTGGTACCTTCTTCATATTCAATTAAGGCTAGGGTGCTGGTACGGGCTACAATAGCTTGAGCCTTTAATGCTTCCATAGGAAACTCGTCGCTTATTTCTGCTGCTACTACCCCTTTAAGATATTCTTCTAATTTAAGCTCTTCTTTAGCTCCGGTAGCAGTCCGGTATAACGAAATAGTAGGTTCTGAATCGTATTTTTTTACTTCCGGGGCTAGTTTAACCGGCTTAGGAGCAGGGGCGGGCTTTTTGTTACAGCCACCTAGACTAGCAAGGGAAACCAATAAGGTTACTATCAGCAAATAAGAACATATGCGTTTAAACAAAACTATCTCTCCTTCACGGCTTAATTTGCGTCTTGTAGTTAGTATTTTGTTATTTTTGCAAGTTATGTATAATTAATTTGGATTATTATTTATTATGGAGGCGGCTAAGTGCATATAGTTTTAGTAGAACCAGAAATACCACAAAACACAGGTAATATAGTGCGCACTTGTGCTTTGACGAGGACGGTGCTCCATCTGGTAAAACCTTTAGGTTTTTCCATAGAGGATCGTTATCTTAAAAGAGCCGGACTAGATTATTGGGATAAAGTTGAAATACATGTTTGGAATAGCTTTGCAGAAGTTATCAGTAATTTTAGCGAGGGTAATAATATCTACTTAGCAACGACTAAGGCCAGGAGAAATTATCATGAGGTAGCTTACACTGCTGATGATGTTTTAGTCTTTGGTCCGGAAAGTAAAGGTTTATCCGAGGCAATTTTGCAAAGTCATCCCCATCATATTAGAATTCCTATGGTTGATATGGGACGCTCTTTAAATCTTAGCAATTCCGCAGCTATTATTTTATACGAAGCCTTACGTCAGCAAAATTTTTCTACGATTTAAGTATAGTCTGGGAGGAGATGTTGTTATGTATACACCACGGCTCAATCTATTTGAATTAATTTTGGGTTTATCAGAAGCTATAGACTTGGTAAGCCCTGCGGTAGCTAACCATCATAAAAGGGTAGCCTATATAGCTGCCGCTATTGCTGAAAAGCTGGGTTTGCCGGAAAATATTCAGCGTCAATTAATATTAGCCGGAGCTGTTCATGATATAGGCGGTTTTACTATAAAGGAAAGGGTTATTTCCTTACAGTTTGAAGATGAATTTGCCTATGAACATGCCGAAATTGGTTATTCACTAATAAATATATATGAGCCTTTGCAACCGGTAGCAGAGATAGTGCGGTTTCATCATGTACCTTGGCATGCTGGGCAAGGCCAAACATTTAAAGGCTTGAAGGTGCCTAAAGAATCTCATATTTTGCATTTAGCTGATAGGATTGCCGTCCTGGTTGATAACCCTCACACGGTATTAGAGAAGGCAGCCCCGATTTGCGAGCGGATTGCCAAGTCTAAGGATATTTTGTTTGTCCCGGAATATGTGGATGCTTTTTTGGAATTGGCCAAATATGAATACTTTTGGTTAGATATTGTGTCCAATTGCTTAGATCATATATTATCCAGAAAGTTTGCCGGTATTACCTTGAATCTGGATTTAGACGATTTGGTGGATATTTCCCGTATATTTTCCCGCATAGTTGATTTTAGAAGCCCGGTAAATGCGGCCCATTCCAGTGGAGTAGCTAATTCGGCCAAACTCTTAAGTGATGCTTTAGGTTTTAGTAAAGATAAAAGTATTTTAATGCTGGTAGCGGGGTATTTACATGATATAGGCAAACTGGCAGTACCGCCTGAAATTCTTGAAAAGCCTGGCAAGCTTACCCCGGAGGAATTTATGATCATAAAAAGGCACACTTATTACACAAATAGTATTTTGTCTAATATTAAAACTTTTGAAGAAATAACTAAGTGGGCGGCTTATCACCATGAAAAACTAGATGGTACCGGCTACCCGTTTCACTTAACGGAAAAAGACCTGCCTCTGGAATCACAGGTAATGTCGGTAGCAGATGTATTTACGGCAATTACCGAAGATAGGCCTTACCGCCCCGGTATGGGCAAGCCGGAAGTGATAAATGTACTAAACCGTATGGTGCAAAATAGAGCCTTGAATGGTGATATTGTTAAAGTTCTCATCAATAATTATGATGTCATAAATCAGGGACGATCTTTAGCGCAGCAAGCTTCACTAGAGGAATATGGACGTTTTCTTACTCCTTTAAGTAAATTATTGAAATAGGCAAAAAAGTTTCTATATACTTAAAGTGAACCATTTGTACTATAATAATTAGGACTATTCGATTAATTCGCATTTACCAAAAGAGGGAAATGGTAAAATGTGGCGAAGATGTATTAGTATTGTAGCGGGGGTGGGAGTGAAATTAATTAATGAAATTAAGTACCAAGATATTCTTGATTATGACCGTTTTGGCTGCTTTAATAATATCCGTATTGTTGTACCATACGGAAAAGTTTCTTATTCCCCGGCAGGAGGAAACTTTGCTTAATAATGCCCGTAATACGGCTTTATATTTACAACAGGTAAGCCCTCTGTTAAGTCTGGAACAAAGGCAAAGCCTTTTGGAAAAGATGGTCTGTAACCATAATGGAATAGCCTATTTAACCGTTATTAATAAAAGTGGAAAAGCTATTAATCATAGTGAACCTGGCAGAAGAGACATGGTTTTTAATGATGCCGGGACCAAATATGCTTTAGAGAAAGGTTTACCAGTTGAGCAAGTTTATGAACGGGATAGTGATAACCCTGAATCCCCTTATCATAAACAAAAGGTTATTGATATACTTCTGCCTTATCAGGATAGTGATGGTAATAGTTTAGGGGTTATCAATGTAGGCTTATCAATGGAACATATTAATGAAATAAGGCAAGATTATTATGAACGCATCACTATTACTTCTCTAATAATTATCATCTTAATCTTACTATTATCCGCAGTTTTTTATCGTGACATAATCCTACCCATTCGTAATTTATTAATGGTTTTTCAAGAAATGAAAAAAGGCAATTATAATCAAGTATGTGCCATAGAAAGAAATGATGAACTAGGGCTCTTAACCTACGAGTTTAATAATATGTCGACCCGTTTAACTTCAGTATTAAAAGATTTGGAAATACGGGAAACGGAACTGGAATTAAACCAAGAAGAGCTTGAACATAGGGTTAAAATCAGGACTAAAGAATTAGAAGATAATTTAAGGCTCTTAAAATCAACGGAATTGGCTTTGCGTGAAAGTGAAAAAGCTTTGCGGGTTTCCGAGGAAAAATTTTCGGCAGCTTTTCGCTTGAGTCCGCAGGCCATAACCTTAATGCATTTTGAAACCGGCCGTTATGTAGAAGTAAATGATGCCTGGTTAAGATTCATTAAGTTAAAACGAGAAGATGTTATTGGCAAAAACTTTCTCAAATTAAATATCTGGTGTCATAAACAAGATAGCATTAGAATGCTTAGGATCTTGCGGAAGGAGGGAACTGGTAATAACATTGAGATATACTTTAGAAATAGTCAAGGTGATATCAGGCCTTTTCTATGCTCATATACTAATGTGATGATTGGTGATGAAAAATACGTTTTATTTGTAGCTAATGATATTTCAGAACAAAAGGCTATGGAACAAGACTTAGAAATACATCAGGAAAAACTTACCGCAGAAAGAATAAAGGCTTGCAAGCTGGAATCACTAGGAGTTTTAGCCGGGGGACTAGCTCATGATTTTAATAATATGCTTACGGTGATTACGGGGAATCTTAGTTTGGCTAAAATGCATAACCCCAGTGATGGTATTAAAATTTTCTTAACCGAAATAGAAACAGCCGCATTACAAGCCCAAGATTTAACTAGACAATTATTAACCTTTTCCAAACCGGATGCTCCGGCTAAACAAACCATATCCATATCCGAGCTTTTACGCAAAACAGTTAATTTTGCCCTTAGTGGTTCTAATATTATTTGTAAATTTTCCATTTCTCCGTATATACATAATATAGAAGCTGATGAAGGACAAATTAGACAGGTAATAAATAACTTAATTATTAATGCTATTCAGGCTATGCCTAATGGCGGAGCAGTGAGTGTAGAAGCTAGGAATTATACGGTTAGTAATGCTGATTTTTTACCGATTCCTAACGGTGATTATGTAGTTATTATTATTGCCGATCAAGGCTATGGCATACCTGAAGACAGCAGGAATAAGATTTTTGATCCTTATTATACTACGAAAGAATCTGGCAGTGGCTTAGGCTTAGCCACTTCATATTCAATTGTTAATCAACACGAAGGATATATTACCTTTGAATCTGAAATAGGCCAGGGCACTACTTTTTATGTATATCTTCCGGCCCTTAGTGGAGTTGAAGCTATACCTTGCCCAGAGGAAGAAGATTTAGCGTTTGGCAGTGGCAGAATATTGATAATGGAAGATACCGAAATTATTAGAAAGATGCTGGGAAATATGTTGACTTCCTTAGGTTATCAAGCTGAGCTGGTCAGCAATAGACAAGAAGGGGTAGCAATGTATGCTAAGGCTCTTCAGGATAATAAATTTGATGCGGTTATAATGGATTTAACGGTACCGGGAGACGGGGCAGCTACTGAAACTATTGAGGAATTATTAGAACTGGACCCGGCGGCCAAAGTCATATTAACTAGTGGTTATACTAATAATCCTATTATCAAGTCCTATAATGAATGGGGTTTTAGTGCGGTACTTACTAAACCTTTTAGTTTAAGTGAGCTAAGCCAGGCTCTAAAGTAACAAAGTGAATGATAACTTAGTGTCCAGTAGGAAGCAATTACAGTATTATATAAGTAAGAAATATATTAGTTTGGGAAACATCAATCATGACCGGGGAGTTGAGAAATATGAGGATATTAATAGCAGAAGATGAACCTATTTCTAGAAAATTACTAGAAGATTCCCTGCGTAAATGGGGTTATGATGTTATCGTAACTAAAAATGGACTTGAAGCTTGGGAGGTTTTGCAGCAAGAAAAAAGGCCTAATCTAGTGGTATTGGATTGGATGATGCCGGGTATGGATGGAATTGAGGTCAGCCAAAAAGTTAGGGAACAGCACTTTGCTAATTATGTTTATATAATACTACTGACTGCCCGTAGTCGTCCCGAAGATATAGTTTTAGGATTAAACTCAGGGGTTGACGATTACATAGTAAAACCCTTTTATGATGAGGAATTAAAATACCGCTTGAAAATTGGGGAAAGAATAATCGAGCTTGAACAGCGTATTTTGAGTTTGGCTTCTACTGACTACCTCACCGGTTTACTATATCGGCGTGCTTTTATGGAACGGCTGGAAGCAGAAGTTAATCGTGCCAAACGCCAGACGGGTAATTTAGGCCTCATAATTATTGATGTGGATTTTTTTAAGCAGATAAATGATTCTTATGGTCATCAGGCCGGAGATTTAGTGTTACAGGATTTCGCCCGTAATTTGGATGATTGTTGCCGGGATTATGATTTTATTGGCCGTCATGGGGGGGAAGAATTTATTATTTGTTTACCCGGGGCTGATCTGGAGCAGAGTACTTTAACTGCTGAACGTATTAGAATGCAGATCGAAGCCAGCCGAACCTTTTTACCCAGTAAGCAGAAATGGGTAAATGTAACGGCTAGTTTTGGTATAAGTGCCGTGGAGAAAGGTTTGCCCAATACTACCGATTTATTGATTAGTGCGGCTGATAATGCCTTGTATTTAGCGAAAAGCTTAGGCCGAAACCGGGTCATAAAATGTACCGAATTGTAAAAATAGGGCTTATGTAAGCTCTATTTTGCTTTCCTCACCTTCATTAATAATTAAAAATAAAAAAACCCGGGATTCCCGGGTTTTTTGTGTGATTTTATTCTTCCGGCACAGGTGCTTCGACAGGACATACATCAGCACATGCTGCGCATTCAGTACAGAGATCAGGGTCGATTATATATTTATCTTCACCCTCGGTAATGGCTTCTACCGGGCATTCATCTGCACAAACCCCACATGAAATGCACTCATCTGTGATTATATAGGTCATCTGGTGTCCCTCCTTCTTTCAATCCAATAATCGTATTATAATTACTGCCTAAATTTTTGTCAATTTTGCTGATATAAAAGAATTCAATAGCATTATGGGCTCCCCTGATGATTGGGGATTGGCTTATTTCTAAATAGGGTAAATTTTTTAACCGACTGAATAATAGTGTATTCATGGAACCTATGAATTGATAGTATATAAAAATTAGTATAAAATTTAAATGGCCATTATAATTGCATGAATAGGGGATATCACTATGAAGTGTTTGATTTTAGCCAATGGAGACTACGGTCCTTTAAAGTATTATGAAAAACAACTACCAGCAGTAGATATGGTATTATGTGCTGATGGTGGAGCAAACTATGCATATCAAATGAAGCTTATACCAGATTATATTATTGGTGACATGGATTCCATAGATGAGGTAGTTAAGGTTTTTTATCAGCAAAACGAAAAAGTATGTTTTAAGAAGTTTCCTCAGCAAAAGGATTTTACTGATACTCAATTAGTTATAAGTTTAGCCGAGGATTTAGGAGCTACAGAAATAATGTTTTTCGGTACTATAGGCAAACGCTTAGACCATACCCTATCTAATTTATATAGCAGCATTGAGACTTGTAAAAGAATTGACGCTATTGTTCATTATAGTCCTGAATGCTCCATCCATATTATTTCTAAGCGGCTCCCATTACAAGGAAGTCCGGGTGAAATGGTTTCGGTGTTAGCTTTAAGTGATAGTGTTATGGGTCTTAGTATATGTGGGGTAGAGTATCCGCTGGATAATGTAGTTTTAGAGAAAAGTAATCCTTATGCTATTTCTAACATTATGGCTTTAAACGAGGCGGAAGTTGCAGTTAAAAATGGGGTTGTGGCAGTGTTCCATTATCATAACCTTTAAGATATAAACAGGTGGAGGAACTAACATGGACTTAAGTTTTTTATCAGGAGTTTTTGCCAGTCCGTGGAATATAATTCGCAGTCTGCTGGATATAGCTATTGTTTCTTATCTTTTTTATCGCATTCTGAGGTGGATCACCGGAACTCGGGCAGAACAGCTATTAAAAGGGTTGGTATTGCTTTTAGTGTTTTCGGTATGTGCAAGTTTGCTAAGATTAGATATGGTTAACTGGATAGTGGAAAAATTATGGATATTATTTGCTATTACTTTGCCGATTGTATTTCAACCGGAACTAAGGCGATTGCTGGAGCAAATTGGCCGGGGCAGCTTTTTTACACCCCGTCGTTCCGGCTCAGAATTACAAGAATATGAACGGATAATACAAGAAATTACTGATGCGGTAGCGGTATTATCACGCAATAAAGTGGGAGCCTTAATTATTTTAACCAGGGAAACGGGAATTGCCGAATATATGGAAAGCGGTATAGAACTTGACGCAGTAGTATCATCCAGCCTTTTAATAAATACCTTTGTGCCTAATTCGCCTTTACATGACGGGGCCGTAGTAATTAATGATGGTCGGCTGGAAAAAGCAGCTTGTTTTCTGCCCTTAAGTGACAATCCGTTTTTAGAAAAGGATTTAGGCACGCGTCATAGAGCAGGTCTGGGTATTACGGAAGTATCAGATGCGGTGGCGGTTATTGTATCAGAAGAAACCGGTTCCGTATCAGTTGCGGCGGAAGGCCGCTTGCTACGTTTCCTGGATGCTCCCAGCCTGAAAGAAATTTTGGTGCGGGAGATGGCTAGCCGCCTTAATTGGAGTGAGGCTATTAGGAGGAGGTGGTCTAGTGAAGACGACCGGTCTTAAAGTAATTTCAGTAATAATGGCAGTATTATTATGGTTTTATGTAGTAAACCAAGGTGACTTAAACCCCAGACAAAATATTGTTACTGCTGATTTAAGATATACTAATCTGGGAGAAGGTTTAAGTATAATAACACCGGAAACCGTTTCAGTGAAGCTATGGGGATTATTTCAAGAACCCGAAGAAATACTGGCTTATGTTGATGTAAATGGTTTAGAAAAAGGGACTTATCAATTACCCGTTCAGGTAGAACCGGTCAAGGGAGCTATGTTTACCAGTGTAGAGCCAGATAAAGTTGAAGTAGTTATTAAGGGAGAACGGGAAAAGCATTTTTCTATATCTCATGTTATTACCCGTAATCCAGTACCTGGGTATGAAATGATCGACATCTTAAAGAGTCCGGAAGAGTGCTTAGCCAAAGGTGAAGAAAGTATAGTTAACCAAGTTAAAACGGTTATTTGTGAAATAGATCTGGGCAATATAACCGGCATAGGAACGATTACGGCTCCCTTAAAGGCGATAGATGCTACCGGTAAGATTATTACGGCCGGGCTAAGACTAGTACCTGATAAAATTAACGTATATGTGGTAGTTAATGAAAATACGGTTACTAAACAAATACCAGTTAAGCCTTTAGTGACCGGAATTTTACCGGAAGATCATCAATTATTAGAAGTCAGAATGGTGCCGGAGACGGTTACAATAATCCTTCCGGCCACCGCAGCCGATACCATAAATGAATTAATTACCGAGAAAATAGAATTAAATGATAAATTAGAATCATTTAGTCAAGAAATACAGCTTAGCATCCCTGAAGGAGTTAAGGCATATCCTGATAAGGTAATTGCAGAGGTAATTATAAGTAAAAGTGCTAAAGAAGCAGATAAAGAAAGGGAAAAAGAAGACTAATACCTGGAAATCTGCAGTGTTAACAAAAAAGAACTACTAAGCATAACCTAAAAGGTGGGATGTGAAAAGGTGAGGGGTGAAGAGCAAAGGGGGTGAGACGAAAATGTAAAACGCACCCTGGGTATTTTACCTTAAAAAATGGAGGGATTTTTAGTGGGAGTATTATTTGGTACAGATGGTGTTAGAGGAATAGCTAATATAGAATTAACTCCAGAATTGGCTTTTGACTTAGGCAGAGCCGGCAGTTATGTTTTAGCCCGCCAATATGCAGGTACTAGACCGCGTATTTTAGTAGGAAAAGATACCAGAATTTCAGGTGATATGTTAGAAGCAGCTTTAATCGCAGGAATATGTTCTACAGGAGCAGATGTGCTGACGGTAGGAGTTATCCCCACTCCGGGAGTTGCTTACCTTACCAGGCTATACGAAGCCTCTTGCGGTATTGTAATATCGGCTTCTCATAATCCCGTGGAAGATAATGGGATTAAGTTTTTCGGCTTTAGCGGCTATAAATTGCCTGATGAAGTAGAGGAAGAGATTGAACAATTAATATTAAATGGAACTCAGGATTTAACCCGCCCGCTGGGAGAAGATGTGGGCCGGGTCTATGATGTTGAGGAAGCCTTAAACAATTATCTTAATTATCTAGTAGACCTTTATCCCCTGGAAGAAGATTTGTCTGATTTGTGTATAGTAGTAGACTGTGCTAATGGGGCGGCTTATGATGCGGCACCTAAAATGTGGGAGCGGCTGGGAGCTAATGTTATAGCCATAAATAATAACCCTAATGGAGTAAATATTAATGATAAATGTGGCTCTACTCATACAGATACCCTAAAAAAAGCTGTTATACACCATAAGGCTGATATCGGTTTTGCTTATGACGGGGATGCCGACCGTTGCATCTTTGTGGATGAACGGGGTGTGGAGCTGGATGGCGACCACATACTTCTAATCTGTGCCCTGGATATGCAACGTAGAGGTAAACTAAAACCGGCTACGGTTGTGGCTACGGTTATGAGTAATGTAGGACTTGATATTGCTTTGCGCAGAGAAAATGTAGCTATAGCCAGTTGCAAAGTAGGGGACAGATATGTACTGGAAAAAATGCAGGAACTGGGAGCTCTTATCGGTGGTGAACAATCTGGTCATATTATTTTTAGCGAGCATGCCACTACCGGTGATGGACTGCTGACCTCCTTAAAACTGGTGGAAGTGATGAAAAGAACCGGATTATCCTTATCCGAGCTGGCCCGGGAGATGGAGAAACAACCCCAAATCCTGGTTAATATAAAAGTTGAAAACAAAGAACAAATGTTATCTAAAGAACTAGTCGTAGAAGCTTTGCAAAGAAGTGAAGCCCGACTAGGAGAATGGGGGAAATTAGTAGTCCGCCCCTCAGGAACTGAACCATTAGTAAGAATAATGGCCCAAGGTCCGGACCAGCATGTATTGGAAGAGGTGATTAATGATATAAAAGCGGCGATTGAAACAGTTTCAAAGTAAAAATCATCCCCTTTGGGGGAACCAAGCGCCTGGCCCAGTTGCATATTGGGTGACGAGGAGAGGGTTTATCGAAATTTTCGGCGGGTGCCCTCCGGTGGTTAATCCCATCGTTAATGTGCTCACAAATACGGATAGTAATATCCGGGACAAAAAGCGCAGTTCAGAAATAAAACTAATTAATTTTTCGAAAACTATCACTAGTTTAATAGTAAAAATTTATCTTATTGAGGGGAGTAAAGCTCATTGACTAAACAAGAGCATAAAAGCGCAGCACCTTTTGAATTCAAAAAAGGTGTCTACCAACACTTTATGATAAAAGAAATTCATGAACAGCCACAAACGGTTAAATTGGAATTAGGCTCATATTTTAAAAATGATCTGGTGGATTTAGAAGCTTTAGGTATAGACGAACTTTTAAACGGGGTACAAAAAATCTATATGATAGGTTGCGGAACTGCCTATCACGCCGGCTTAGTAGGCCGTACCCTGATTGAAAAACTGGCCAAAATTCCGGTGGAAAGTGATATTGCTTCAGAATTTGGCTACCGGGATATTCCTTGGGGTAAAAATGAGTTAATGGTAGTCATTACTCAATCCGGGGAAACTACCGATACTTTAGTAGCTTTAAGGGAAGCTAAGCGCAATAACATTCCGGTTTTAGCAATTACTAATGTTAAAGATAGTACCATTGCCCGGGAAGCCGATAAAGCCATCTATACTCAGGCTGGTCCTGAAATATCCATTGCTTCAACTAAAGCATATACCAGTCAGTTGGTGGTAATGTATTTACTGGCTTTATATCTGGCTAAAAAGCAGGGTACGGTCGATGAAGCAACTCTGAAAGAAATCGGTAAAGAGTTAAGTAAAATAGACAGTTATCTGGAATCAATATTTGACCAAGAAGAAGCCATACTGGAAATTGCCGGTCAATATTATGCCATGGAAACCACCTTTTTCTTAGGCAGAGGTTTAGATGCGGCGGTAGCCAGAGAAGGAGCTTTAAAACTTAAAGAAACTTCTTATATTCACGCCGAAGCTTATCCCACCGGAGAGCTGAAACATGGCCCTATAGCCTTAGTTACGGACGGACTTCCCGTTGTAACCGTAATAACTCAAGATCATATGGTGGAGAAATCTATGGCTAATATCCGGGAAATAAAAGAACGCGGCGGCAAAGTAATTGCCGTATGCAAGGAAAATTTAGTACGGGAATGCCGGGAATGTGACGAAATCATGATTATACCCGATGTAAATCCTCTAATTACCCCGATCTTATCCGTAGTTCCTTTACAAATGTTTGCTTATTATGTAGCAACCTTAAGAGGAAATGATGTTGATAAGCCCCGGAATCTGACCAAAAGCGTACAAGTCGAATAGGCGGGGTAAAACCTTTATTAGTTGTGTGTAATTACAATAAAGTTATCCGGTAGACAAGAAACTACTACGATGAATAAAATAGTTGTCCGGTAAATAAGTATATGTAATGCTAACCACCTTTTTGGTATTCTATAAGTAGAGTGCCAAAAGGTGGTTATTTTTATATCGAAGAATTCATGGAATGAAAAAAGTATGAACGATTTGAAAGAAGGAAGAGGAAGTGGTGATGGTGAAGGGTCTGCTTATAAACCATGGATTAATGTGCAAGACTTTGCTTCCCTAGGTAGAGCGACTAAGGCGCCCGGATGGAAAACCGAACGTTCGTGTCAGTTTTTATCCGATAATGAGCTTCGTTATTTAGAATGGTCTGATATCGTAACTGATATTAGAGAGCAATTCCCTTTGCTAGAGATTGAAAAAGCCTTAAAGATTGCAGAAGAAATAGGTGTCAAGTAACCGATTGATAAAGAATCCGGTATGCCTTATGTACTAACTACTGATTTTATGATTACTCTTAATATAAATGGAAAGATATTTTATGTAGCACGAACTGTCAAACCTTAGTTAATAAAGTAATGAACTCAATTTATGATTCAACCCTGGGAAAAATCTTATTCAAGAGACAATAGATAAAGCTATGGAAAATCTATTCAATGATAAAAAATTGATGAGAGATTTATATTTGGGAAAAGTACATAAGAGTAGATTCGCAATGCAATTACGTAATTACCTAGCCCCCGAGCCTTTTAATGGAGATTCAAAACAAATGTATCGAGTATGTGAGAAATCAGCATATCTATTTTTAGGATAAATATATAGGAAAAAAAGATGTAGAATGGACTGAACAAGATGGAAATTACGACCAGAAAAAAACCAAGTTTTATATGATCAATAAGCGTGATTAATTCGCTAAAATACCATAACTGGCTTATTTTGATTTGTTTAATTCTGAATTTATGTGTAGATGATAGTAATTTATTATGAGGTTTATAAACACGTTTTGGCTAATAAAGGGGGGACAATTGGAATATGGACGAGATTCGTGCAAGGCGGATGGTTAATGAATTAATTGGAAAAAAAGTAGGAGAATGTAAAATTACCCACTATATCAATTGTGGTAAATCTGCTTTAGTCTGCAAAGGTAAATACCATGAAAAAGAATGTGCTATTAAAGTATTCGATCCGGAATTAGTTGAGCGTTTTGGAAAAGAGGTTCAACTGCAGCGAATACAGCGTGAACTTTCTATAAAGGATAACGGTTGTAAACATTTAGTTCGAATTATGGATGGTGGAGAATGTGAACATACCGGATTGCTTTATGTTGTTATGGAATATCTTGAGTTACCTACTCTAGAAAGTGCTATTGAATTTATTCCACGAGATAATATACATCGCATCCTCTCACATGTTGCTTATGCTTCACATCATCTCGAATTGCTCGGATTAAGTCACCGAGATATTAAACCTTCCAATATTGTAATAACCAAAGATTATCAAGAAGCTATTTTACTGGATTTGGGAGTTTTAAAGCTTATTGGTAATTGTGATATTACGGATGATGAAGCGATGGATTTTATTGGGACTTTGCGTTATAGTTCGCCCGAATTCTTGCTTCGAAAAGAAGTGGATACTGTGGAAGGATGGCGTGCAATAACATTTTATCAGCTTGGTGCAGTACTCCATGATCTTATTATGAAAAAACCCTTATTTGATGAATACAGTTCTCCTTATGCACAACTCGTTAATGCAGTAATCAATAAAATTCCCGTAGTTGAAGCTGATGATGTTTCTGCAGAGCTTATTAATCTAGCTAAAGCATGTTTAATTAAAGATCCCATTTTACGTCTTAAAACGGTTAGTTGGGATAGTTTCGTACCAGTTGAAAGATCAGATCAAACACTCGAAGCAGTTAAGTTAAGGGTTCAACAAAGAAATATTGTTTCAAAAGCCGAAGAACCTTATACTACTATTCCTAAAAGTGATGACCAAAAAAGGCGTTATGACCAAGTGGTTAATAATCTACTGGATAGTATAGAAAGAATAATTAGATTAAAATGTACTGGTAATGCTGATTTCCCACCTGTTCAAATTAGTATTAAAAGAAACCAAATTGAAATAGTATTTCCATCATTATTTGCTCATAAAACTTCATCCTTTCTTTTTTTAGTTTTAAATATTGATGTTTTAGATGTTGAAACTAAAGCCATTAATATGTCTTATTGGAGTGGTGTATGTAGCGAAGAAGTTCGGCTAAATCAAATAAATAAGAAATTCTTTACTTTATATGTGGGAATTTATCAAGAGGTTATTATCAAAGATATACTTGATAAGTTTTTATATATGTCGTTTGATAAAGGTCAACAAATTAATACAAATAATAGTAATGAGTTGGTTTTGCTCGGCGTATATGAAGAAATAGGGGGGAGTTTATAGTGAGTAGTACATGGTGGGTTGGAGAAGATGATTTGGATGAATATCAAAAAAGTGTAATAAGTTTGCCAATTGATAATAGTCATTTTGTTATCGGCCCGCCGGGGTCAGGAAAGACCAACTTGCTTCTTCTTAGAGCAAATTGGATGTACTTATCAGGTTATAAGAATATCTTAATTATAGTATTTACTCGTACTCTGCAGGGCTTTATTAATTCTGGTGGAAAACAGTATTATTTTCCTGACTCAAAGGTACAAACCTGTCGACAATGGCAATGGGATTTATTAAAACAATATGGTGTTACAATCGATATGCCGCAGGATGATTTTATTAAACAACGTGAATATCTACTACATGAAATTAAAAAACTTATTGAGAAACATAGGCTTTCTAAGATTTATGATGCAATTCTCTTGGATGAAGCACAGGATTATCTACCTGAGGAGATTGAAATATTCAGAGATTTAGCAGAGCGATTATTTGCTGTTGCTGATACCCGCCAAAAAATATATGATGGAGAGGATTCTTTTAACACACTTCGAACAATTTTAGGAACCCCAACTGAACTTAGGTTTCATTACAGAAATGGATTAAAAATATGTAAAATTGCAGATGCGATTGTTAAAGACAGAGAGAATGCTTGTATGGCAGATACTTCGAATTATAATGAAATAGCAAATCCATCTCAAGTCGAGTATTACCGATGCCAAAATATTGATGATCAAGCCAAAAGGATAATTCAAAAACTAGATGCTCAATTAAAAGCATATCCGAATGAAATGGTTGGAATAATATGCCCACAGCGTGCTGAGTTAATGAAGTTGTGGAATTATATTTCTGAATCAGCATTTGGGGCACGAGCGATGCTTCAATTAGGTACTGATCGCGAACCATTTAATGATAGTAAACCTATAATAGTATCAACATTTCATGGAATTAAGGGACTCGAAGTGCGTTCTTTACATATGGCAGGATGCAATTTACTGAAAGATTTTAAATATAACCGAAACATGGCATATACGGCAATAACTCGCGTCAAAACGTCTCTTTCATTATATTATGACGATGATATTCATGGTTATCTTGAAGCAGCACTTAGTGTTATTGAGCCGATACCGGATTTAGCTAGTATCGGAGATATATTTGGAGGTAAAAAATGATGTGGGTACAAAATGCAACCAAAGATGACTTGCAAAATATTATTTTAGCGAATCGCCTTTCTGATAAACTAATAACAGAGGTCAGAACAGTACAAGAATTACCTATAATGGTTTCCGATATTCAACTTCTTTGGAGAGATGATCCGCGAAAGGGTAGTAAATTTCCTTCTGTAGTTATTATAGATCCATTCATCCAAAAGCAGTTTTTTGCGTGGACTGCTACTTATCTTCCATACTGTCGACCGTTAACTACATACTGTAGAGTAATTTCCAGGAAAAATCTTAATATGATAGGTGATTCACTAAGAAACGATGCTTTGGGAGAATTGGAGCCGTTGTGTATTGGTCTTATTCTTGGGGAAACTGCAACATATGTTGCTGGAATTTCTGATTTTAACCGTTTAAGTATGGCATCTTTTGAGGGGACATATTCTTTTATTATGACTCGGAGTATTACACAAAACGTATTATTGAATACGCCAGAACAAATTAGCGATTTATGGTATAAAGCAAGAGAGCTCACAGGCCAAAAATTATTAAGCCTAAAATTAGACGATCTCAATGATGCCTGGAAAATAGTTGCTAAGATATCTGGGCATTATAGTTTTAATAAATGGCATTCTATACAAGAAAATGAAACAATAGCTAATGCGAGTCGTGAAATTCTTGAAAAAGGGAACATAAGTGATGCTAGTTGGTATAAGCTCACAAGGGGGCTAGATATAAATATATCGCATGAATTATCTATATATTCGCGAGAAGAGCGAGTGCGCCGGGTAGAGAGGGCGTTAAGAATTCTTTCTCATGAAAATACGATAGATAAAAT
This sequence comes from Bacillota bacterium, assembly GCA_023395515.1. Classification (GTDB taxonomy): domain Bacteria; phylum Bacillota; class Syntrophomonadia; order Syntrophomonadales; family Syntrophomonadaceae; genus JAAYRQ01. Next base: position 35,007 of record JAEWZB010000076.1, read on the forward strand.
GTTGCGTTCATTTATTGGAGGTTATCTGGCAAGTAGAATTGCACCAGGAACTTTTGAACATCATGAACTATTGATTCCATATTTGCTTGAACTTCCTTCATTGATACTATGGTATGGTATGTGTGCTGGTTTACCCAAAGATTCTAAATTACGTAACTTTGGATTTGGTATTGGTCGTAAAATTATAAGAGATGCACTACAGGAAGATATGATGTTAAATAAACCGAGGTGTGACATAGCACTAGAAGAGCTTGAAGTATTAGCTGGTGGAGAGAATTGGGTGCAGTATATTCAGCCTAAAGAATCAGGACATTTAGTAGTAGAGCTTCTCCCTTGTGTTAATTGCACAATGCGTAATATTAATAGCAAGCATTATGACTCGAATAAATCAAATTTAACCCAGCATACAATATTTAGTGATAACCGTGAAGGGGAAATAGAAAAATTACTACTTGAATTAGACCGTTCACTTAAGTCAGTTGATCGAATTCGTGATAGAATTGGAGAAATTGCTGGCTTTGAACGTAAAAAAGGGCGTGGGAATAAAGCAAAGAACTGAAAAGGAAACCTCAAGATATCCCTCTCAATGTTTAATGAGTTTTAAAAAACGTGGATAAGGTAATATTAATAATTTTAGAATTTATTGAAAAGCTAGAAGTTTATGTGGACGGACAGGAGAGACTTTTGGCTAATGTCTGCAAAGGAAAGCAATAAAGCAGGGAATATAAGTTAAGGTACACGCTCTTATGGCATATAACCGGTCTTTTATTCAGCATCTTATTACCATAGAAGCGAATCAAAAAGGTTTTAAAAAGAAAAACCAGAGAAGAAAAACAACTTAATAAAAGGATCGCACACCCCAAAGTTGCATACCTCTCTGATTTCTCGCCTAAAAAGCTTTCCTAACTTCTAAGGGTAGGCTTAGCCTACTCTCTACATATATTATCACCTTGATAAAAAATAAATATACAACGAGTTATTTACAAAAAATATACTAAGTATCTTTACATTTATTTTAGATTATCTATATACTATATAAATAGAGCGACGGTTTTCAAGCTGCGAACTCAAAAATCCTCCTCTAAGTTATCGGGATTTATTTTCCTGGTGCGAATCTTCTTATCTATTATTTCTTTTGCTTATACAATATGTATAAGCTTTTTTATTTTATTAGCTGGATAATCTAATCGGACAACTTTATTGTTTTATGAAAAAGGATTTATTTATGTAAGAAAGTCTATTGGACAACTTTATTTTTTAAAAAAACTGTGCTGATGGGTGAATTTATACGGCTTTAAAAGGTCATTATCGGACAACTTTATTGTAATTACACAAGTTGGGAAAAGAACAAAATTGTGCAACATATAATAGGGATATAATATTATATAAAAGTTGCAATATTTGCCACCTTTTGGTTTATTATAGAATTATAGTTTCCAAAAGGTGGTTTTATTATGGAGAAATAAGGAGTGCTTAAAAAGTTCAGATAAGAATACGGAATAGAGAAAGTAAATGGCTAAAAAGTATAGGAGGTTCTGCGTATAGGTGTACAAAATTATCTGCGCAGAAAAGTAGTTATATATACGAACAAGCTTTATTGGAATTGTTCATTAAAGTGAAGATACAAACTGACGATTTTAGTAAATGAGGTGATTTATATTCAATATCTTTACGATTTAACCTTTTCTATTTTACAAAGAAGTATTGAACGTCCTTATTATTCAAATATATATCTAAAGCAAATAAATAACGCTTTAGTATTTGAAAAGAAAATAAGGTATGAGACAATTTTAGCTTTTGTGCGTGGATTAAAAACTGATGAAATTAAATTGTCTGCTGATGTTTTTAAAAGCATGGCTTTAAGTAGTTGTTTGTTTTGGAATGCATTAGCAGCACTTTTTGTTACTCCTAAACAAATGAAAAATTTAATTAAGGACAAACATGATGTAACAATGTTTAATAATATGGGTTCATCCTTAGTATATTTTACATTTACATCCGATGAAGCTTTTATTCTTAGAAACCATTTTTCCTTAGAAGATCGAATAAGAAATTCTTTTAAAAAAGGCTGTTTAGCTAAGGCTACTGATATTGATAATTACGTAAAAGCTTATAACGAACGTATGGGTAATAAGGGATGTTTTAGAGCGGGTGATTGCTTTAGCGTAAATCCCCAAAATGACAGATTCTATCCCTTAACGTCGCTTACTCCTGAAGAAATAGCATTTAGACTTAAGGAGGTTAAAAATGAGGTTTCAAACAAAATAACTAATGCGTCTACTATAGAAGAAATTGAAAAAGTAATAAAATACATTAAAGAAATAGATACAAAGAACACACCAGGATTAGAATCTACTTTAAACGCTTTATTAAAAAGAAGTAGAGAAAAACGAGATAATATTCTTAAAAGAGTAAATGAAGAAAAAAAGAAGGAGCAACTTCAAGCACAACATTTAAGAGGGTTGCAACCTAAAAAAGCTAATTTCGTTATGCCTATTATTCAGGAAATAAAACCTCTTGAAGAGATACTCAAAACATATTATTCATTGGCCATTAATGAATTAGAATCTAGGCAGTATGGAATACCTGAAAATTGTCATGTTTATATTAAGCCTATTGAATTAAGAAAGCGTTACCAGTTTGTAACACTTCGCGAGGATAATAGAATTATATATTGTACAGTCACCACTTATACTGGGGATCACTTTATGCTTAATTTGTATCAACAGCAAACAAGTATTTATCTTACTACGTTACAGGTATATGTTTTAGCTAGTATTGCAGATATTTGCAGTAGTCGTTTCACAATAAATGATATTTCAGAAAAAAGAAAATATAAAACACGTTTTAAAAACTTAAATAACAAAACCAAAAAACAGGTAGCAATAAGAAAATACCCCCGTAGAGGAACAGGAAAAGCACGTCGAACTATAAGTACCGGTGAAAATAATGTCACTAAAAGACCATATAAAGTAGTATGGCATTTCCGAAATATAGGTTATAGGGAAGCTAGTCAAAAAGCAAAAATGAATGCACTTCGTTATACAGGTTCTTCAGATATACCGTTTGGTTTTACATTCGTTAAACCGCAATATAGAAATGCAAATGAAGAAAATAAAGAACTAGAAGTAATTGCTGAAAGCAGCCTTGCTGAATCACTTACCTTAAGCTTAAATTCATTTTTTACTAGAACAAATCGTTTTTATAAAGAAATTTTATTAAAGTAAGTGGGAATTAAAGGAATAGAGTAAATGATTAAGTAAAACAAAGTTATATTACTTAGTCTGAGACAATAGTGTCATCACAACTTGTTTTAAATTTATAAAATCACTTACACGAGTTTATGGATACTTTCGAACAAGCCCTTTAATAATGTGATATGTTCCTCCCTAAATTAAACTGTTGTACATTGAAAGTGAGCATCTTACTAGTTGTTTATAAGGTAAATCGTTTTCCTACCCGGTAAATAATAAAAATAACTATTGAGTTTATTAAAAAAGCCAAGCCTAAAGCTAAAAGCTTATCCGGCATTAGTTGCGGACTTTTAATAAAGATAAAGATGACAGTTTATTCTGCTGCCAACGCAGAAACAGCCAAACCTAATGTTCAATTAACTGAAGCTCAGAAACAAGAACTTGCTACCTTGCACAAAGACATCTTAAACAAGAAAAAAGAAATAATATCTAAGTATGTTGAGTATGGAGTCATGTCGGAAGAAAAAGGAAAGAAAATAACTTCTCGGATGAAAACAGCATACATTGGTATTAAAAAGTATTTTAAATCCCTGATATATTTTTCTCTATGACTATAAGCTTCTTGCCATTGCAGTATTAACAGTACTCCTAGTGATATACCCAGAATACCTAATATCAACTCAGTAATATTTAAGCTATTAAAAAACAGCATAATCCCAGCATAGCCCCCGGCCAGAACACCCATACTACCCACATCATATAGCTGTTTATCTTTATCCTTATTTAAGCTATCTTTCATGTTCTCTCCTTATTATGAAAATATTGTTTTCTCTTCTTAATCTGGTAAAATATTTACTGAGTTTTTGGCTTGGCATAGAAAAACTCCCCTTTGTGTAGTCCTGAATTTTGTTATCTTAGGTGTCTACTCATAGAGGAGCACATGAAAATGGATTAATAGGCCCCCTTTTTTTAGCAGACCCTAGTTAACTATAAATTTTTTATTTTTATAATTGCTTTTTCCTTTAAATTTTCAACCAGCTTATTATATTCTTCTTCTTGGCGTTCATGAAGTTTATGAATTTTCTGCGAAGGATACTTTCTATCGTAAGGCATATCCATATCAATTGCTATAGCCTCATAAATTTGAGCCCGCAGCTTTCCTTGGGTCAAGGTTTTTTGATAAGCTCTGATGGCATTTGCACTCATAAAATATTCTTCCAAAGTCATATTTAACCTTTGGGCATTCATTACTACGAGCTGTATAGACTCAAGCCCATTTTCCATTTCCATTATACCGGTCAAAGTTTCCATGGAAAAATCTTTAGCTTCCTCCAGACTGACCTCTAACCCGCGTCGCACCGCTTCATTATATACAACTTCATTTCTTAATAAATTATCAATCACTTGTTGGTCATTGGCGCGGTTTCCTCCTATTGATAAAAATGCCCGGTTATTTTCAAATTTCTCTCTAGTAATTTCCGTTCCATCAATAATTAGCACAATATCATCTTTATCTAACCTATTTTCGTTTTCACCAAGTTTTTCGATGTATTGTGAGTAAATAACTGTATTGTCATCATTGGCACAAACCGTATTATTATTGGCAAAAACCGGGTTAATAAAACCAGCCATTCCTACCAGGGCCATAATACCAGTAATAATAAAACTTATAAATTTCCCTTTTTGCATAATAGACTCTTCTCCTTTAATAGGTTTTCTTAAAAATTAATTAGTATTTAATACCCGGAATCTCCCATCTCAATAATAGATATTTAATGTTTTATTGCACATTAATGTTTATTTTCCTGCAGCCATTGCTTCAAATCCCGGTTTAAGGGTATGAAATACCACTATAATTTAATATTATGAAATATAAATTATAGTGGTAAATATATTTTAGGCAGAATACCCTTAGTGCAAAAGCTTACACCCATGCTGGTAACGCTGAGGCTGGAGCCCAATGATGATGAGGAATTTAGTATCTCGTCTATAATATATTTTTAAGATCGACGCTCTTATTAGGGGAAAATAGTGAGTGTCCTGTTCCGAGCAAAGCAGGTATAAGAAAGTTAATCCTGAAAGAAGGAATAGTAGCATTATCTCCCTTAAGAGGAGTAATAATTTGGTTTTTTATATATCTTATTTTGCTTACTTTTTGTTTTTGCTCTTTCGATATTTCCACGAGTGATATAATTAAATATAGGAAATAATTTTTAAAAAAGGGAAAGGGTTTGTCATGTTTGTTGCCAGACAACCTATTTTTAATAAAAAATTAGATGTTTTCGGCTATGAATTATTATTTCGTTCGGGGCAGAAATCAACGGGGTTTGATGGAACCTCTTCTACTGGTGCCACTGCGGGAGTATTAGGAGAATTGTTTGAATCGGGAATTAATTCTCTGGTGGAAAACAAATATGCTTTAATTAATTTTGATGAAGATTTAATTAATTCTGATTCTATAGAGTTAGTATCTCCCGATTGTTTAATTATTGAAGTGTTAGAGACCGTAAAAGTGGATGATGTTTTAGTTGACCGGCTTAGGGAATTGAAAAATAAAGGCTACAAAATTGCTTTAGATGATTTTGAAGAAGATTATAATAGTTATCCTTTAGTACCTTTAGCAGACATCATTAAGTTCGATATTATTGTTACCCCTTTGCAGGAAATAGAAACAAGTGTTAATGAGGCTCTAGCTCAAAATAAAATTATTCTAGCGGAAAAGATTGAGACCCAAGAGGAGTTTTTACAAGCTAAAACTATGGGTTTTCATTTATTTCAAGGTTTTTTCTTTAGTAAACCTAGTATAGCTATGAAATCTTCTAAAAAGACCACCCCTAAATTTCAATATATTAGGTTAATAGAAGAACTTAAGAAAGAAGAACCTTCTTTTCAAACTTTAGCAGAAATAGTAGAAACTGATGTGAATTTAGCTTACCGGTTAATACGGATAGCAAGTCGCCGTTCGGAAGAAGAAGCTCTTTATTCGATAAAAAAAGCTTTAGTTTATATGGGGTTAAAAGAGTTTGAAAGATGGGTTAATATCTTGATGTTGCAAGATTTCGCCAAGGATAAGCCCCCAGAATTAATGAGGACTTCTTTAATCCGCTCTAAACTAGCCGAGGCTATAGCATGGCAGGGGGGACTGAAAAAATTACGGTGGGAAGCTGCTATGATGGGCTTATTTAGCGTATTAGATGCTATGTTGGATATGAATATGGAAGAAGCTTTGCAAGATATAGCTTTACCAGAGTCTATAGTAGATGCTTTAGTGCACGAAAAAGGCAGTTTATTTCCCGTTTATGGTTTGATATTAGCCTATGAAAAGGGAGACTTTCCCAAAGTGCAAAATATCATAGGTCAGCTTAATTTGAATCCAGGGGTGTTATACCGTGAATATATTAAAGCTATTGAATGGGTAGCGGAAGTTTTTGGAGCTATGGATTAAAGACCTTTACCGGATAAAAGATTACCTATAATATATTTTCAATACTGACTTTCTCGTTAAGAGGGATATGTTTAACCATTAACTTAAGCTCGGATAGTTGCCCCAGGGCCAGAGCTTGGTCTTGATTGGCTACATAGGCTTTAGCTTTAGCCAGGGAGAATTCTATATTGTCCATTTCTTGATGATCCAGAAATACAGGCCACCACTTGGCTTTATTTTGCCATGTAGTTTCTAATTTTCCCATTTGGGCCAAGGCTGATTCCCATTTCCCGCTTTTTACTTCATCATTTACCAAAATAATTTGTTTAGCCAGTTCATCAGCCGACGTTTGCAGCGAATGGTTAGTCCAAAAAGCAGAGCCTATAATAATAGTTAAAATTATTACTAATGTTACCAGCATTCTCATTATTTAAAGATGCTCCTTTGATTTATTTAGCAGAAGACTTCATTTGCAGGAAAAGTTTGCCCTGAGTATCAAGACTGGCAAAGAATACATCTTTTAAGCTACCTACTCCAGATTTTTTTAACTCTTTTTCTAAATCTTCCAGGGTCAAATTTAAGATTTTTAAATTCTCATGCATTATACGGCCATCCAATATTACGGAGGTAGATAAACTCTCCCCGGGAGTATTTATACCTAAGTCAGCAGGTTGAACCGGTCTTTTTTGCGATTTTAAAAATACACTTAGTTCACCTGTAGTTTCTAAAATAGCGTATTGGACATCATTAATATCAGTAACACCTTGGGAGCGTAGTTGTTCCAGCAAATCATTAATATTGTAACGGAGCTTACGCATTTCCTCTTCCTCAATTTGAGAATTCCTAATCAGAATACTAGGCTTGCCACAGATTATCTCTCTGGCTTTTTGGCTGTTTAAGGCAATATAAGATAATGTGACCTGAGAGGCAAATAAGATGAAAATAGGAATTAATCCGTGAAGTAGAGGAATTCCGGTATTTTGCATAGGAATAGCTGCTAATTCCGAAATCATAATAATTACTACCAGCTCATATGGTTGTAATTGGCCGATTTGCCTTTTTCCCATAAGCCTAAGAAAAAAGAAGGTAACAGCAAATAATATTAAGGTTCGAATAATTATTATAATCATTTGCTCCCCCTAAATACACCCATAATAATCGTGATATTCTTATCATCTACCTTAATGCTGTTTTTATGCACTTTAATAGATACAAAAGCTAACCAAGCTAAATCTAAATATTACGAGGAACCATCTTTACTAGAATTTAGGAGAATATGTGCTTATTTCCAAGAATAAGTATTTTAACTGGCAGTCTTGCTTGAGCAGACTTTTATGTTATAGGTAATCAGTTAATATGGAGGTTGAATTAGAATATATAATAGGTAATACTTAAATAGAAATAAATTACAAACTTAATAAATACCTTGAAATTCGCTGAATTCTCGAAAGATTGAGGAGCGGGGGAACCATTTTTTGGGGTGAATCTGGATTTTTCCAGTAGGGCTATCCCTAGTCCGAATCCGTCAGCTAACCTCGTAAGCGTACCAGGGAGGCCAAGGTGACAGTTGCTGCTAAACCATGGGTTTCTTCCTATGGTTTTTTACTTTTCATCAAGGTGCTTTTTACTAAGTTCGACATTGTTTATAACATTACAAATCCCTAACCCGATGAAATAAGGAAGGAGAGTAAAAAGATGAATTTACCAAAATTTACTTTCGAAGTGCCGGTAGAAGAACAAGGCCAGGAAATTTGGGAACTTATTAAGAACACTAAAACATTAGATATTAATTCTTGTTATAGTTATCTTTTATTGTGTAAATACTTTCCTGATACTTGTGTTATCGCCAAATCTGAAGATAAAATAGTAGGATTCATATCTGCATTTCACCCACCCAGCCAACCAGATATAGTATTTGTTTGGCAAGTCGCAGTAGATTCATCTGTTCGCCGTCATGGGTTAGGACTAAATATGTTAAAGCACCTGCTTGCTCGTAAATCTTGTGATAAAAGTCGCTATTTAGAAATTACGGTAAATCCATCTAATCATGCAGCTTATTCTCTTTACTACAAGCTGGCGGATGATCTGGATACTTCTTGTGAAGAGACAATCTGTTTTCCCTCCTGGCTATTTCCAGGAGCGCAGCATGAGGATGAGATCATGTTGCGTATTGGTCCCCTTAGCTAAAAATAAGGAGGAACAAATTACATGAGTAAGGATTTAAGAGTTTTTGAGAGATTGGAATCTGAAGTTAGGAGTTATTGTCGCAGTTTTCCAACTGTTTTTACTAAAGCCCTTGGTTACAGGATGACTGATAACCAAGGCAGGGAGTATATTGATTTTTTCTCTGGTGCTGGAGCCTTAAACTATGGGCATAATCACCCGCGGTTGAAAGAAAAGCTATTAGATTATGTAGCTAATAATGGGGTTACTCATAGTTTAGACATGGCTACTCAAGCTAAAGCAAGATTTATAGAAAGATTTAATGATATCATCCTAGCTCCACGGAAAATGAATTATAAGTTAATGTTTCCTGGTCCTACTGGTACTAATGCTGTAGAAAGTGCATTAAAACTAGCCAGGAAAGTAACGGGGCGGGATACTATTATTAGTTTTACTAATGCTTTCCATGGTATGAGCTTAGGTTCCCTCTCAGTAACCGGCAATGCCGGCAAAAGAGCTGGTGCAGGTATACCTCTTAACAATACTGTATTTATGCCTTTTGATGGATATTTAGGTGATGGAAATGACACTATTGAATATCTAGCCAAGTGTCTAAGGGATAACTCTAGTGGAACACCTATACCAGCAGCAATAATTTTAGAAACTATTCAAGGTGAAGGTGGTCTTAATGTGGCCAGTTTTGAATGGCTAAAAAGTACTGAGAGGCTATGTCGGGAATGGGATATCCTGCTGATTGTAGATGATATTCAAGCTGGCTGTGGACGTAGCGGAAGCTTTTTCAGTTTTGAACCGGCTATGATTAGTCCGGATATTATTTGTCTTTCCAAATCATTAAGCGGATATGGTTTACCTATGGCCATTAATCTAATTAAACCGGAATTTGACATATGGACACCAGGGGAACATAATGGAACTTTCAGGGGTAATAATCTGGCTTTTGTTACGGCAACAGAGGCATTAGAGTTTTGGAGGGGTGAACATCTTTCTCTGGAGATTAAAAATAAGGAAAAAATAATAAATAAATACTTAAAAAAAATAGTTAAAGAATATCCGGAAATAAAAGGAGAATTGCGTGGCAGAGGATTTATGCAAGGAATCGCTTGTAATGTAAAGGGAGTAGCTTCCAAGATATGTGAAGTTGCATTTCAGAATGGATTAATCATGGAAACCTCCGGTGCTAACGATGAAGTCATTAAAATTATGCCACCGCTTACCATTGATATGGAAGGCTTAAAAAGGGGACTAGATATATTAAAAGCCAGCATTTCTAATAAAGAAGTACAATCAATGATTAAAATAGAAACTTCTCAGGCAAGGGGCTTTTCGGCCGGATCCTAAGATTTGTTTAGGAGACTGGGGAAGGAAAGGAGTAAAGTAATGATTGTAAAACAATTACAAGATATAATGGGTACTGAAAAAGATATAGATACCCCAAATTGGAGAAGCTGTCGTATGCTATTAAAAAATGATGAGATGGGTTTTTCTATGCATCATACTATTATAAAAGCCGGAACCAGTACTTATATATGGTATAAAAACCACCTTGAGGCAGTGTATTGCATCAAGGGAGAGGGAGAAATAGAACTTATTGAAAGCGGTGATATTTATTCTGTAAAGCCAGGTACTTTATATGCTTTAAATGGTCATGAGAAACATTATTTGCGAGCATTATCGGAAATGCATATGGTATGTGTATTTAATCCTGCACTTGTTGGCTCCGAGATTCATGCTGAAGATGGGTCATATCCATTAGTTAACGAATAAGACGTTAGTCTAAAAAGCTCCTCCTGCTTTTTGGGCAGGAGGAGCTAAACTGTATTTTAAGTTCCTTTATAGCTTAATATTTAAATCGCCCGATTTGATTTTGCATATTCTCAGCTAACTTAGCTAAAGATTGGCTGGCGGTGGCAATTTCTTGAACGGAAGCAGTTTGTTCTTCTATAGCCGCTGCCGCTTCTTCTGTTCCTGCGGCATTCTCCTCGGCTATGGCAGATAAATTTTGCATTACTGCAATAATTTCGTTTTTCTTTTGCTCCATTACCTTGCCGGAGCTTGATAATACTTGAATAGCTTTTCTGGTTTTTTCTATAGCTCCTGCAATACCCTCAAATTTCCCTTTAGTATCTTCTACACTGGCAGTTTGTTCATCTACAATACCTTTTACCTCATGCATAGTATTTACTGCTTGATTAGTTTTAACCGTTAGTTCATTTACGATAGCTTCTATTTCTTGCACGGAGTTATTAGATTGTTCTGCCAGTTTTCTTACTTCTTCGGCTACTACTGCAAAACCTTTACCATGCTCTCCAGCTCGGGCAGCCTCAATGGCAGCATTAAGAGCTAGTAAATTAGTCTGGTCGGCAATACTTTTTATTACGGTACTGGCAGTTTTTATGCCTGCGGCACTATTATTAGTATCTTGAATGATAGTAAAAATCTGCATAGCAGCTTGGTTACTTTCTTTCGTTTTATTCATAAGATTTTCTAAAGTTATAAAACCTTCATCTTTTAGATTAGTTACTTCATCGGCTGAATCGTTTAAGCTTTGTAAAAGATTTTCGTTATCATCAATTAATAGAGCCAGTTCATCTATTCTGCCCGCACCTAGCTCAGTATCTTTGGCCTGGTCCGAAGCGCCGCTAGCTAATTCTTCAATAGTTTTAGCTATCTCGTCCGCGGTAGTAGAGGTTTGGTCACTAACAGCCATCATTTCTTGAGAAGCCGCTGCTACTTGATTAGATTCATCATTAATATGTTTTAATATGGTTACAAAGCTATTTTGCATAGTAGCAATAGCATTAGTCATAGTACCAATTTCATCTTTACGGTTCATATACGTATTTGCCTTACTATTATGATCAAAAGTTAGATCATATTTAGCTAATCTTTCCAAAATGCCGGATAAAACTCCGATAGGATAAGAAATTTGGCGGCCTAAGTAGAAAGCCATAAATAAGCCTAAAACAATAAATATTATAGTAGCTCCGGTAATGCTCCTTTGTAAGGTATTTAAGCTTGACATTACTTCAGTCTTTAAAGCACCTACTCCCACACTCCAGCTCGTACCTTCCACAGGCGCGAAACCCATGTAAACTTCTTGGCCCTCTAGATTTTTATAACTGCCAAAATCTTTTTCACCATTAATCATTCTAGTTATAACTTGAGCTAAAGGTGCTAGTTCTTTATTTTCCTGCGCTTCGGCTATAAAATTACGTTGTTCCAGTACATAGCCTTCGTTAGGATGGGCAATCATGGTACCATCTTTATTGACTAAATAAGCATAGCCACCTTCGCCAAACTTCACTGCATTAGTAATATTACTTAAGGTGTTTCCCGGCAGCCTGGCTGCTATAACTGCTACCACCTCATTTTCTTGATATATAGGTGCAGCTAACATCATTACCGCTGAGTTAGTAACCCGGCTAATACTAATATCGGACATGTTAGCAACTCCGGCAAAAGCAGTTTTTACATAATCAGTGTCACCTATAAATGTCGGTTCCCCTTGGTCTATGTCTCGGATATAACCGTCTTTATCAACTATACCCATAGTAAGAAAGCCGTGTTTTTGGGTTTCTTCTAATAAGGCGGGCAACTGGGTTTCCCAATCCATACTCTTGATTACATTCCGATTAGCAATCATTTCAATTATGGTAATATTATTCTCATAACCATTAGAAACTATTGATGCTGCTTGAACTGCTAACTCCATTAAACTTTCTTGTGAATTTTGCTCTAAGGCATTGGAGGCTGTATTATAGGCAATTATGCCTAATCCTGTTCCGACTATGAAAAGGGTTAGGGTAAAATAAATCATTAATCTAGTGCCTATACTTTTCATAACATCATTCCTTTCTAATTGGTGATGAGTCCTTTTTGAGGTGGGAAAAAAATCCTATAAATATAAAATTTATTTAATTGCTTAAATTATTCGACGACTTGGGGAAAAGTTCCTTTAATTATGATAAGAAATGGCAAATTTATTAAAAATAGTTGGTAATATGAGAAAACCCCCTATTCGTTAAGCTAACGAATAGGGGGTTAATGGTTTAAAGGTTAATTAGGTATATTATCCTTAGAAAACCGATATTCGCAGGGGGGGATAAGTTCTTTAGGGCTGGTATCCGGCATATTTTTAAATGCCACAGCCAGCATTAGCTTCAGGCGGTTGAGCTGGTTAACTTCACTAGCCCCGGGGTCATAATCTATAGCGGTTATATTAGCCAGAGGATAGTTTCTTTTTAATTCTTTTATCATGCCTTTACCGGTAACATGATTAGGCAGACAACCGAAAGGCTGTACACAGACAATATTAGGAGTACCGCTCTCAATCAAATCTATCATTTCCGCAGTTAAGAACCATCCTTCTCCGCAATGGTGCCCTAAAGACATTATGGGGCTGGCTAGTCCGGCTTTATGATAGATAGAACTGGGGGCGGTAAACCTGGTACTGGCATTTAAATGTGTGTTCATTATTTGGCGGCTTTTTTCAAAATAATTTATTAATAGTTTTCCAATTAATTTTTGACTAGATTTCCCGTTGAGATATTCCGATTTATAAATATAGTCATAAGCACAGTACAAGAAAAAATCTAACAGATCCGGCATGACTACTTCCGCACCTTCATGTTCCAGAACCTTAACAATATCATTATTGGCGGTAGGGTGATATTTAACTAGTATTTCTCCTACAATACCTATCCGGGGCTTGCGCTCGGCAGAGATTTCGAGCTGGTCAAATTCTTCCACAATCTGTTGCAGGTTAGTGGCAAATTCTTCTTTATTGCCGGTCTGTAGTTGAGCTTTACAGCGTTTAACCCATCTTTCATATAATAAATCGGCTGATCCGGGTATCTTTTCATAGGGTCTGACCCGGTGTAAGACCCGCATTAATAAATCCCCATAAACAACAGCATCAATCGATTTTTTTATAAGTTTTAAGGTAACCTTAAACCCCGGATTTTTCTCGGCTCCGTAAATATTAGCCGAAATTACCGGAATATTGGCAAACCCTGCGGCACTTAACCCTTTTCTAAGTAATCCTATGTAGTTAGTAGCCCGGCATCCGCCTCCAGTTTGACTGATCATAACGGAAGTATTATTCAGGTCATATTTACCTGAATTTAAAGCTTCGATTAGTTGCCCAATAACTATGATAGCCGGATAACAGGCATCATTATTTACATATTTGACCCCTTCATCAATAGCTAATTTATCTACGGAAGGCAGTAATTCAATATTATATCCTTCTGTTTTAAAGACTTCTTGCAGAAACTCAAAGTGCATAGGAGCCATTTGCGGACATAATATAGTATGGTTTTTCTTCATTTTCTTAGTAAAAACTATTCTAGGCGGCTTAGGGGGAGAAATTTCCGGTTTTAAGCCTTGTCGCTTTCTTTCGGCTATTACTGCCATAAGGGAACGGATTCTTATTTTAGCCGCACCTAGATTAGCCCCTTCATCTATTTTAAGGGTAGTATAAACTTTACCTTTAGCACTCAGTATTTCCTGAACCTGGTCGGTAGTAATAGCATCAATTCCACAACCGAAAGAATTAAGCTGAATTAATTCCAGCCCGGGATGAGTAGTTACAAATTCAGCTGCGGCATAAAGCCGGGAATGATACATCCATTGGTCAATTACTCTAAGGGGTCTGGAGACTTGACCTAAATGAGCTACGGCATCTTCGCTAAGTACTGCCATACCGAGAGAATTAATAATTTCAGGTATACCGTGGTTTATTTCCGGGTCCAGATGATAAGGCCGGCCGGCTAGTATTATACCTTGTTGTCCGGTTTTTTCCAGGTAAGCTAGTGTTTCTTCACCTTTACGCCGGACTTCTTCCTTAAAAGCCCTATCTTCCTGCCACGCTTTATCAACGGCCCGGGCAATTTCCCTTTTGGATATTCCCCAAGCTGCCAGTTCCTGGTGAAGCCTTACGATAAGGAATTTTTTATTATCGTAGGGAAGAAACGGGGTCATTAAGAGTACCTCGTTTTCCTTAATCATATCCATATTATTTTTTACTACTTCCGGATAAGAAATCACCATAGGACAGTTAAAGCTATTATTGGCCTCTTTCTGTTCGGCCCGCTCATATATAATAGAAGGATAAAAAATAGTCTTAATTCCCTGGTTTATCAGGGCGGCAATATGTCCGTGGGCTATTTTAGCCGGAAAACAAGCGGTATCAGAAGGAATCGTTTCACTGCCTAATTCGTATAAAGCTCTGGAAGAACGGGGAGACAGCTCCACCCTAAATCCCAAGTCGGTAAAGAAGGTAAACCAAAACGGATAGTTTTCATACATATTTAAAACTAAGGGAATTCCTATAACACCCCTTGTAGCTTGTTCGGGGGTTAAGGGCTCATAGTTTAAAAGCCGGTTATATTTATAAGCATACAGATTAGGCAAGAGGGGCTCTTTATTTTGTTTATCTAACATTTTTTCACAGCGGTTACCTGATATGTAGCGGTTTCCGTCGCGGAAACTATTAATGGTTAACAAGCAATTATTACCGCAACCGCCGCAGCGGCTTAGCCTGGTCTTTATGGAAAATTCATCTAACTGTTGCTTAGAGATGATAGAACTAATATGTCCCTTTTGACTGCGGTTTCGGGCTATAAGGGCTGCGCCAAAAGCTCCCATTAGATGGGCAATATCAGGTCTGATGACTTCTTGGCCGGCAATAATTTCTAAACATCTTAAGATGGCATCATTTTGGAAGGTTCCCCCTTGGACTACCATATTCTCGCCTAAATCTTCCGAGCTTCTCATTTTTATAACTTTGAACAGCGCGTTTTTAATTACCGAATAAGAAAGTCCGGCGGAAATATCTTCGATGGTAGCTCCTTCTTTTTGGACTTGTTTAACCATAGAATTCATAAAAACTGTACATCGGGAGCCTAAGTCTACCGGGGCGGCTGATTTTAGGGCCAGCTCGGCAAATTCCTGTACAGTAGTATTTAAAGACTGGGCAAATCCCTCGATAAATGAACCACAACCTGAAGAACAAGCTTCATTAAGCATAATTTCTTCAATAACCCCGGCTTTTATCTTAAGACATTTCATATCCTGTCCGCCAATATCTAAGATTAAATCTACTTTAGGGCTGAAAAACTGAGCGGCGGTATAATGAGCTACAGTTTCCACTTCCCCTATATCAATCTGTAAAGCCGTTTTTAAGAGTCCTTCACCATAACCGGTAACGGCGGTATGGCGAATAGTAGCTCCAGACGGCAGCCGACCGTATAAATCTTGTAATATGTTAAGTCCGGATTTTAAAGGACTGCCGCTATTATTGCCATAGAAAGAATATAACAGTGTACCCTTTTCATCAATTAAAGCTGCCTTAGTAGTTGTTGAGCCGGCATCTATACCTAAAAAACAATCCCCCTGAAAAGAGGCTAAATCATTTTTACTGATTTGATGTAGAGCATGCCGGTTACGAAAGCTTTCTAATTCACTTAAATTATTAAATAAGGGCTGCAAACGTGCTACTTCTTGGTGATCGGATATATCTAAACTTTTTAAATGCTGAATTAATAAGGACAAACGCAGGGGATTATCAGTTGTGGATGCTAAGGCCGCTCCCATAGCTACAAAGAATTGAGCATGGGCAGGAAACAAGGCTTGGTCATCCGTAAGTTTTAAGGTTTCCTTAAACCGATGGCGAAGTTCAGATAAGAAATATAAGGGGCCGCCCAAAAAGGCCACAGTGCCTTTAATGGGTTTACCGCAGGCTAAACCACTGATAGTTTGGTTAACTACGGCCTGAAATATGGAAGCCGCAATATCTTCTTTGCGGGCTCCTTCATTTAACAATACTTGAATATCGGTTTTAGCAAAAACACCACAGCGGGCCGCCACCGGATAAATAGTAGCATAGCTTTTAGCCAGTTCATTTAAGCCCAGAGCATCAGTACCGAGCAAGGTAGCCATCTGGTCTATAAAAGCTCCCGTGCCTCCGGCACAGATGCCATTCATTCTCTGATCTAATCCACCTTGAAAAAAGGTTATTTTAGCATCTTCGCCGCCCAGTTCGATAGCTACATCAGTTTGAGGGATTAGTTTTTCTATGGTATGGTTACAGGCAATTACTTCTTGAACATGGTTTATTTTTAACCATGAAGAAATAGCCAAGCCGGCTGAACCAGTGACCATTATAGTAAGCAGTTTATCGCCTACGGCCTGCAGTGCATCAATTAATAGTTCAGTGGTATACTTTTTAGTTTCAGCATAATGGCGGCGATAATCTTTATAAATTATAATGCCATTGTTATCAAGAATGACTAACTTTACGGTAGTTGATCCAACATCTAAGCCCATATGTAGTGTTTCGATCATTTCGAATCCCTCCGCAATAAATCAGTAATTCAAACAATGTTTGAAAAATACTTACCTTTATGGTAAATTAGAAATAAGTTCTTGTCAATGCTTGACTTAGTAGCCATAGTTCTACTTATAAAGAGTTTTCAAATATGGGAGCTGAAAAAATGAAAAACCGCATAGGTACCCTAACGACAAAAGAGAAGATAATTGGTGTTACTATGGACATTATTGCCCAAGAAGGTTTTCAAAATATAACTATCAGGAAAATTGCGGCTAAAGCGGGGGTTAACGTAGCGGCAGTTAATTATCATTTCGGTTCTAAAGATGCGGTAATTAATGAAGCTTTGAAAACGGTGACCGATCAGCTGGAGCATATCTATGAATATTTAAAAAATAGTAATGAGGAGCCTAAAACTAAGTTAGCTTTATTTATTATAAACTATACCGATATGATGTTTAAATATCCTGACATACTAAAGAATGTAATAGACCATGCTATTCATAATAAGCTCTTTGATAATCAAATCGAATATTTTACTTTCCTGCAAACCGAAGGAGTGGGGATACTTAAGACGGTTATATCCCAAATTAGGCCCGACTTGGATGAATATGATATTTATATTAAAATATTACATTTGTTAAGTGGTTTATCTTTTCCATTTTTAATGGGGGATCAGATTAAGGATATGATGGGATTTGATTTATACAGTGGGCAAATGCGCGAAATGCATACTAAAATGCTGCTAGATAATATTTGCTGCTAAATTTTGGGTAATTGAGGTAATAAAATCATAATGAAATAGGTTATAATAGGTTTATAATAGTTCATTTTTGAGATTTATTATGATATAAATTTTTAGAAGGGACTAAAATTTAAATAACTAAGGAGGGGTTACATGAAATCATTAAAAGGTACCAAAACTGCGGAAAATCTAATGAAGGCTTTTGCGGGGGAATCCCAAGCTAGAAACCGTTATACTTTTTACGCTTCTATAGCTAAAAAAGAAGGTTATGTACAGATTGCTAACTTATTTATGGAAACTGCTGAAAACGAGAAAGAGCATGCTAAAAGATTTTATAAATTCCTGCCGGAAAGCTTAAATGGAGAACCGGTAGAAATTATGGCTGATTTTCCTGTAGCTTTAGGTGATACTAAATTCAACTTACAGGCGGCGGCTGATGGCGAAAATGAAGAGTGGGATAGATTATACCCGCAGTTTGCTGATATAGCCCAAGAAGAAGGTTTTCCTGAAATAGCTATAGTATTTAGAAAAATTGCTGAAGTTGAAAAACATCACGAAGCCAGATACAGAAAACTATTAGCTAATATAGAAAATGATAAGGTATTCAAAAAGGATGAGGCCACCGAGTGGAAATGTGACAACTGTGGATATGTTCATGAGGGTCAAGAAGCTCCTCAAATGTGTCCCGCATGTGCTCATCCCCAGGCTCATTTTGAAGTTTTAGCCGAAAATTATTAAGATTTAAGCGTAAAAACTCCGTGGTAATTAGGCCGCGGAGTTTTTTTACGCCATTTAGTTTTAATGGTATGATATTAATTAGTAGTAGGACTCAATCAGGAGTACTTATCTGACTCTTCATATTAACTGATAATAGGCAAATCTTTTTATTTTAACCTTAATCATTAAAAATGGCATATTTATTGCATTATATATTTAAGAGCAATATTAACATATAATAATATATATATCAGAAAATTCTGCAAATACATTCATTAAATATCTAAAATCATAACTAATAGTTTAAAGAATATTTATGACTAACATAAAAATTACCTATTGCTGCTATTGAAAGATTTGTGATTTCGTTCTCTAGCTTTTTGTATACTTAATATAAGATTTCAGCGGTGTTTAAATTTTGGCAAGTTTAAATATGGGGAAAGGAGGCCTTTTTTCCAACAATATGTGCTGGTATAACGGGAATACCTTCACATAATTATTAACTGAATAGATTGTTGGGATAGCAGTGTATTAGCTGTTTAAGCTGCTATTTAGTATGTAGTTCATTAGCGCTACCAAAGGAGTTGGGTAAATTATGGCTACCAATACATTAGATTATATATCTAATCGGGGTGAACTCCTCGATGCATGGGAAGCTTATGTCTACCATGGCAAAAAGACCTGCAATATTCGGCCTGATATTTTGCAATCCTGGGAACGTTGTAAACAATTAGATGTAGATCCATTTTCAGAACAAGTGGCCACAATTTTAGGAGAATCTCATTTTTCTGCTTTAGTAAAAAGGAAACAAAGCCTTATCCGCATTGCTAAGCCCTATATAACGCTTTTGAATCAATATGTAAAGAACAGTGGTTTTATAATTATATTATCGGATGAAAATGGTACAGTTTTAGTCTTAGATGGAGACCAGCAACAAATAAATTATCATAAAAGAATTAATCTGATGGAAGGCGCAGTATGGTCGGAAAAAGAAGCGGGAACTAATGCGGTAGGTACCTCGTTGTTTCTGCGCCAGCCCATGCAAATTGTGGGAGCCGAACATTATTGCGTAATACAGCATGCCATTACCTGCTCGGGAGCACCAATTTACGGACCGGATGGACAGTTGGAAGGAGTCCTTAACATGTCGGGGGCCTCGAAAGATATTAATATTCATACCTTAGGCATGGTAGTAGCTTCAGCTATGGCTATAGAGAACCAGTTAAAAATTGAACAGGCTATGGACGAGTTATCGGAAAATAACTTAATGGTTACCACCGCTTTTGAAAGTGTTCCCGATGGTATTGTTACGGTAGATGCGGAAGGAATGATTACCCACCTTAATAATTATGGCGCTAAGCTGCTGGGGATTAATATATCTGAAGCTTTAGGCAAGCCTATTCGCAAATTATTACCTAGTGAACTTGATATTACGAGATTCTTACAAAAAGAAACAGCCAGCCTGGAAATTTTGTGGAATCTAAAAAGTAATAATAACCGCCTAAACCTTTCCACTACCCCCATGTTTAACGATACCCATGAATATTCCGGTTCGGTATTAGTACTTAGGCCCAAGGAGCAGATAGATAAATTAGTTAATCAAATAACTGGTGCTCATGCTGAGTTTAGTTTCAATTCCATTGTCGGTACCAGCAAAAAGATTACCAAGGCTAAGGAAATTGCTAATGCTGCCGCAGCAACTAATTCGACCATATTGCTGTTAGGTGAAAGTGGTACCGGTAAAGAATTATTTGCTCAGGCTATTCACCGGGCCAGCAATAGACCGGGAGCCTTTATTGCGGTAAATTGTTCGGCCATACCCCGAAGCTTAATCGAAAGCGAACTGTTCGGCTATGAAGCAGGAACTTTTACGGGAGGAAACCGCAATGGCCGCCCCGGTAAATTTGAAAGGGCTCACCAAGGTACTATATTGCTGGATGAGATTGGTGATATGCCTTTAGATTTGCAAGCCGTATTATTAAGAGTATTGCAGGAGCGGTCCATAGTACGGGTGGGAGGTTATAAACCTATTGCAGTTGATGTAAGGGTAATTGCGGCCACTAACTCCAACTTGGTGAAAAAAATAGAAGAAGGCGCCTTTAGAGAGGATCTATTTTTCAGGCTGAATGTTATAACTATTCAGATACCCCCCTTGCGGGAGCGTAAAGATGATATTCCTAAATTGGTAGAATATTTGCTGCCCCAGATTAATAAAAAACTGAACCGCAACATACACCGGGTTTCCCCGGCCGCTATCAGGGCCTTGCAAGATTATGACTGGCCTGGAAACGTCAGAGAACTGGAAAACATGCTGGAACGAAGTATTGTGGTAGCCAGTAAAGATTTGTTAGATATACACAATCTTCCTCCCCATATTACCAGTAATAAAAATGAAGATGCTGAAATACCCATGATGTCTTTGGAGGAAATAGAAAAGAAGGCCATAAAAGAAACCTTAGACCGATTTAATTCTATAGCAGAAACTGCCAGGGTTTTAGGAATTAGCAGAAGTACCTTATATAGAAAAATGAAAGATTATGGATTAGAGCAACTTAATTAATTGTTTCGTTATAAGTCAATTTCAGTACCAAATCATTTAACCCTTGTACTAAAATACAACACATATAAGCATATTAAGTTTAATAATGTACTAATTTCGTACATCTGAACCCATGTTTTGGCTAATTTCATATATTTTAAAAGCAAAAGAGGGCTTTATTTAAGTCCTCTTTTTCCATTTTATATAGAAATTATTATTTTAGCAGGGGATTTAATCCCTAAATATAGGACTTGGATAAAAAGTAATATTTATTTCGAGTTTTTGGCATAAAGCTTGCAAGTATTATAGGGCAGTGCAATCGTGAATTTAATAACAAAACTAACGGAATAGGGTTACGAAAAGAATAAACTACTGGCAAGAAGGGAGGGCAAATGGTTAATGCCGGGCGTTCTAATATAAATTGGCGAGGAGGTTAGTAAGGTGGATAAAAAAAATAAAACCCTGTTACTAATGGTTATAGCTTTATTCTTAGGTTATCTGCCCTGGTACAATTTTTCCGCTGTAGTTAAGTATATAGCTAAAGATTTTTCCTTAAGCCCAGGAGATACAGGGTTAATTTTATCTGCATTCCAATTAGGCTACGTTGTTATTGTTGTAATAACGGGCTGGTTAGCCGATAAAGTCGGACCTAAAAAAGTAGTAGCTTGGGCTACTCTATTAACCGCAATAAGCTCAACTGCATTTGCTTTCTTGGCTAAAGATTTCACTTCCGTTTTGTTATTAAGACTAGCTACCGGATTATCGGCTGGTGCTATATATGCTCCAGGTATGGCTTTGTTATCTAATTGGTTTGCTCCCAATGAAAGGGGCAAAGCTATAGGAGCTTATACGGCCGGATTAGTTGCAGCTTCGGCAGGGGGATATTTTGTAGCTGCACCTTTAGCGGCATCTTATAGTTGGCAAACCGGGATATTAGCTACTTCTATACCGGTATTTATTGCCGCTTTAATAGTATTTTTCCTCATTGAAGAAAAACCGGCTGGTGGTCTCAGCTATGATGGAGCTCCTGGTTTGGCTATGGGCGCTCCGGTAGGCAGGCCTGCACCAGAAGGCGGATATGTGGGTCCGGTACTTTTAACCGGTTCGTACATGGGACATATGTGGGAACTATATGCATTTTGGGGATGGATTGGGCCTTTTATGGTAGCTTGTGCCAGTGCCATCGGCTATGCTGATGCCGAAGCCGTAAAACTGGGAGGCTTATTAGCTGCCCTGATTATCCTCATCGGCGCCCCTGCAGTATACATAACCGGTTTAGTCGCAGATAAATGGGGACGTACTAAGACTATTATGGTGGCCGCAACTTGTAGTTTAATACCGGAGTTTTTCTTCGGATACATGTATGGCTGGAGTCTGCCTTTAGTAGTACTAGTCGGAGTATGGATCGGCTTTTGGGTAATAGCTGACTCGGCTATATACAAGGCGGGCTTAACGGAAATGACCAATCCGGAAATCAGAACTACTGTTTTAGGTATTCAATCAGCGGTAGGTTACTCTATGACTATTTTAGCTCCCATGGCCTTCGGCCGGTTTTTAGAATATCTGAATCCCGGAGTTGAAACAACTGCAGCTACTATTTGGGGACCATGTTTCGTAATGCTAGGGGTGGGGGCCTTATTTGCACCCTTGCTGGCTTATTTAACTAGAAGGGTTCCTCAAGCTAAATTAATGACCGGCGGTAAAATGTAGCCTGACCGTGTGTAGTTTAATTATTGGCGATAGGGGGGCAAGACATGAAAAAATCACTACTAATATATTGGCAGAAGGAATGTGAATATTTAATAGAAGATGTTCAAGCCCAGTTAAAGCTAATGTTCGGCTTAGAAGCGGTAGCAGCCCAGCAGCTTGAACCCCCGGTTAGTGCTTTTGACACTTATCGCCAGCAATATGATGTGAGATACCTAATTGATATTTTGGGAACCGAATGTTGTAGTTTATGGCTGTTGAATGTTGATATAAGCGATCCCACCCACTTGTATTTATATGGAGTTGCTTCCGAGCAAGCGGCTCTGGTATCAACTTATCGCACCGGCAGTGAAGCAAATCTTTTCAAAGAGGTTTGTCATGAAGTAGGGCATTTGCTGGGCTTAGATCATTGCCGAAACCAATGCTTGATGCATACTTCACGGGATATTAGGCAATTGAATAACAAGCCTTTAACCCTTTGCAGCAAGTGCAGCCAAAAGCTTCATAAATCCAGAATGCTTGGCGATAGGGCCGCAATAGTTTTTTAATTAAAATTCGGCATTTGCCCATGATTCAGTTAAAAAAATTAAGAGGAGGTAAGAAATCTATGGCTAAAAAAGCAGCGCAATGGCCACTGAAAGAAGATTTAAACAAGTATGCTGTAGCAACCGATGTTCCGGTTTGGATTGGTGGCAAAAAGGTTATTGCCGATCGGGTAGTTAAGACGGCATGCCCCCATAACTGTTACGACACTTGTGGAGTATTAGCTTATGTGAAAGATGAGAAAGTTATAAAAATTGAAGGTGATCCTGACCATCCTATTACCCGGGGCCATTTATGTCTAAAAGGGTATGCTAATGTTCAAAAGATTAATAGCCCGGACCGGGTTAAATACCCTCTACTAAGAGTGGGAGAACGTGGCGAAGGCAAATTTAAACGGATAAGCTGGGATGAAGCTTTTGACTGGATGGTCGATAAAATGACCATGATTCGCGATAAATACGGTTCTGAATCCTTTGTTGAGTATGGATATTCCGGTAACCGTGAACATATGGCTAAAATGGTAAGCGGGCGTTTCTTAAACCTATTTGGAGCCACCAAATTAGTAGGCAGCTTTTGTCTGTTGTCAGGAGCGGCCGGTTCTTATCATAGTGTAGGGTATCAACATACCATGTCACCTGAAGTATGGAGCGAACATACTGAATTAGTAATGCTGGTAGGAAGAAATCCCTCCTTTACTAATCCTCATATTTATCCTTTCCTATATAGAGCTATGGAACGTGGGGCTAAGTTAATTGTAGTTGACCCCTATGTAACTGCAGTAGCTTCCAAGGCTGATTTGCATCTGCGTCCGCGGCCGGGAACTGATGGAGCTATGGCTTTAGGAATGATCAATTACATTATTAATAATGAGCTTCACGATAAAGACTTCATAGCTAAAAATACCCACGGTTTTGAAGATTTGGAAAAGTGTGTTGAAGAATGGACTCTGGAAAAAACAGAAGAAATTACGGGTATTCCAGGGGAACAAATAAAGATGGCGGCCGAAATGTTTGCCACCCATGAATCCCATTTAGAGTGCGGTTATGGTCATCAAAGATATAGTAATGGTCATCAAATTCAAAGAGCTCTGGCTTGCTTATCAGCAGTATGCGGACATATAGGCAAAGCCAGTGCTAACTATAACTTCATTGATTCCATGGGCTTTCCCGCTATTGAAGGCTTTGCTAAAGGACCTAATGTTACGGTACCAGAAGGCGCCGAGATTAAACCTACCCGCCTCATAAATATAGCCACCTTTGCCAAGGCTCTTCATAATGCACAAGATCCGCCTATTAAAGGTGTTATTTCCTGGCGTGGCGGCCTAATATCTCAGCAACCATATGTGGATTATACCATTGAGGCACTTAAAAAACTAGATATGTTCGTGGTTATCGAACAATTCATGACTGATGATGCTGACTGGGCTGATCTGGTTCTGCCGGGCTGTCACTTCTTAGAACAGTATGGCCTGCATACTTCTTATTGGCACCATTTTAACCAGGTATTAGTTCCGGTTTGTCAACCATATTATGAAGCTGTTCCTGATTTAGAAATCTGGTCCGAATTAGCCAGAAGACTAGGCTATGAGGAATATTTCCCCCGGGAAAGAACCGGTCTTGATTATGTACGTATGTTAATTGGGGAAAACAGTGATGTAGATGCCGCGGTTTCACCTAATGGGCCCTTACGTCTGCCGGAGGAATGGTGTCCTCGAGTTCCCTATGCCGATATGAATTTCAGAACTCCCAGTGGGAAAATTGAGCTTTATTCACTAGGTATGGAAGAACGCGGCAAGAAATTTGCAGGTGATTACTGTCCGGTGCCCCACTTCCTTGAACCTGATGAAAGTCCCTTGGGAACTCCGGAACTGGCTAAAAAATATCCCCTTACTATTATTTCACAGCATCCGGCTTTCCGTACTCATTCCCAATTTTATAATTTGCCTTGGATTCAAGAGATTGAAGGTCCGCCTAAAGTCTTTATGAATAAAGTTGATGCTCAAGAACGCGGTATAAACCATGGAGATAAAGTACGTATATACAATGACCGCGGCGAATTAGTGGATATTATGGTTGATGTTAGCATCCGGGTTAAACCTGGGGTGGTTGAACTAAGCAGCGGTATGTGGGTTAAGCTGGGCGGAAGCGTTAATAAATTAACTTCCTTGAGCATAGGCGGCCCCAGAGATGTATTGGGTGAAAACGGAATTATGTACGAGTATCACCCCTTACTGGATGGCAATACAACCGCATATTTCAATACTCTTGTCCAAATCGAAAAGATATAAGGGTAAAGGAGGGAATAAGATGAAAAAGAAGCAGATGGCTTTATATGTAGATACCAATAGATGTATGAACTGCCGTGCTTGTGAAACTGTATGTAAATTAGAACACGATTTACCGGCCGGTCCAAGATATACCATGGTCGTAGAAATTGAAGTAACCCGCAATGGGGTAGATAAATGTGAATTCCTGCCTACTCCTTGTATGCATTGCGGAGATGCTCCTTGTATTAAAGCATGCCCTACCGGAGCCATATACAAACGCGCGGAAGACGGTATAGTGTTATTTGATAAAAATAAATGTATTGGCTGCCGGGAGTGTCTATGGGCTTGTACCTTCGGAGTGCCTCAATTTGGCGCAGATGGAAGAATGGAAAAATGTACTCTTTGTGTACATCGTCTTGATGAAGGTCAGACTACAGCCTGTGCCCAAGCATGCCCAGCAGAAGCAATTTTTGTGGGAACAGTTGATGAGATTTCTGTCATGGTACGTGAAAGATATGCCCATAACAGCCGCAGAAAAAATTAGCTGATTTTACAGGTGTCTAAAATAGGTTAAGCAGGAGGGCTTGCCCTCCTGCCGACCAATAAGGCGGGGATATTATGCGGGTTATTTCGATTGAACGTGAAAAGTGCACGGGATGCGGTATTTGTCAAGTAGTCTGCTCTATAGCCAAGACGGGAATGGCACAACCTAGCTTAGGCCGTATACAAATCCACGAGGATAAATACAGCCTTATACAAATGCTGGTGATTTGTCAGCATTGTGCGGAACCATCTTGCCAAACAGCTTGCCTGATGGAAGCTATAACCAGAGACCCTATATCAGGAAAAATGGTCCGGGATTTAGGCAAATGTTTTGGATGTGCTGCCTGTACTGTTTCCTGCCCCATTAGTGCTCCTATTGCAGATGATGAACAGGAAGTAATAGTAACTTGTGACCTATGTGGCGGTGATCCGGTTTGCTGCAAGGTATGCCCGCAAGGAGCTATTACCTATAGTGAATTAAGTCATATTAGTTCCGAAAAAAGGACTAGACAAGGCATAAGATTTTTTGCCGGAAGCCAAGAGGAGGTGGAGTGATGCCGGAAGCTAAGCAATATGTTATAGCTGATATTAATCTAAATAACAGTCAAGTTGAAATTAATAAGCGGGAAGCAAGTTCAGATTTTAGCAGTTTGGCTAGTTATGAAGTAATACTGGAAAGCATGTGGCAGGATAAAAAGTCTTCCACCCCTCTTTTAGCTATAAGTACCGGTCCTCTAACCGGAACTGGGGCTCCGGGAACTGCGGTCTGCTTTGCCAATTATGTTTCACCCTGGAACGGAAAAGTATCTATGCAATTATGTGAAGGAGCTTTGGGCCCTAATTTACGCTATGCCGGTATTGACCATTTAATATTGCATGGCCAGGCTGAAAAACCTATCACTCTGGTCATAAGTGAGGAAGGAATAGAATTAAAACCTGCTCAGGAAATCCAAGATTTAAATATTATTGAGACTACTAATGTGCTGCGGCAACAAGTGGGCGATAAGGCCGTAATAGCGTGTGTAGGCTCTAACCATGTGGCCTCCAGTCCTTGGGCCAGTGTGGTTTGTGATTATTACAACGAGATGGAAGCACCTGGTTTAGGGCGAGTATTTTATGATCTGGGAGTAAAAGCGTTAGTTATAAACGGAAAAAGCGGAATTGCTTTAGCGGCACCGGAGAAGTTTTTACAAGAAATAATCGGTATATATCAACATTGTAAAGACTTTAGTACCCCTAATACTAAAATGGGTGCCATTATTAGAAGTTCATATTTATCTCCCTGGCATAAAAACACCTTTTTAGAGCTATCCGCCGCAGATGGATTAGTAATGGATGCAGAGTTTTCTTCTCCCCTGGATAAAGCGCAGTTACTCTCAATAACTAAAGAAGCCTTACGCCAAGGAATATCCCGGCAGTTTTTAATCGACTTTATAGCAAGCACTGGATTCGATGGCAGTGATGGACCTGGGGACTTAGAGTCACTGCTTAATGAAATGGAAAACTGGAATCCCACTATAGAAAAGGTTTTGCCTAATGTCATTCAAGCTACCGGTTTAAATTGGAAGGCTAACTTTCCACTTCCTGAGGCGATTGATTATGCAGCCAGGCTCTTAAAATATTATTCCGGTAAAGAATGGAATAGTTTCCGTCTGGAAGAGACGGGCAGAAAAATAGAGAGTATTTATGGGGAAATGGTCAGGAGGTGGGAAAATGGCTAAAAAAGCTAAGCATCATGCGGATTTAGTAATCATAGGTAACGGAATTGCCGGTAATAGTGCTGCCCTAGCGGCTCGCAGCCGTAATCAAGAAATCAAAATTACTATATTGTCTAAAGAACCCCATAACGAATATGCGGCTGGTGCTTTGCCTGACTATTTATCAGGAGCATTGGAACGGGAAAAAGTATTTATAAAATCCACCACTGATTATGAAGCCAACCATATTGAGATAGGATTGGGTATACCGGTTGAGACTATTGATGCAAAAAATAAAACCATTAAATTAGGGGCTAAGTCTTTAACTTATGACAAGTTAATAATTGCTACAGGCAGTACTCCCCTTATACCTCCCGTAAAAGGGCATGAATTGCCTGGCAATTTTGTTTTTAAGACTTTAGCCGATACTGAGGCCATAATCAATTATCCCGGCAGTAGTGCAGTTGTAGTAGGTTCAGGGGCCATAGGGGTAGAAGCTGCTCTGGCTTTAAAAAAGAGAGGTTATGGGGAAGTAACTATAGTGGAGCTAATGGATTGGATTATGCCTAAATCTTTTGATGAAAAGCCGGCTCGCATTATGGAGCAATTAATTAATGAACTGGGAGTTAAGATACTTACTTCGGAAAAAGTAACTGCTGTGCAAGGTGCAGAACATGTCACCGGAATAGAGACGGATCGTAATCAGTTAGCCTGTGATGTTGTAGTCTGGGCCATTGGTGTAAAACCGGATGTGGACTTAGCTAAAAGCGTGGGGATCGAACTGGGAATAACCGGCGGCATAGCTGTAGACGAATACCTGCAAACCAATATTAAGGACATTTATGCTTGCGGAGATTGTATTGAAACTACCGATATATTTTCCCATAAACCAGTTTTAAACCTGCTTTGGGATGCAGCTTGCAAGCAAGGTAAAACTGCCGGGATTAACTGTACGGGAGGCCATACATCTTATACCGGTTCTTACGGGGTTTTGTTAACCTATATCGGTGATATTCCGGTGCTTTCTTTAGGACTAAATGCCAGTCATGTGGAAGAGCAGGATTATAAAGCTTTAGAAAGAGTAGGAGTAAAAACCTATCAGCGTTTAGTATTAAAAGGCGAAGAAATAGTAGGCTTACAGACCATTGGTACTCTGGAAGGAAGCGGGCCCATATTATTTCATCTGAAAAAGGGAGCCACCCAAGCCGAATTAAATCAAATATCTTCGAATTTGGCTTGGAGGACTATGGAGCCTAGATCGGCCTTATTAAAAAGCTATATAGATAAATTTACTCTATGCAATTAGTCAAGATTGAGGTGGTAAGATGAGCGACAATTTCAGGACTTTAGAAAATATATTAGATAACCGTATAACTACTGATCCTTTTGAATGTTCTTTTTATAACCGGGATTTAGCATCTGTGCCTGGGATTATGACCAAGATGTTTAATACTATGCCTGATGCGGTAGTAATGCCGGTAAGCACAGAAGAGGTAGCAGAAATTGTAAAATTTGCCCGGGAAAATCATTGTTCCCTTATTCCCAGGGCCGGTGCAACTTCAGCCTATATGAATACCGTACCGATTAAAGGCGGCATAGTGGTAGACCTTAATAGAATGCGGGGAGTCCTGAGATTGGATGATGAGCATCTCCAGGTGGAAGTTTGGTGTGGTACGACCTGGCAAGAGCTGGAGGATTATTTACATAATCATGGCTTAGCTTTATGCACTTATCCCAGTAGTGCTATAGCAGCTACGGTAGGCGGTTGGTTTAATACGGAAGGCTATGGTATTGGCAGTGCCAAACATGGAGGTTTTCATGAACTGGTAGAAGCGGCGGAAGTTGTTTTATCTAATGGGGAGGTTATAACTGCTACCAGAAATGGTGAGCATCCGCTCTCCTGGTTGCTGGGTAAAGAGGGAACCGTAGGTATTGTTACTAAGATTACCTTTAAGATTCGTAAAAAACCTGCTTACTCAGCTAATTTAGCGGTAGCTTTTTCATCCATAGAGATGATGTCCCAGGCGGTAGCGCAACTGATGAATGTTTCTCTGCTACCATATAATATTCATTTTACGGATAGTGACTTCTTTGCTATGCAGGATCAAATAGGTTTTAAGTCACCTATACTTGATAAACATGTTATAACCGTAACTTATCAGGAGAATTTTGCAGTGCTAAGTGAAGCGACTAAAATAGTCCAAACCATAGCCGGCCAGTATGACGGCATGGTACTTCCTGACCTGGTTGCTGATGAGGAGTGGAATGAACGGTTATATGCATTGCGGCTTAAACGGGGCGGGCCTACTATGCTGGCGGCGGAAGTCGTATTATCTATCAATAGTCTTAATGATTTTTATCAAGAGGTAAAACGCTTAAATCAAAGGACCGCAGTTTATGGGCACATGATGGGGCCGGATAAAATGAATATTCTGGTTCAGTATTACGCTGATGAGAGTAAAAGCCTGGAATATTTATTTTTATTAGCCAAAACTAAGCATATTTATGCCGCCGCTTTAAAGCTTAAAGGAAGGCCTTACGGCATCGGAATATGGAATAGTGTCTACCTTAAACAAGCTTATGCTAAAGAGGTTCTTAACCAACGTAACCTAATCAAACAAAAGTTAGACCCGGCCGGAATTATGAATCCCGGCAAATATTACGCTCCTCCTTTATTATTAAACCCCTTGTTATTTAACCTGGGCAGCGGCAGTGCCAATCTATTAAGCCAGATAGCGGGAATAGGAAAGGGGAGATAACCGTGAGAGAGCATAGTTTTTTTGCCGGATTATTAAACGAAACTAGTATATGTGCTCAGTGTGGTTACTGTAAAGTAGACTGCCCCGTTTATAAAAATATAGGCTGGGAATCAAGTTCCCCCCGGGCCCGTATGCTTATAACCCATAAATTAGCCCAAGGCCAGCAGTTAAATGAACAAGAAATACAAAGAGCTTATCAATGTACCTTATGTGGTAAATGCCGGGAAGTTTGTTCTACTTTTATTGATACGGTAGAAGTCTGGAAACATCTAAGAGAAGAAATTGCTGGTAAAGGGCAAAATCCAGAAAATATTAAGCTGTTAAGCAGTACTGTGATTGAGAACTTAAACATAAGCGGCGATGAACAAGTCAACCGTGAAATGTGGCTGGACGGAATGGATGAAAATATCCGGTCCAGAGTAGGACAGAAAGCGGAAGTTCTCTATTTTACCGGATGTTCGGGAGCATTATATCCTACTGTTTACAGTATTCCTCAATCATTAGTACGTATTATGGATAAAAGCGGAATTGACTATACTTTGTTAGGGCAAGAAGAAGCTTGCTGCGGATTCCCTTTAATTGGAGCCGGTGAGTTTAATAAAGGACGCCATTTAATTGAAAAGAATGTAGAGAATTTTACTAAGCTGGGGATTAAACAGATTGTTACTTCTTGCCCCTCTTGTTTTCATACTTTAAGAGATACTTATGCGGAGGTATTAGGAGAGAAATTACCTTTCGAAGTATTACATGCCAGCCAATTTTTAAATAACTTGATAAATGATCAGAAAATAAAGTTAGGGGAAGTTAATGAGGTTGTGACCTACCATGATCCATGTGATTTAGGCAGAAATAGCGGAGTATTTGAGGAACCCCGCCAGGTAATAAGGAGTATCCCCGGAGTAGAGTTTATAGAAATGGATAACCGGGGAGAAAACGCTAATTGCTGTGGCGGAGGCGGTAATTTAGAAGCGGTAGACCCGGAGCTGACCGCCCAAATTGCCTACTCCCGTTTAAAAGAAGGCGAAAATACCGGAGCTAAAACTATTGTTTCTTCGTGCCAGCAATGTAAGCGTACCTTACAAGGTAATGCCAGAAAGAATAAATTAAGGCTAAAAGTTATGGATTTAACTGAATTAGTTTGGAAATCCATGAAGAGCTTAGATGAGTAAGCGGGGGAGGTGAGAATTTGCAATACGATGATAATCAGTATCCAGATGAACTCTACTATGACAAGAGACATTTTTGGGCGAGAGTAGAAGGCGATTCAGTAACCATGGGCATGACTGAATATGCTACTAAAGCTGCCGGAGATCTGGTTTTTGTGGAAGTAGTAGAAGTGGGAAAAAAGGTTAGCCAAGATAAAGCTTTCATGTCGGTAGAATCAGGTAAATGGGTAGGTAGGGTTTATGCCCAGGTCTCTGGAGAAGTAACCGCAATTAATGAGGAACTGGAATTTGAACCTACTTTAGTTAACCAAGACCCTTATGGGGAAGGGTGGCTAGTCAAAATTAAGATGGCTGACCCTAAAGAATTAGATAATCTCTTAGTTGGTGAAAAGTATTTAGAATGGCTAGGCCCGGAAATAGAAAGACAGAAAAAACTTGCAGCAAAAAAAGCGTAAATTAGCTTGTGTAAACTTGGAGGATGAAGTTATGAAAGATGTACAAAAAGAGGCTTGGTTTTGGAATCCTTATGATAATTGTTCTAACCTGAGAAGCATATTTGAGGGGACTAGTATTTTATTTCTTCCCGATGCCAGTTATGAGAATGAATTAATTACTACCTCCATGGTGACCAAAATTAATAAAGAAGAAACTAGTGGAGTTATATTATTTGCACCTAAAGAAATAAGCGAGCCGGACCAGGTTAGTGCCATGATTGAATATTTGGCCTTAGAAGGTATGGTGACTGCTATAATGTTAGATCCATTAAATGATAAAGCACCTAACCTTACTAAGGCCTTATCTAAAGCAGCTTCCTCCAGGTTTATTATTCCTCTCGATTCAGCTAATGAAGTTGCTTTTAATTACTATCATGATGAATCTGGTCATACCTGGAATAAATATATGGACTATATAAGAGCTATGGTTAAATTAGTCGGCGAAGGCAAAGTTCATGTGCATATTTTTGCCGGTTTCGGTGAAACGGAACAGCAATTTGCTAAGACTTGTCAATTACTTACTAATATGGGGGCCCGGGTAATCATTTTATCAATTACCCCGGAAAATAATTTAGGATTACAGCCTTGCAGTATAGGGAGATATCGCCGGCTTCAGGTTATCAGGTATCTTATTGACCATCAACTTTCCAGTATTAATCAGATGAGATTTAATGAGTTTGGCTCAGTTTATGATTTTGGGGTTCATCCGCGTCTTTTTTCCAACCTGTTAGAGGCCGGGCTGCCTTTCATGGATACTGGTATATGCGGAGGAATAAGCGGTACTGAATATGTGTGGCCAGGTCATGGTAATGAATGCCAGGATATGCGTAACCTTAGCCTTGCCTATTTCTTAAGTAAACGCGAGGAAATTTTAAAACAATTGACTCAAATTAGCTGGGAAGAAGAATGGCAAACTATAACTCATAAATTTACCAGGGAAAAGGTCGATTTTTCAGATGTAGAAGAAGACAACGATTGGGGAGGGGTGATAAAAAACGGACAATTTAAGGCAGTCGGATTTTCCGAGGATGATTTTAGGCATTTAAAAAAATAATTTTAAGGGAGGATTTTTATAATGGCAGAAATGACCAAAGCTCAACGGATTTTAAAAGAATTTGAAGATGGATTAGCTATAGCACAAGAGGGTATGCCCAAAACAATTCAAGCTTATATGGATTTAGAAAAATATGCCTGC
Source organism: Bacillota bacterium (assembly GCA_023395515.1). Lineage (GTDB taxonomy): Bacteria > Bacillota > Syntrophomonadia > Syntrophomonadales > Syntrophomonadaceae > JAAYRQ01. The sequence continues at coordinate 68,509 of JAEWZB010000076.1, forward strand.
GCTAACTATGGAGTATTTGATGCTAAAACTAAAGAATTGTTTATGTTAGCCCAAGGCGTGCGTACACCTTGTAAATATTGCATAGTTATTCATGTTTACAATGCTATCAAAGAAGGGGCTACCAAGGAAGAAATGTATGAAGCCGCCAGTGTGGCTATTCCCTTCGGAGGAGCTAAGACTTTTGCTTATGCTTGTACTTATTTAACTGATGCTATTGAAAGTTTTTGGGTTGACTAAGGCCTAATCAGCGGGCCGGGAAAACTCCCGGCCCTGCTGAAAACTTCAATTGCTTTGGAGGTACAAATGAAGCAAGCCTTATTATATCCGGGATGTCTAATCTTATACCGATTCCCGGAATATGAATATACCAGTAAATTACTGCTACAAGAACTTAACATCAGTACCAGAATGTTAGATGAAATGGTTTGCTGTGGAGCTTATATCCAAGGGAGCCATGCTAACTGGGAATACTTAGCCGCTTATAATATGAGTTTAGCGGAAAAAGAAGGTTTAGACATAGTAACCTTATGCGGAGGTTGTACTAATATTTTTAAGCAGGTAAAACATGCCTGTGACACTAACCCGGAGAAGCTGGC
>JAEWZB010000111.1 GCA_023395515.1 Bacillota bacterium
CCCCATTTTCCCGAGTCGGATTATCAGCGTTTTTCGGACCATGAAATGGATAAACATTTCAAAGGCTGGCTGTTGGAGATGAAAGATCGTTTTTTGATCGAGAAGAAGCACTTGCAGGAATTGCAGCAAGGCTATCGGGATCAGGATTGGTGGATTAAACCATGACCTTCATATGGGTTGTTACTGTGAAAGAGTAATCGATTTAAGGTTAAACCACGAGCGATTTTCATTGCCGAGTCATCACTCCTACCGGACACACATACCGTAGAAGACATCCCCCGCGATTTGCTCCCCCGTCTTTTACGGTATATGCAACAATTTTCGCTTACTTCAGCAAAGGGCAGTAACAACGGTGGCACTTGTCGTCATTAATATCGTTTATATCACCACAAGCATTGCAAAATATAATGCTGTCCCCGGATTTATCATATTTTTCCCATGAATTTAGCCCTTGGTGATGGCGAACTTTATCTCCAATCTTATAATAATTATATTTAGTATCATCATCTTCCGCCGTCATAGTTTTGATTTTACCTTGGTCGGTTTTAAAGGTTAAGGTATATAAGGTATATTTCTCCATGTAGTAATCATCACCTGATTGCTGGCGGCGCCTTTTCTTTTCAATTTTTTTATCGATTAATACCGCGTCATAGGTAGAACCGGAAGCCCGAGAAATCGTAGTCAATAAAGCGATAGCAAGAAACATGCCTCCAATTCCCATCCCGATAAATAAGGCCTCCGGGTTATCCATCTCGTAACTTCGTTCCCCATAAATATAAAAAGATATGATGACGACTAGGGCCAGTATAGTGGAGAAAGCAAAAGCCCATATAGTAGTATTCCTTTGATAGCGGGCAAAAGCCGGATCATTAATACGTTCGGAATAACCGATTAAGCTCCCGCTTCCTTCCGCCGGTTCTGTTCTGCCGGGAGTATTAACCTTATCATCAGTTACCAGAACTAAAGAAGTTCCGCATTCGGTACAAAAATTTATATTTCCCAGCGCTTTAGCTCCGCAATTAGAACAAATCATTTTCCCCCTCCTTTACCTTCCCCCATAGCTGCCGCCGCCACCTCCGCCACCTCCGCCGCCGGAGAATCCTCCGCCGCCGCCGGAACCGGAAGAAGCCTTGCTGGCTGCTTTAGCCGCTGTTTGCAATGACCGTTCAAAAGAGCTGCTTATTCCGGCAAAGGAATTATTTAAGCCGTTTAGCCCGGTATGAGTATTGTAGGCCAGCCAACCATGACCAAAGCGATAGTTACCTTCCTGCATGTTGGGAAATACTATTTCCAGTTGTTTTATAACTTCCTTAGCTACTCCCAAAGTAACCGCATAAACTAAATAATGTTCCCAGATGATCAGGCTGGGTATTTCATGACGCTGCATTTCTGAAAAATGTTCTAAAAACCTTTTGAAAGCTTGCCAGCGCACATAATCTTCCTGCCCGCCTACTGAACGCCGCTTGAAAAAGCGGGGTATTAAAAGGAATATGGAGCCGGATATTATCAGCCCCCAGCCTAAGAAGCTACCTTTACCCGCCAGTATAAAGCCCAGAACCAATAAAGCTACACCGCCCAATATGGTAAAAAGCGGCATCATGCCATTTTTATCAAAAAAGCTGTATTTCTCACAATTAGCCTCGATTTCATGAGTCCATTCTTTCCAAAAATCGTAGAAATCTTCTCCCTTTTTTTTAGCGTAATTTTCTATATCACTTAAAAATATATAGCTTTGGCCTTTCCCAATATCGTTTTTAAGATAGGCGATTAATTCTTCTTCATGAGGTCTTAAGACTGCTTCTTCCGGTTTTCTTAAAGTGGCCGGTTGCGGTGCCGGCATAAAGGAAAGACGGTAAGTACTTACTTCCTTGCTGCCTAATAATTTTCGTACCTGTACGGTATCTTCCTCCAGATACAGAAATTTACGCCGGGCTAAATCCATTATGGTGGCCGTAATATCTTGGGCCTGCATGTTCTTAAAGTTCCACAGTATACTTAATTCCCCCGGACTATAATTAGAAGGAAAATCACGGTAGTAATCACCGTCGAAACTAGCCTTATGACTGCGCCCGTATCTGCGCCACACTAGAAATACTCCGGCTAAAGAGATACCTATTATACCTATCCCCCCACCTATTTCCGCTTTAGCCATCGCGCGCTCTTTATTGGCTTCATCAGCCCAGCCCTGTTCCTCGGCTAATATACCGGCTAAAGCTTCCCGTTGGGTAAAAGCTTCTGCCGGGGCTCCGGCCAAGAGAGCTGCCGGCATGACTCCCCGCCCTTCCATAAAGGTGTAAGCCGGCAAGTTATTAACCTTCCATACTACTCCATCGGCTCCGGCAAATTCTACTTCACCGTTTAGAGGCCCATGTCCCCATATTCTAATATCTTCCCCCAATTGATACTGTTCGGCTCCGGCTGGCAGCTTAAGATTAACTTCTACATAAGATACTTTATTACCATTAGCCTCCCCAATAAATTTACGGTATAGCTCCGCCACATCGTTATGAATTTTGACTGCATTTACTACCCGGTATGATACCTCAAAAGTACGCACCTGGTCGTAAGCATCAATACTCCAATCAATAAGAATATTATTACCTTCAGATTTAGTCAGAAAAGTTCCCGGCGGTCCATAATCGGTACCGGGATTATATTCATAAGGCTGTCCCTGTTCACTTACGGTTACATCTACAATGGGAGTATCTCCTACCGGTATTTTCACATAAAAGCCTTCCCACTTACCGGAGAAATCTACCGTAATTTTTTCGGTAACCTGCATAGAAGCATCCGGTAAAACCCGGGCATCTACGATTATCTGTTCCATAGTTAAGGAGCGCTCTGCTAAAGCTAGGCCGGGTAAAAAGGCTACCGCCAATGCCAAACTTAGCCAAAAACATATTATACAGGCTCTAACCGGCTTGAAAGACCATGTAAATTTCATGTCATTAACTCCTTTAAAATTCCACCTTAACCGCTTGCCGCGCATCAGGCTCACCTTGTAGATTAAAATAATCCACCATGCTGAATCCCAGCATGCCCGCCACTAAATTAGCCGGGAATAATTCAATTTTAGTATTAAATTTCTGCACGGTATCATTATAAAATTGACGGGAAAAGGCTATTTTACTTTCCGTATCGCTCAGTTCACCTTGTAATTGTAAGAAATTGGTGTTAGCTTTTAGTTCCGGATAAGCTTCGGCTACGGCAAACAATGACCTTAAGGCCCCGGTCAGCATATTTTCCGCTTGCATTTGTTCCTTAACAGAACCGGCATTGGCCGCCATATTTCTAGCCTGGGTAACTCTTTCTAAAGTATCCTTTTCATGCTGAGCATAACCTTTTACGGCATTAACCAGGTTAGGAATCAAATCATAGCGCCGTTTAAGCTGAACATCTACTTGGGCCCAGGCGTTTTGCACCCTTTGCCTTAATTGCACCAAACTATTATAGGTACTGATTAAAAATATTGCCAAAAGTACAACTAAAACCCCAATAGTAATTCCGATTATCATATGTCATCCTCCTTTAAAAATATTATTTGATTTATCCATCTTACTTTATTATTACATAAACATGGAGAAGCCTTCTATCTCACGCTGTTGCTTATTAATCGACACTCCTGCCGACTCGATAACTTCAGTCAAGCGGGTAAAATTGTTGAGGATAATACCGCCATTTTGGTTGGTGAACCACACATATATGGGAGGCCCGTTTTTTCTGCAAATCTCCAATCCTCCATAAGCGGCAGCAGCAGTCAGTAAAGCACTGCCGGCCGGTTGGGTAGAGGCCCGCCCCCCCATTATGGCCAGAAAGGCTAAAGCTAAAGACAGTTTGCGAAACCAGCCCGGATTTCTTAGTTTAACCATATTTACCTGGGTAATTTCATTAAAATCACACTTCTTAACTCCTTTAAAGCTAATCTGGCACAAACCTTCCGACGACAGTTCAATACGGTAAGAGGCATACCAGGCATTATAATAGAGCAGAATTATGCAAAATAAAGCTATAAGCCACATAGCTCCACTTATTACCCACATACCGGTAACCGCTTGAGTTGTGCCTCCATTAATTAAAAAAGGCAATCCATAAAAAGGCAGTAAAAGGATTACGGCAGATAAATCTCCGGCCACCATGCTCCCGGTAGAATAACTGATGTCGGTGGCCTCTTTTTTGCGCCGGGGCAGAAAAACATATAATAGCAGACCTACGGCTAATATCCCGCTCCCTAAATGGCGATAAGGATAATAGAGCCAGGCAGGTGCTACTCGATACGGCTTAGACATAGTCCCGATGCTGACCTTATAATCATAATAACGTAATAAAAAATAGGCATTTTCACTCCCTGTACCGACCCTTACATAGATTTTCTCTCCATCTTCAGGAATTAACCCCCATTCTGCCCACGGTATTTCTCCCGGTTTGAAAAATACTTCTACCGCACCGGCAGGTGTCCAGAAAGGGTCTTTATCTTTTTCACTGACTCGATGACCATAAGCAGAAAGGCCATATTCACCTATACTGGCTAACCATACCTGCCAAAAAAAGTCATCTCCTTGACTAACGTCTACCTGCACTACCCGGCCCCCGGTTTTTTCATTAATATATTCCGGTAAAGGCAGTTGATTTAAGCGTTTACTTTCTTCCGAAACAATACCATATGATTTTAACTCATCAGCTTGCTCTTGCAGCCAGTCTATGGCAGTTACACTTACCATGGCCGGGGCTACATAAAAAAACATCGCTAAGCCGAGCAGAATTCCCAATAATAATGCTATACGCCGCCATAATTCCAGGCTCCCCGCAGCAACCGGCATAATTAAATCTCCCCTTTATTAATAAGTCTGGGTGCGGTCATCTTTAATATCTTGATAATTTGGACACCATTTTCTAATGCTATCTCCTGCTGTACCTAAATCTATCTGCTCCATAGCCGTCATTTTATAATATTCTAACCCTCCGCTAGGCGATATAACTAAGACACTCCCACATCCCGGAGCATAATAAGTAATAGCTTGCCAACCTACCGCTTGGTTATCTTCTTGAATTAGCAGACAATCGGTAAACTTAGCAAAGCCTAAATCCAAATCTACCCCCATATCTAATACCGTCCAGATAATGGATCCCATTTCATTTTGATAATTCCAAGTCTGCCCCACAGTTAAATTATTTTTTAAAACCGGAAAAATTTCATGAGGTGTAACATCTAAAATATAATAAGTTCCATCCGCCCGTTCCACATAATGAAAACCGAAACCATATTCTTCGCCCCGCTCAATTCCTACTTCTACTTCACTTACCCTGACCGCCTCATTAGAAACTGCTTGCCCGCTGATACGGTCAACTATCCCGGCTAATCCATTCGGATACTTCACATAAAAGGTACATTTCAGCCCCGGTGTAGATAAATAAGTAGCCGCCCGGCTCAAATCAAACTGCCCGGACACATTATCTCCGGTCTGCCTTTCAGCCGGTGCAGTAGTATTAATATTATTCTTATTCCCTTCCACCGCCACTCCGGGTATAGTACCGGCTTGCTCAGGCCCCTCTCCTTTAGGCAGCCACCAGTAAATACCTCCTCCCGCGAGAAATAATACCACCAGCAATGCAACCACAATCATTAACGCATTTTTATGGCCGCCGCCCCCATTACTACCCAAAGCAACCTGATTTCTTCCTTCCGGCATCATTGGCCTTTCCGCTCTTGGCGCTCCCCGGTCTGTATTAACAGGAGGCGACGGTTCGGATGGCATTTTTCCTTCTGAAGCAGACGAATTTATCGCTAAAGTATTAAGATCAAAACCACATTCGCCACAAAACCTATCTGCAGCCGCTATTTTCACCCCGCACTCCGGGCAAAATTTAAGCTTGCTCACCTATTCACTTCCTTTAAAGTGCAGTTCCGCAATTACTGCAAAACTTCTTACCAGATACCGTTTGCACCCCGCAGTTGCCACAGAACTTCTTTTTAGCTGCGGCTGTTTCGGCACCCTTGCCCGGGCCAGGCTGACCTACAGCTTTCAGCAAAGCTTCCATCCATTGTGTCAAACTCTCTTTAAGCCCCTCGGCGTTAAGAGCTTGGTGACGAAAACGGGTATCGCCTTGCGCCTCGTTTTCAAAGGAGCAAAGATGATTAGTAAAGGCAGTTGTAGCCATGAATACCCGGGAGAGGCTACGTTCTTCCCCGCTAATTAAAGCAGTAGCCTGAAAGCCTGTAGCTCCCATCCAGCCCGTTATAAATTCGGTTCCCATAATTCGGGAGCGTTCCCCCATAGTTAATATATTCTCCTTATTGCTTAGAAAGCCTAACTCCTCAATCTGCTCTATATGTTCCGGTCTTAAGGCCATATTACTATTTTTAAGTCCCGGAGTAAGTTCCAACAAGGTAGGCAAGAGCCAGCGTTTATCCTGGCTGGCTAAGGCCCGTTGCAAAATTTCCACATAATCGGAAGTAGCTAAGGATAAATTCAAATTACCGCTGTAATCCAGCATACTTTCCATATAGGAGCGGCGGTAAATATCTATACAATGCCAAGCACATATCAAAACTTCCGTTTCCATAATATGAGGAAATACCGTCTGATAAGTACCCATACCTGTTGACGCATATGTTCCTGACCACCATTCCAGATAAGCATCAAAGTCGTCAAAGAGCCAAATCAGTAAATCGCCTTCCGAGTTTACAAATTGGGCGGCCACCGTTTTATAATCGTCAGACAGCAGGAGATAATACTTTTCATCAGCAGTTCCGCCTCCGCCGCGGTTAAATTCAATCTTTAATACCGGTTCTAATAAATGCCCAGCCACCTGATTAAACTTAGGACTCTCGGCCAGTACCTTAAAAAATTCCGAAGGATTGCTGGTAGCTCCTTGTTCTGCATTATAAGTAAAATTTGCCAGCTTATTGCCGTTAAGGCCCGAGCGTCTAAATAAATGGTTAATATCTGCTGGGGTAAGCTTAAAAATTTCGGTATTGGCCATCTGCTCCTGATTCATTCCCATTTTTTCTCCTCCTCGCTGTTTAATGCCTGACTACTTTTTAGTTGCCCCTCTTATGGAGCCGATGCGGCTGGATACTTTATTTAAGAAGTCTCCCGGAGTTTCATATCCCAACTCCTGCAACCGGGCTGCCCGGGAAGCTGGGGAAAGATTATTATTATTTATGACTTTTATAGCTTCCTGCATATTAGCAGGCATTTTTTCTACCCCATACCCCATGTTGTGATAGCTTTTTTCTACCGTCTGAGCCAGATCGGCAGTTTTACGCAACTGTTCCATGGCTTCAGTCTGGTTCCTCATGACCTCGGCCGGATTATTGCCCGTTCTCCAGTATTCATCAATTTTATGAGCCTCCATCAAGGAAAGTTGCTCGGCATCAAGCAGCTTACCCTGACCTTTTTGCACTAATTCATAACCGCTGGAAGGCCGCATTTGCTTACCATTGATATTAACTGTTTCAACCCCCCGGGCTATTTCCTCGGGAGTTGCCTCTATCATAGGCCGGCCCGCCTGACCGCCTTCATCTATATGCCAAGTACGCTGATTGCTGAAATCACGGCCGGCCGCCAAGTCAAATTGATCCATGGCAGCTTCTTCATGGTGTTTAGCCCATTGCCGGTATTTAGCGGCATCATCCATTTTAGCCCAGTCGGTATCTGGAAAACGTTTACCGGCTTCATCCATACTAAACCCGGAATTCTCTGCAAAGCTCTTATAGTAAGCATCTTCCCATTCGGCTTTGGGAATTTCTACCCATTCCGGGCCATTAGGTCCCTTAACCAAGCGTTCAGCAATAACATCATTATCGGTATTTATATTAATATCTACGTTTTCACTACCCGGTGTACGCACACTTCGGCAGCGTATACCATTTGGATCAGTACCGGGATACTTCTTATGCAAATGGTCTTCTACAGTTTTATAAGATGGTTGATGTATCTGCTCATTCATAGTCTTATTAAATTCTCTTTGTATATTTTGGGCTTCCTGGGGAGTAAAACGGTTGCCTACCCCATCCACATCCTGAATATTTTTCAGGTTTCTCATGGAAGCCGGATCAGCTTTCATGTCCATAATATCTTCTACGGTTAACGGCTCGCCCCGCTGCACCTTATCGGCTATAGCTCCGGTTCTTTCCTGGGCCTGTAACTTATATTCATCATATATAGCTTGCTCCCGAACTAATTCCTGCTGTTTGGAAGCCGGCAGTTTATCCAAATCTTTTATATTCTCCTGTACTTGTTTTTCCGCCTGGGAAACAGCTCTGGAATCAGCCATTACTTCATCAGCTGTTCTTACCGGACGCTTAGGAGCCATATCATCCGCACCGACAGCCGCTTTACCAGTTCCCTTAGCTATATCATCAGTACCGGAGGCTGCTTTGCCGGCTCCCTTAGCTATGTCATCACTGCTGCTGCTTACTATTTTTCCTGCTTTAGTTACATCATCAAAAGAACTCGCCACCGACAGACCGTGACCTACTCGGGCATTCTTGGCAATACCTTGGGCCGCTTCATCACTGCCAATGTCTACTAAGCGTTTATTAATCTGGTCCAGAGTTTCCTCGGCTGATTGTTTACTGACCAATCCCAATTTTTGACTCCATATTTGATTTTGGGCACTGCCCTTAAGTAAGCCGGTTTCAATCAAATCTGCCGCCTTATTAGTAAAAGCAGGAAACCTCTCCAGCATTTCTTTGTTTAGTGCACTGCCGCCTTTGCCTATCACCCAACCTGCTTGTTCCCCTAAAACCGTCATACCGATAGCCTGGGAAACTGCTCTAAAGTTTGATTCCCCTTTATCTACGGAATCCTTAATACGGTAGATAGCTTCCGCTACGGTCAGGCCGCCGTCGATGACGGTTCCCGCCGCCCCTCCGGTCGAGGCGGTAATCATAACCCGGGCCGCCATTCCCTTCCAGGATATGCTGCCATCCGCCTTTTCTCCGGTTACTACTTCCTTAGCCGTAGCCAGATTAGCCTCCAGCCCGTGACCCAGAGTATCAATCCAGCCTTCCTCTTTGCGTAATCCCGAATCTCCGGCAGTTTTTCCTTCGATACGGTTGCCGATAATCTTCTTAAGCTGCTCCATACGGTCTTTATCGACTTCCTTACCGGCCAGCATGTCATCTTTTAAATCTTGAATCGCTTTATCAATATCTCCCGCTCCGCCCGGTGTTCCAATATTATATTTGTCGGCAGCTTTCTGCATTTGCTCCAGGTTCTTCCAAGTGGCCAGATTCTGGTCGACGGCTTGGCTGTGGGCATCCTCACGCCGGCCCATCTTTTCGAGGTCTTCCGCCGCCCGGCGCCGGTCTTCGGCCAGATCGTTCTGCCACTCTTCAAATCTGTCGGGATTAACAATATTTCCGCTTTCGGTATTAATCCATTCCCCGGTTTTTTCATCGTATTCGATTTCAATGCTGCGCCCGTCTGTTTTTCCCACCAGGATACGTTTTTCTCCATCTTGAGGAATCCCCGGTGTGCCGTAATCTGGAGACGGCGTCTCCTGGGCCGGCGGCAGTCCTTCTGCCTCAACTGCTGAACCTTCCGGTCTTCCCGTTTCCACAGCCGGAATGGATACCTCCTCCTGCCCGACCTGGGGAGCGTCTTGGTCTATGCCATGATTCTTAATGGTGTTCATAGGATCTTCCGGCCCTATAATACCGGTATCTTCCGTTTTAGGAATGGCCGGTTTTTCCGGCTGCGGTGCCGGTATCTCATCGTCCCAGGGTTTGCCCCCGTATTTTTCTACCGTTTGGGGATAAGGTTGCCCTAATGGCGGCCTTTTCTCCAAGACACTATCATCTACAGACATAGAGGGTTCGTAGTCAACGTGTCTGCCAGGACCGAGTATGATCTCTCTTTCCGTAAATGGATTGGTGTCCCCTACGGTATAAACCCCATTACCGCTGGTATCTACATCAAAGGGGCTGCTGCCTCCCTTGCCCAAAGAGCTTCCTGCTTCCCCTTCCAGCCAGTGCCGCCCGTTGCGGTCATATCCTTCAGCATTATAACCGCTCCAATGATAACCATCTTTACCATAGCCCTGTTTATCATAACCCCAGGGATCATAACCGCTGCGGTTGTAACCTTCATAGTTGAAGCCTTCCCGGTCAAAGCCGTCTTTGTCATAACCATGCTCATTAAAACCGCTTTTATCATAACCGTCGGCATCAGTACCTTCTCTTGATTGGCCTTCGCGGTTGAAACCATCCCGGTCATACCCTTCTGCATCATAACCATTCTTATCAAAGCCTTCCCGGTCCCAGCCATGCCTATTAAAACCTTGCTTATCATAACCGTCCCGGTCAAAACCGTCTTTATTAAATCCTGCCTTGTCAAAGCCTTGTTTATCATATCCTTTAGCATCAAAACCTTGACGGTCATAACCCTTGCGGTTATAGCCGTTTACATCATAACCCTCCCGGTCAAAGCCTTCACCGTCAAATCCATTACGCCCATACCCTTCCTGATCGTAACCGTCTTTATTAAATCCGTCCTGGTCAAAGCCATCAGCATTATAACCAGCTTTATCGTATCCCTCGCGGTCAAATCCCTTCGCATCAAATCCGGCCTGGTTATAACCCTCCCGGTCGAACCCTGCCTTATCGAAGCCCTCTTGATTAAACCCTTCCCGGTCAAATCCTGCTTGGTTATATCCTTCTTTATTGAATCCGTCCTGATTAAATCCGGCTTTATCGTATCCTTCCCGGTCAAAGCCCTTCGCATCAAATCCGGCCTGGTTATAGCCCTCACGGTCAAATCCTGCCTTATCGAAGCCCTTTTGATTAAACCCTTCCCGGTTAAAGCCTGCTTGGTTAAAACCTTCTTTATTAAATCCGTCTTGATTATATCCGGTTTTATCGTATCCTTCCCGGTCAAAGCCTTTAGCATCAAATCCGGCCTTGTTATAACCCTCCCGGTCAAATCCCGCTCTATCAAAGCCCTCTTGATTAAACCCTTCCCGGTCAAAACCATCTTTATCAAAGCCTTGGGCATTAAAACCATCCTGGTTAAAAGTACTTTCTTCTCCGGGTACGGCTGCTTCGGCATCAGGACCGGGTGAATCTCCCGGCCCGGCTGTTGGGTTTGCCACCGAAGCTTCCAGTTCACTCACATCAATCTGTATCCCGCCTTCTGACGATTCAGTCCCCCTACCGGCCTCCGGCTTGATTAACCCAGCTTCACCGGTAGCTGCCCCGCTTAAGCCTGCTCCGGAGGATGAGACTGGACCTTGCGCCGCATAATCTTGGGAGCCGATAGAAACAGCTTTCTGATGCATAGCCCCGGTATCAATTATAATACCTGCACCGGATGAACCTTCGGTTACCAGACTCGATTCCGGCGGCACCACTACACCAGTTTCAGCAGAAACTCTCATAGTCAATTCATCCCCGGATATATTGCCTACAGGTGACATGGCCGGTATATCCTGACTACTAATTAAAGCCTCATTAGGCATATTATCCGGAGGAGTATTAAATTCCGGATTTAAACTGTTTCCGGCTGTATTAGCGGGTACATAAGTATCATCACGCCTACGGCGTCCTAGCTGGTTAGTAGTGCGAACCATACCGGAAGCCCCTTCACTTCCTCCGGGTAAGCCCCCGGCCCCAGGTAAGTTTCCTCCGCCGCCGGGATACAAAGGAGTTCCGGTAGAGGGTGGCATAAAGCCTCCACCTCCGCCTAATCCGGCTAAAGCTCCTAAAGTTGTAGCAATTAATCCCGGCACAGCTACTCCCACAATAGCTTCCGTAGTATTGGAGGGACCGGGTATATTTCCGGCTGCCCCTACTCCGGCCGGAATTTCGGTATAACCACCTGCAGCTGACGTCGATTTGCTGCCTGTGAAATCCTCCAGAGAACCGCCCGTAACCTCAAAATGAGGGGTAGCATTTACATATCCCATACCCCGGCCTCCCGAACCTTCATTCCGGGCCCAGGTCAACGGGTCGGAATCAACTATAGTATAGGTACCGGCGGGAATAACTATATTAGGATATACATGCCAGTTAGCATCAGGCACACCACCTTGTCCCGGTGTACCTACGGCCTGCCACGGTCCATACATTTTGCCGTTTTGGTCAACTAATCCGATGGTGCCCGGCGTAGCCCCTCTAGCGTCATTCCAGTGATAATTCATAATTTCTGTAACTAGATGCAAAGTGTTGATGCTGAAAGTAGTAGGAGCCGTCGGTTGGTTATAAACTCCGGCAATATTCATAGTATCAGAAATTTCTATCGGTTCATTTAACGGGTTACCGGTGACAATAGCTCCTGGGCTCGATTCCTGAGCCGGTTCTTCCACCGCTTCAGGCTCATTTGCTTCTATATCCGGGGCTTTTTGACTTAAAAGCCCGGCTCGTTCCAAGCCGTCCAAAGTCTGTTGGGCTATGGACAGAGCCGTTGTTATATCCGCTGTATTGCTGTTGCCGGTTTGATAAAATTCCACCGTAATAAAATAGTCCGGTAATATTACCCCGACTCCGACTCCGTCAGACATAGTGTATTCCCGCACTTCACAGCCTTTCATGCGTTTTGATTGAATAATAGTATGATTAGTTTGCCCATCTATATAATCAAGCATAGTCTGCATCCCCGCCGCATCTGTAGGACCTAAAACAGTTACTCCGCCATAGCCGTTTTTATATCCGCCGTAACCGGCGTGCATTTTAATACCTAATCCGGTTACGGGATCTGTTCCGAAATCAAACTCCGGTGAAGAATAATTGGCATTAGCCACCTGGGTAACTACATCTCCAGTACCGCCTGCTGCGGCTAAACCCGGAAAACAAGTCATCATGGATAAAACTAATAATATATATGCGCTTATGCTTACACCCCAATATTTCCGCATTTTTCTGCTCCTTAAATTAAGATATAAAAGGGACAAACTATTCACCTCCTAATCTGCCTCAGGGCAGTATTCCTATCAACATCATCCAGCCGGTAGACAATACGAAAGCCAAACCCGACGGGATCATCACATTTTTAGCTCCTACTGCTCCTTGTTTCATAACTTCCGCACCTGCCGTAGCACAAGCGGTCATTATTGCTGCTGAAGCAAAAGGCATTACGGCACTCCAGCCTAAAACAAACTGGGCCAAAGCGGCTAAAACCGTAAACGGTATCATAAATAACATTCCTCCGGCAACCGCTTCCCGGGCAAATTGGCTTTTGCTGTGCCGCAAGTCAGCATTACCGGTATTAAATATCATAATAAGTAAATTTATAGTAAGAAATCCTACTCCTATTGCTAATAAAAGTGATAATAATAAGGCCGTAATTTTAAATTCTTCCTTCGTAAGAGGAATCATAATCCCGAAGAAAATAAAGCATAGGTAGACAGGCCAGAATTTAACTCCACTCGGTTCGGCCCCCTCTGTATATCCCAATCTCATTTCCATCTTCATAAGCCTCCTTTTTTAGTCTTCACTAAGCTCCGAATTTTCCGAGTAAGCTCCATCCTAAGAGTAAAATCGCCCCACACAGGGTAGTCATAGCTACACTAAACGCCACCCGTTCCCCCGACATTTGCTTAATAGTATACATAGTAGGCCGAAGTGCCCATAATACCCCGGTAACTCCAAATGCTACCGCAGTTTTCCAGCCCAAAGCCAGTGAAAATACCAGGCCGCTTACCGCATAGACAAAAGTAGCCGAATATCCCAGTGCAAAGGCAGAAATAGCCCATTCCATAGTAATATTGCGTTCGGATGCCTGCGCCAGCGCCCAAACCATAATAGCCAGCAAGGCTACCCCTCCGGTACCGTAAATCAACCCCAGCATGGTAATCAAAATCACCGTACTCATTCCTATTTGTCCGGTTTTTAATAAATCCAGTCCGGTTTGCAGAAAAAAGAAGGTAAAAGAAGCGCCGGAAATAAGCAGTGAATACGGCCAGGATATTTTACTCATCTGGTTTTTAACCACTTCCCCCGGATTAACCATCATATTAAGAGCTATCTTCCAGCGCGGCACTGCAGTTGGGGTTATATTGTCCATAACATCATTTCTCCTTCACTTTATTACTGCTCTATTTTAACCAGCCTTCATCTTTCATCCCGGTATGGTTTGACCGATAATTTATACCATCGGCTTATTAGCAATACCTTTACGTAAAACTAAATTTGTTCCCGAATTCTTTAGCTAGAACCTGTTTTAACCTGCTAAAATCATCCCCGGTCACCAGAATGCCTACGTAAACAGCATCAGAGGTTACTATTTCCAATTCCGTTTCTCCCCCATTCTTTTTTATAAGACAAACCGACTCCAGTTCACTATTTTTAATCAGCAAAGCTGCCTCACTTTTTTCTTGCGGCCTCCAAAACATTTGTCCTTGACTAATGACAAGATCATAAAGCTGGGTTTTAAAAAATCCTATTTTCAACTTAACTTTAAAGGTCATATACTCACCTCTCCTATATTTTATCAACTTTATTCCCCTAAATATTTCCCCTTCACAAATTGGCATTGCCAATTTTATTGTCACGGTTTGTGACAATAAAATTGAAAAAATTATCCATCTAATGTTAAAATGTTTTTGAGGTGTTACTAATGACTTTTGCTGAGAAAGTTGATCTGCTGATGATTATTACCAATACTTCCAACAGTGTTCTGGCTCGCAGCATTTCCATAGACGCTTCGGCTATCAGCCGCTTGCGCCGGGGAATTCGTACCCCGGCCCGCAATGTTACTTACCTGCAGCCGATGGCTGAATACTTTGCGCGCAATTGCCGCAGTGAATATCAGAAAGCGGCTCTATATGAGGCGCTCAAAAATAGTACCCCCCCATTTTATCCTGCCGAAAATGAATCAATAGACAGCATAATATATAACTGGCTGTGTACTGATAATAAAACTGCTCCTGATTCACTAGATGAATTTATGAATGATTTTATCCATTTTCAATTTAGGAAAATGCCGCCTGTAGCAGCTGCGGACATTAATCAAATGGCTGGCTATGCAGTTGCGGAAATTGAGACTTTTTACGGTAAGGAAGGCAAACAAAATGCGGTCTTAGCTTTTTTATCCCTGGTAATAAAAAATGAAAAGCCTCAAACCTTGCTTTTATATAGTGATGAGGATATGGAATGGTTAACTGACCCTAAGTTTAGATTAAAATGGGCAACATTGATGGTGCAAGTCATTACCCAAGGTAACCGTATCAAGATTATCCATAGCGTAACCCGCAATTTTGATGAAATGCTTGCTGGTATTAGACAATGGGTACCGCTTTATATGACTGGTGCAATTGAACCTTATTATTACCCAAAAACCCGGGATGGTTTGTTCCGGCAAACCTTTTTTATTGCTCCCGAAACTGCGGCGGTAACCTCTTCTTCCGTTAGCAATAAAACTATAAATGCGGCTAATCTTCTTTTTACTAATAAAAACATGCTCGGTTCACTAATTGAGGAATTTAATGATTTTTTAGCTCTCTGCCGTCCGCTGATGCGTATATTTACTTCCCGCAGCCGGCAAGAAGATTACTTACTTCTCCTGGATGAGTTTGAAAATGAAACTGGTGACACGATTATAAAGACTGATTCCTTTTCTGATATTACCATGCCTCCAGCTGTACTTGAGAGCCTGCTGACACGGATAAGTGACCCGGCTCCAAAGAGACTGCTTGCCTATCATCTTAAAAGAATGGAAAACTTTAAAGACCACTTAGCCAAATATTGCTTTACAGAAATATTTACTCTCCCGGAACCCGAACTAATATGGGAAGGAAAAGTGGGGGTAAGCTTTTCTGATATCCTAAACGATACGCAAATATTTTATACCCCGGAAGAATATATAGCGCATCTTAAAAATATCATTGACTTGCTCAACACTTACGAAAATTATCATATAATGATTACCCGGGACAGACACCTGGATGGGAGTATGATATACGTTAAAGAAGATATCGGGGTTCTGGTGGGCAAAACCCTCCTGCCTTCCATTATATTTGCCATTAATGAAACTAATATGACGGCTGCTTTTTGGGATTACATGAACACTATTTTAAACAAAAAGCCCTTAAGCAAAAATAACCGTGCCCAAGCTATGGCTGAACTGGAGACACTGTTAAATGCTTTAGAGCTAAATCTTTCTAAGGCAATTTTTTAAACTAGACTCATTCTTTAGGAGGGTATTTTCCCCCCACTGAATAGAAAAAACTGTCAATACAAGGTAAATTGCACCCGTCGGGACCGAGAGAAGGCGTCCTGGAGCACTGGACTTAGCCCTCCATAGCCTTAAACGGCTGTTTGAGAGCGGGTTATAGCAGTTATCTCTTATCTTTACGTACCTATATCTTGGTATGGAAACTCCCCTATTTTACTTTAAACGGCGGCTCGGTAACCCAAGGATAAAAGGACGGCATATCAGTATGAGGACTTAGAGTATAATTAGGCAGCCGTTTTTCCAGAAAAGCATTAATACCTTCCTCAACATCTGACTGCTGACCAGTCCAGTGAAATCCTTTTGATTCGATACGGTGGGCTTCCATAGGGTGACTGGCTCCTAACATAGTCCACAAAAGCTGCCTAGTCAAGGCTACCGATACCGGAGCACAATTATCGGCGATTTCCTTAGCTATGGCGCGTGCAACCGGTAAGACTTCCTCCGGGGGAACTATTTTGCTGAGCAGTCTCTTTTCCAAACCTTCCTGGGCCGAAAATACCCTTCCGGTCATAGCCCATTCCAGAGCCTGACTAATTCCTACTATTTTAGGTAAAATCCACGAACTGCAGGCATCCAATAAAACACCCCGGCGTACAAAAACGATGCCCATTTTAGTATTATCAGCCGCAATGCGTATATCCATGGGTAAAGTCATGGTCAATCCTACCCCGACAGCCGGCCCGTTTATAGCCGCAATTATCGGTTTTTTCAATTGAAAGATGCGCAAAGCTAACACCCCGCCGCTATCTCGATGGTCTTCTTCCTTAATGGCAGTATAATCAAAACTGGCTCCGCCCTCGCCTAAGTCCATACCGGCACAAAAGGCCCGCCCGGCTCCGGTAACAATAATAGCTCTTACATTATCATCAGCATCAGCCCGCTCCAGTGCATCTATCATTTCCTCACTCATAATATCCGTATAAGCATTTAGTCTTTCCGGCCTATTTAAAGTAATAGTCAATATTTTATCTTCTACTTCATACCTGATTTGTTGGTAATCCATTAAAATTCCTCCTCATCCTCTAATCATATTTCCAGATTGGCTTATCAAGCTGCACGTGCTGTATTTCGCCATGCAAATCTGATTTCTCATAATAATTCTAGCAAGAATTTTACTAATATGCCAGAAAGTATTACTGTCCTTATTTTAGCTCTGGTTTTTTAAAGAAATAATAATCGAATAAGTTAATGCTCCTAAAAACCATAATAATACTGTTGTTAAAGAAGAACACAGAGGACCGAGGAGCAAAATTAGTAAAATGAAAGCCATTAAATATTCGCTGAAAATATTAATATCTATTTTCCACTTTCCTCTACACTCAAGTGCAGCTAAATTTTTATAGGCCCCCCATATCAGAAAAGCAATAACAAAAATATAGCCAATCAACCCTAAAGGTGCACCCATTTTGTTAATCCCCCTTTAGGAAAATAATCATGTTAAAATACATCACTTATAATAATTACTATTTTCACCTTCCCTTTTCTTTCACCTGCTATTGATTTTACTGATATTTAAGACTATTAGATTTTTATGCTAGTTATATTATCGGGACCATATAACCCTCTTCTTAATATGATATAAATAAGCTTTATTATTTCTATTAAGGAGAATATTTTTAATATGTCTTTTCATATTTACCATTATATAAATCAAAAATATTCATGTGACCATAAAACCTGCTGCACGATATGTTGCTGTATATCTAGGTGTCTTTGTTGTTTTACGGGAGCAACCGGGGCTACTGGGGCTACCGGGGATATTGGTCCAACTGGAACAACTGGTGCTACTGGCGATATTGGTCCAACTGGAGCAACCGGGGCCACCGGAGGTATCGGGCCTACTGGAGCTACTGGAGTAACAGGTGCTACGGGTGATATCGGACCTACTGGAACTACTGGATCAACAGAAGAAGTTGGGGCTACCGGAACCACTGGGATTACCGGTGTCACTGGTCCAACCGGAGAAACTGGGGCTACCGGTGATATTGGGCCGACCGGAGCTACTGGCACTACCGGGGATATCGGGCCCACTGGAGCTACTGGAGCTACCGGGGATATTGGCTCCACTGGAGCTACTGGCGCTACTGGAGACATTGGCCCTACCGGGGCTACCGGGGCTACAGGCGGTATTGGTCCGACTGGAGCTACTGGACCTACAGGCAACATTGGTCCAACCGGAGCTACTGGAGCCACCGGTGATATCGGTCCAACTGGAGCTACTGGAACCACCGGCGATATTGGTCCAACTGGAGCTACTGGCACTACCGGCGATATCGGTCCAACCGGAACTACTGGTGCCACTGGCGATATTGGTCCAATCGGAACTACTGGGGCCACCGGTGATATCGGTTCAGCCGGAGCTACTGGCTCCACCGGATATATCGGGCCAACCGGAGCAACTGGCGCTACCGGAGATATTGGCCCAACTGGAACCACTGGAGCCACCGGCGATATCGGTCCAACCGGAGCAACTGGAGCCACCGGGATTACAGGTGCAATCGGTTCTACGGGTACAACCGGAAATACCGGAACGACAGGGACAACAGGAACGGCAGGTTCTACCGGGGCCACCGGGGCTACCGGACCTACTATTACTACGGAAGGATTCTCTGCTTTTATTCAAACTATTTCCAATGTGTCCAGTAACACACAATTAACCAACTGGTCTGTCGCTGCTCCATATTTTAATAGTGGTAATTTTAATCCCTCAACTGGTAATTATACTGTTCCTGCCACTGGTATTTATTCCATTCAGGCTACCATTAATTATTCTACTACTGCTACTATCAATGCAGTTTTAGGCGGAGCTATCAATCCATCTTTTGTGGTTAGAAGATCATCTCCAACTACTACCAACTTAATTACCGGATTGTTTCCCATCTTTAATGTCAATATTGCATTACTACTGGTATTACGTACCATATTAGGCAGTGGTACTATAACACTGGCAGGGGAGGTACAATTAAATGCCAGTGATGTTGTGGGCTTATATTATGAAACAAGCGGCCTTACGATTGGTTTAAATCTTGGCAGTTCAAGCGCAGGAATCGTATGGTCCATAAACCGTATTAGTTAAATTTGAACGAGACTTCATT
>JAEWZB010000031.1 GCA_023395515.1 Bacillota bacterium
ACCTTAATTTTAACAAAAGTTTGGTTCTTTTTCTATTCACTTAATAAGTGAAATGCAATATTCAGTTAAAAGCTTGTAACTAAGCGGATTTAGCCGCTGCTGAATGAATTATCATGAATAATTCAGGTCAAATATATATAGATTTAAGTCCGTGGATGGGCAACAGGAACATGCAACCATATTTAGAGATTATCAAAACAGCTTTACAGGAAAGCAAACTACTTTCGTTTGAATATGCAGACCGCTACGGAAATAAAACCGTACGAACAGCCGAGCCGTATCAGCTTGTATCGAAAAGTAGTCATTGGTATCTGCAAGGGTATTGCCATAAAAGAAAGGATTTTCGCTTATTCAGACTATCCCGCATATCAAACCTACAAATGAAGGAGGAAACTTTTACACCACGAGATTATCAAAAACCGCAGTTAGATTTTACTGATATTTTGGCAACTATGCAAACAAAAATCAAAATCCGTATTCATAAATCTGTCATGGACAGAGTACTTGATTATTGCACTTATGAACACTTTTCGCCAGACGGTGAGGAGCATTACATTGTTAGTTTTCCTTTCATAGAAAACGAATACTACTACAATATTCTTTTCAGTTTGGGGGATAAATGCGAATGTTTAGAGCCGTTACATATCCGCACAGAAATGAAGCGTAGAGTACATGATATAGCTGCCTTATACGAAAACTAAAACAAGGAGTCTATTCTCATATTCACAATACTTAATGGTGGCTATATTGAGCTATTTCGTTTTTTCCGCTAAACGGCCAGCAGGGCAAGTGTATACACACTTGCCCTGCTGGCGGATTTTCCCTTGCGGCCCATTAAATAATCAATAGGTTCCCATCTCTCTTAACTTGGTCATCCGCCTTTTTACTAACTCCCCGGCACTTAATAATTGCAAGTCCGGCAGATGTTTTATTAATTGAGCTTTTATTTTCTCTCCTAAAGAGGGTAACATATCTTTAGTATCAGTTGGTTCGGCAATTATTTCATCAATAAAGCCTCGGGCCCATAAATCTTGGGCCGTTATTTTTAAAGCTGCGGCCATTTCCTCTACCGCATCTAACCTTTTCCATAGTATTGAAGCACTAGCTTCAGGTGAGGCTACTGAAAATACCGCATTAGATAACATTATTAAGCGGTCACTAACTCCTAAAGCCAAAGCCCCGCCACTGCCCCCTTCTCCTATTATTATAGAAATAATCGGCACTTTAAGAGAACTCATAGTCATTAGAAGCTCGGCAATAGCCCATGCTTGACCACGTTCTTCCGCTCCTACTCCCGGGTAAGCCCCCGAGGTATCAATGAAAGTAATTACGGGCCTTTTAAACTTTTGGGCCTGTAAAACTAAACGCTCTACCTTTCTAAATCCTTCGGGATGAGGCATACCAAAGTTATATTCTATATTTTCTTTAGTGCTTTTACCTTTACGGTGTCCCACCACTGTAACTGGTACATCATTTAAACGGGCTATCCCTCCGACTATAGCTTTATCATCCCCATAGCGACGGTCTCCGTGAAACTCTAACCAATCGGTAAAAATATATTCAATATAATCAGTACTGCCCGGCCTTTGCAATTGCCGGTTAAGTAAAACCTTTTCCCACGGGGTTAAGTTTTGATATTTATCCATTTTTACTTGGATCATCTTTTTTTCCAAATGCTCAATTTCTCCATCTAGATTAATTTGTAACTTATTAGCCAAATCTTTTAATTCGGCAATTTTAACTGCTAAATCACTATGCTTTTCCTCAAAATCAAAAATTCGTTGCACCTTATCACCTGCTTAATGAAGACTAAGCAGCTTTACTAAAACCGCCCTGAGCTCTTCTCTTTTGACTACCATATCAATCATGCCGTGTTCCAGTAAAAATTCCGCGGTTTGAAAGTTCTCCGGTAAAGAACTGCCTAGCGTATTTTTTATAACCCGGGGACCGGTAAAACCTATTAAACTGCCGGGTTCGGCAATAATTACATCACCTAAGGAAGCAAAGCTGGCACATACTCCCCCGGTCGTAGGATGAGTTAAAATGGAAATATATAAGAGGCCCTGTTCCTTAAGTTTACTTATCATCGCACTAGTCCTGGCCATCTGCACTAAAGAATACATACCCTCCTGAATACGGGCACCCCCGGAAGAATTACACAAGATCAAAGGGGCGTTCAATTCCATAGCTTTATCAACTGCCCGGCATATTTTTTCCCCTACTACAAACCCCATGCTCCCCATCATAAAACGGGAATCTAACACTCCTATTACTACCTTATTTCCCGCCATAGTTCCATGACCTATAATAGCCGCTTCCGCCAGCCCGCTTTTATTAGCTTCGCTTAGCTTTTCTTCATAGCCCGGAAATTCCAGAATGTTTTCGGTTACTAAGTTGTCATCGTATTCGGTAAAACTATTTTCGTCTAATAACAAACTTAATCTTTCTCCCGCGTTTAAGTTGACCTCCTGGTTATTCCCGTTCAGGCTTACTTTATGATTTAAGTTTAGTTGAGAACCACTTTTTAATTGCAAATAATTTTTCTTGAGTTTAAACATATTTAGATTTGCTCCGCTAGAGCAAACATATATTCACCTCCGCAAACAAACTCTCCATCTACGGTTACAGAACCCTTACCTTTCCCGATATTCCCTTTCATGGTTATTAATTCCGCGCTTATTATTAGTCTATCCCCTGGAATTACTTGGCGTTTAAAACGCACTTTATCAAAACCAGCTAATAAGGCTAATTTATGCTTATATTTATCATCGGCTAGTAAAGCACAAGCCCCTACTTGGGCAATAGCTTCCAACATTAAAACCCCGGGCAGGATAGGTTGGTTAGGAAAATGCCCATTAAAAACCGGTTCGGCGATAGTAACATTTTTTAAACCTAAAGCTTTTTCACCGGGGACAATTTCCAGTATCCTATCTACCATTAAAAATGGATACCGATGAGGCAGTAATTTCATTACTTCATTAATGTCCATCACTATCACCACCTGGGTATTCTTTGGCGATTAAAACCGCATTATGACCGCCAAATCCTAATGAATCAGATAAAATATAGTTTACTTTTTTAGACCGGGCTTCATTAGGAACATAATCTAAATCACAATCAGGGTCTTTTTCACTGTAGTTTAAGGTTGGCGGAATTAGATTATATTTAATAGCTAATAAGGCCGCTATTAACTCTACGGCCCCAGCCGCCCCTAACATGTGGCCGGTAGCAGCTTTAATAGAGCTTATGGGAATTTGCTTGCTATACTCGCCGAATACTTGTTTAATAACCGTTGTCTCTACCTTGTCATTTAGCTTAGTACCGGTACCATGAGCATTAATATAGTCAATAACCTCCGGCTTAATATCAGCATCTCTTAATGCCATTTTAAAAGCCAGGCCAGCACCTTGACCTTCCTCATCCGGTTGTACCATATGGTAGGCATCACCACTATATCCATACCCTACTAGCTCCGCATAAATATTAGCTTTACGTGCCAGGGCATGTTCTAATTCTTCTAAAACTACTATTCCCGACCCCTCGCCCATGACAAATCCGGCTCGATTAGCATCAAAGGGCTGACAAGCTTTTTCTAATTCGTCATTACGGGTAGATAAGGCTTTCATAGCACAAAATCCTCCTATTCCAATAGTACTTATGGAAGATTCAGCACCTCCAGCTATCATCACATCAGCTTTACCATGACGAATTATTTCTAAAGCATCTCCTATAGAGTTAGTTCCAGACGCACAAGCAGTTACAGTACAGCCGTTAGGTCCCATAGCTCCCAACATTATGGCTACCTGACCTGCGGCCATATTAGGTATCATCATGGGAATAAGAAAAGGACTAATACCGGCGGCACCTTTGTTAACATAGTTAAAACACTGGTTTTCTAAAGTTTCCAGTCCTCCTACCCCCGAACCTATCCAGACTCCCATCCGGGAGGCATTAGCTGCGCTGATACTAAGTCCCGAATCTTCCCAGGCACTTTTAGCTGCCGCACAAGCATATTGCACAAACTTATCCATACGCCGGGCATCTTTTTTAGGAATATAGTCGGCCGGGTCAAAATCCTTAACCTGCGCAGCTATTTGAGTGGGAAAAGTTGAAACATCAAATCTATCAATCTTACCGATACCAGATTGACCGCGAATAAGATTTTGCCAAAACTTTTCCGGGTTATTTCCAATAGGAGTTATAAGACCTAAACCTGTTATTACAACTCTTCTTCTATTAGGCATAATACCACCTTTACTTTATTCCTTGATTTTACCTGCAATGTAATTAACGGCATCGGCAACAGTTTTCATCTTTTCGGCTTCTTCTTCCGGAATTTCGATATTATACTTTTCTTCCAACATCATAAGCATTTCCACAATATCCAAAGAATCGGCATTTAAATCTTCATCAAATAATGATTCCAAGGTTATGCTTTCTGCTGGTATATCCTTAATCTCCACAATTACTTCTTTTACTACCTCAAATACTGACATTTTTATTTTCCTCCTTAAATATAAAATTAAATTATTTTTATAAACCTGCCATACCACCATCAATTTGAATAACTTGTCCGGTAATATACGCGGCTTCATCTGCAGCTAAAAAGTTTACTAATGCAGCTACATCCTCCGGTTGGCCAATTCTATTCACGGCTAATCCATCCACAATCTTTTGCTTTTGTTCCGCCGGTAACTCATCAGTCATATCACTCGCGATAAAACCAGGTGCTACCGTATTAACCGTAATACCCCGTTTGCCATACTCCTTGGCCAGGGATTTAGTTAACCCGGTTAATCCGGCCTTGGCCGCTGCATAGTGAACTTGCCCCGGGTTACCGGTCAGTCCTACCACTGAGGTTATATTGATGATACGCCCCCTTTTTTGTCTAGTCATAAAACGTAGGGCCGCCCGGGAACAATAAAAAGCCGCATCTAAATTGGTGTTAATTATTCGGCTCCAATCATCATCCGACATTTTAAGGGCTAATTGGTTATGGTTAATACCGGCATTATTGACTAGAACATCAATGCTGCCGTAGGTTGCCACCGTTTTTTCGATTAACGCCAGGGCTTCTTTAGAAGCAGATACATCGGCTTTAACCGTTATGGCTCTTCCTCCTTGCTTTTCAATCTCCTCCTGCAGCTCTTTAGCTTTAAGTTCACTATTAAGATAGTTAATTACTACATCATAGCCGTTAAGAGCTAACTTTTGAGCAATAGCCCGGCCTATACCTCTGGAACTTCCTGTAATTACCGCCGCTTTATTAACCAATCCTTTGCACCTCCTCCATTATTTTGGCTAGTGATTCCTTATTATTAATTGCACCCAGGGCAAAACTATTATCAATTCTTTTAATTAATCCGGTTAAAGCTTCTCCGGGGCCAATCTCAATAATCCCCGCTACCTTACTCATCAAATAACGGATACTTTGTTCCCATAAAACCGGAGCATATAGTTGTTCCTGCAAAAGATCAGCTATTTGTTCTTTACTATTGACCCGGGCATTGACATTACTTACAACTCCTATTTCCGGCTCCAACCAAGCAATATTAGTCAGATAAGTGCTGAACTCCCGGGCCGCTTTAACCATTAACCGGCTATGGGAGGGTATACTGACTTTAAGCTTACGAGTCTTCCCCCCCTCACTTTTTATTAACTCACAAGCTGCTTCTACCGCCTTAGCTGCACCTGAAATTACTACCTGTCCGGGACAATTATAATTAGCTATGCTAACCTGATCTAATCCGGCACAAATATCTTCCACCACCGTTTCTTTTATACCCATAACCGCAGCCATGGCCCCCTGACCTAAAGGTACTGCATCTTGCATTAATTGACCGCGCTTATAAACTAGGGGTAAAACATCTTCCAGTTTGATAGCTCCCGCTGCGGTTAAAGCTGAATATTCTCCTAAGCTTAATCCGGCCAGCAGAGAAGGTTTTAGGCCCGCTTCTTTTGCTACTTCAAATATAGCCATACTAGTAGTCAAAATAGCCGGCTGCACATAAGCCGTTTGATTTAATAGCCCCTTAACATCGGTAAAGCATATTTCCGCTAAATCAAAGCCTAATACCTTACTAGCCCTTTGGTAAACGGATTGGGCTACAGGATAATTATGGTAAAATTCCTCACCCATTCCTATATATTGGGCACCTTGCCCGGCAAAGACTAAACCGAGTTTTATCACCTTTTAGCCCTCCAATCTTTGTTTAGCTTTTATCAAATCAGCCACTAAATCTAATACTATCTCCCCCGCCGGTTCTATTTTATTTATAAGTCCGGCTGCCTGCCCGGCTAATATACTTCCTTCCTCCATTTCACCATGTAAGGCCGCACTAGGATATCTACCCATTCCTAATTGTCTTAGCTCCTCTTGACTGGCCCCTCCATACTCCCGTTTTAAATATTCCCGGGTAAATTTATTCTCCAAAGCTCTCACCGGATGTCCGCTGGAGACACCGCAAATAACGGTAGAGCGATCTCTGGCTTTGATAATTTTATGTTTATAATCTGAATGAACGTCACATTCTTCTGCACATACGAATCTCGTTCCCACTTGTATACCTTCCGCACCTAAAGCTAACGCCGCTAAAAAGCCGCGCCCATCTACAATGCCACCGGCGGCTATGACCGGCTTATCTACTGCATCTGCTATCATTGGTACTATACACATAGTAGAAATTTCCCCAATATGGCCACCAGATTCCATCCCTTCGGCAATAACTGCATCAGCGCCTAATCTGCATAGCCTTTTGGCTAAAGCTGATGCTGATACTACCGGTATAACCTTAGTACCGGCATTCTTAAGCAGTTCTATATATTTACCCGGATTACCGCCTCCAGTAGTAACTACAGGTATTTTATGAGCAATAACTAAATCAGCTTTGGCCTTAACATCTTCGGCAGCTAACATTAAATTAACCCCCACCGGTTTATCAGTAAGACTTTTAGCTAACTTAATTTGCTCATCCAGCCACGTTAAGTCCCGGCCACCTGCGCCTATTATCCCAAGTCCCCCCGCCTTAGATACAGCTGCCGCTAATCTTCCTCCGGCTATCCAAGCCATTCCC
Organism: Bacillota bacterium; assembly: GCA_023395515.1. Lineage (GTDB taxonomy): Bacteria > Bacillota > Syntrophomonadia > Syntrophomonadales > Syntrophomonadaceae > JAAYRQ01. Next base: position 7,074 of record JAEWZB010000031.1, read on the forward strand.
CCTTGGAGAATCGGATATTTTATTCCTAATAGCTTACATAAGCGATTTTGGCTAAACATTTATTTCCTCCCCCACTTGATTAAGGCTCCGCCAAAAGTTAACCCCGCCCCAAAACCAACACTTAAAATAATATCACCCGGCTTAAATTTGCCTTCTTCATCAGCCATAGCCATAGCTACAGGAATGGAAGCCGCGGACATATTGCCAAGCTTATCCAGATTAATAAGGGTTTTTTCCGGGGGTATATTCATCCGTTTCATAGCCGTTTGTATAATACGCAGATTGGCTTGATGAGGTACAAAATAGTCAATATCCGTATAGCTTAGACCACTTGCCTCTAATAACTCTTCACATAGGGTAACCATCTTTTTACTGGCAAACTTAAATACTTCCTTGCCATTCATTTGTATAAAATGCATTTTATCCGCAATAGTTTGGTGAGAAGCAGGATGAAGAGCCGCACCCGCCGGCAATTTCAGATAATCTGCTCCTGAGCCGTCCGAACCAATAATAGTATGACTAATACCATAATCGGAATCATCCCATCCTAATACTGCCGCACCGGCTCCATCCCCAAAAAGTACACAAGTATTTCTATCTTCGTAGTCTACTATTCTAGTTAAAATCTCAGCCCCGATAACTAATACATATTTACAAGCACCAGTCATTAAAAACTTATCCGCCACGGTTAAGCCATATATAAATCCGGTACAACCAGCTTCTAAATCAAAAGCACCCGCATTGACAGCTCCCAGTTGGTCTTGCACTAAACAAGCCGTAGCCGGAAAAAGCATATCAGGAGTAACTGTAGCCACAATTATTAATCCAATCTCCTCCCCGGATATTCCCGCCTTTTTTACGGCCCTATCAGCAGCTTCCCGACATAAATCTGAAGTAGATTTATTAGCTGCGGCTTGCCTTCTTTCTTTGATACCAGTTCTTTCTTGTATCCATTCATCACTAGTCTCGACTATACTGGCAAAATATTTATTATCTAAAATTTGAGAGGGGAGCGAATAACCTAATCCTAAAATTGCACTGCCCACCAATCGCACCACCATTTTTTTATAAATTTATGTTAATCATTAAAGCAGAGATAAGGTATTTATGTCAATGTTTTTTCAGAATTTTCTGATAATTATGGTTAGGATATTTGGTATTCAAAATAAAAAAAGCCACCCCTAAGGATGGCAATCTTGGCTATATATATTTGGTTTGAGCGGTAAAACTTAGGGGGTGGCTTCTTAAACACCCCTGAGCAAGCCAGAACTCCGACCAGGCTCCCGCAGGATTTTATCCCCCAGTTATCACTCCTGTCGGGTGCAGAAAACAAAAAGCAGCCGAATAATTCGACTGCTTTTAAACTCCTCGGGATTACATCATGGGCATTCCGCCGCCCATGCCGCCGCCCATTCCGGCCATAGCGTTCATTTCATTTTTATTAGGTACTTCGGAAACTACAGCTTCGGTAGTTAGAACCATAGCAGCTATACTAGCAGCATTTTCTATGGCAGAACGGGTTACTTTAGCTGGGTCGATTATGCCAGCTTGAATCATATTAACCAACTTATTATCTAATACATTATAGCCAATTCCAGTTTCGGATTCTTTAACTTTTTCTACTATTACGGAACCTTCTACTCCGGCATTATTAGCGATTTGACGCAGAGGCTCTTCTAAAGCTCTCTTGACTAAGTTAACTCCGGTTAACTCATCACCTTCAGCTACTACTTTATCAATAGCAGGAATTACATTAATTAAGGCAGTTCCGCCACCAGATACCATACCTTCTTCTACACCGGCTTTAGTTGCAGCCAGAGCATCTTCAATACGGTGTTTCTTTTCTTTAAGTTCAGTTTCAGTTGCAGCACCTACTTGGATTACAGCTACACCGCCAGCCAGCTTAGCCATTCTTTCTTGCAGCTTTTCGCGGTCATATTCGGAATCAGTTTCTTCCAATTGGGCTTTAATGTTAGCAATTCTATTTTTAACATCATCTTCAGAGCCAGCCCCGTCAACTATAACTGTTTCTTCCTTCTTAACTACTATCTGACGGGCTCTGCCTAATGATTCCAGAGCTACGTTTTCCATTTTAATACCTAAGTCTTCAGAAGCAACTTGGCCTTTAGTCAGAACTGCTATATCTTCTAACATAGCTTTTCTTCTTTCTCCGAAGGCAGGAGCCTTAACTGCTACACAATTAAAGGTTCCTCTTAATTTATTTACCACTAAAGTAGCTAAGGCTTCCCCTTCTACTTCTTCAGCAATAATCAATAATGGTTTTCCAGTTTGCACGACTTTTTCCAGTACCGGCAATACTTCATTTATAGAAGTAATTTTCTTATCGGTAATAAGGATATAAGGATCATCTAAAACTGCTTCCATTTTTTCGGTGTTAGTTATCATATAAGGAGAAATATAGCCCCGGTCAAAGCTCATACCTTCTACAACTTCTAATGAAGTTCCCACTGATTGTGATTCTTCAACCGTAATAACGCCATCTCTGCCTACTCTATCCATCGCATCAGCTATTAAGTTGCCAATATCAGTATCACCAGCAGAAATAGAGGCAACTTGGGCAATAGCTTCTTTAGTTTCTATGGGCTTGCTAATATTTTTTATTTCGGTTACGGCTGCTTTTACCGCTTTCTCGATGCCTTTTCTCATTATCATAGGATTAGCGCCAGCCGCTACGTTCTTTAATCCTTCTTTAATCATGGCTTGAGCCAGAACGGTAGCTGTAGTAGTTCCATCACCTGCTACATCATTAGTTTTAGTAGCAACTTCTTTAACTAATTGGCAACCCAGGTTTTCCCAAGGATCTTCCAAATCTATATCCCGGGCAATAGTTACACCATCATTAGTAATGGTTGGGGAACCAAATTTACGGTCTAATACTACATTTCTGCCTTTAGGGCCTAAAGTAACTTTTACGGTATTAGCTAGTGTATCTACGCCTCTTTCTAAGGCTCTTCTAGCATCTTCACCAAATTTTATCTCTTTGGATATCATTTATGTAACTCCTCCTTCATCTAATTTAGTATTCCAAGTATATCTCTTTCGGATAGCACCAGATATTCTTCGCCTTCAATTTTAATTTCCATTCCGGCATACTTAGAGAAGATTACCTTGTCTCCTACTTTAACTTCCATGGGGATTCTTTCACCTTTGTCATTTAAAGCACCGGGGCCAACAGCTAGTACTTCAGCTTCTTGGGGCTTTTCTTTGGCTGTATCTGGTACATACAGGCCGCTCTTGGTCTTTTCCTCGGCTACTTCTGCTACTTTAAGAACTAGACGATCTGCTAATGGTTGAATTTTCAAAGGTATACCTCCTTCATTGCTTCTTATTTTTTTATTAGCACTCATTTAAAGTGAGTGCTAATATATATTAATAATATTAGGCAAGAGAAGTCAAGTATTCAAATCAGAATACCTGCCAAATCTGCCCATTATTATCGTTTAATATTATGCTCCTGTGAATTTCTTTTTATACCTTTAAAAATCATGGTTTTTTGATTTCCCAAGGGTATGAAGACCGGTGTTTAAACCAAAAGCCCCTTTCCAATTATAGGCTGGGTGAAAGATTTAATTGTTAATTTTAGTATAGGTTGTATAAGAAAAATAAGCAGTACCAATTAATCGACAATAATATTCGCAGGAGGTATTCCCATGAAGAAGAAGTGGTTAGTAATTGTTAGTATGGTGGTTTTCATCTGCGGTTTTGCTGCAGTAGCCTGGGCCAATGAACCTATTAAATTAGTAGTTAATGGGCAAGAAATTAAGCCGGACGTATCCCCGCAAATAATCGGCAACCGCACCATGGTACCGGTCCGCTGGATTGCGGAAGCCTTAGGAGCTAATGTGGAGTGGGATGCTCAAACTAAAACCGTGCTTATTACTACTAATAATAATCCGGAAAAACCGGATAATAGTGATCAGTCCACCATCACCAAGTTAGTACAAGATTTGGGTAAAAATATGAAAAACGTGGCCTTGCTGGCTCCTGAGGAGCTGGTGAGCAAGAGTATCCAAGCAAACTATGGTAATTTGGTAACTCCGGAACTTTTGAGCCAATGGCAAAATAATTCTTCCCAGGCTCCGGGCCGGGTTTCTTCCAGTCCTTGGCCGGAACGTATAGACATTATTAAAATGGATAAATTATCAGATTCCCAATACCAAATTAAAGCCGAAATCATTGAAGTGACTAGTGTAGAAATGTCTAAGGGAGGCTATGCCTCTAAGCAGCCGGTTACTTTGCAGGTAGAAAAAATAAATAACAACTGGCTTATTACCGCCTTTAAGCATACCGACAGCCAATACAGCAATTCTATGGTTTACTTAAACAGTGAATATGGCTTCAGCTTCGAACTACCTGCCAGCTGGTCAGGTTATACCATCATATCCAGACAATGGGAAGGTTTGGCTATAGGTTCCGCTAACAGTCTACCGGCCCAGACCGGAGTCCAGCTTTCTATCAGACATCCCCAGTGGACAGCCGGGAACCCGCGCCAGGATATTCCCATTATGGTCTTTACACCCGGGCAATGGAACTCTCTGCAAGAAGGCGAATTTCATATTGGGGCCGCCCCTATGAATCCTAGTGAGCTAGCCCGCAACAGCTCATACATTTTTGCCCTGCCGGCCCGTTACAACTTCGCTTTCCCTACCGGATACGAAGAAGTAGAACAGATTTTAGAGAATAAGCCTCTAAAACCGTTAACCGAAGATATTATACCAGCGGAATTAGCTAAAAAGGTTATCCAAGCCCAGGCTGATAAAGTGATTTATGCCTTAAGCACTAAAGACACTGCTGCCCTGGCTGACTTTACCCACCCGGTTAAAGGGGTACGCTTTACTCCCTATACTCATGTTTCCCCCGGCCAGGATATAGTTTTTAATCAAGAAGCCCTGAAAAGCTTTTTTACCGATCAGAAAACTTATCTGTGGGGATATTTTGACGGTACCGGAGAAGAAATCAAGCTAACCCCCAGTCAGTATTATGACCGATTTATCTATGAAAAGAATTATATAACTGCCGAAAAAGTTGGCTATAATGAAGTGCTTAGCACTGGCAATATGCTGGAAAATCAATTTGAAGTTTATGAAGATGCCATTATAGTGGAATATTACTTCCCCGGTTTTAATCCCGATTATGCAGGTATGGACTGGAGAAGCCTGCGCTTAGTTTTTGAACCATACGAAAATGACTGGAAACTGGTGGGCATTATAAATAATCAATGGACAGTGTAAAGAAAAATTATCTGAATAAATTTATGGGGCGGCCGATGGTTAAAGGCCGCCTCATTTTTTAATGAGCCTGATCTTCCAGAGCTACTATTTGATTATTCAATAATTCATAAAGCTCCGGATATTTAGATGTAGAAAGATAAGAGATGGTCCTTTCATCACTTAGCATAGAATCTATATCCACCATATAAATATAGCCGTCCGGCCATATCATGAAATTTCCGGCCCAAGCTTGTTCATCGGAAAAAAAGATTACATTTACCATGTCATTATCTGCTATTCTAGGAATTATAAATTCCGTATCTTCGGCTTTGCTTAACTGTTTAACCGGTATATCTTTAACTATTGCCATTAGGTCGGAAATTTCCTCAGCATCGTTTAAGGTTACGCTTTTTATTTCTCCCGTGCTGCCTTGGCTCATTTCCACCTTTTTTATTTCATCTGCTATTATCAATTTTCCCATATTAGTTTCATTGTTGCCTACCGAACATCCATTGATAAATATGCCCACTAAAATAAACACTATAAAGAATTTCAATTTATTCAAAAAATCCCCCCTCAATAAAGTCTACTCCGAAGATTTTTAAAGCATATCTATCATAGTATTTCGGCTTCATTATGTTCTTTCCTTTCTTACTAAAACCTTAGAACTAATTTAAAATACCTCATTCTCTTAATTGATTTGATAAATCAAGCCTGCTTTGCCGAATTTGCTTTACGGTGATACAAAAATCCTTAGTTAAAGCTCACTGTATATCTAACCGATAAATTATATAAAAAGGAAGGAGAAGGAAAAAATGTATATAACTAATAACATATCTTTAACCTCGCTGCAGCATAAGCCAGCACTTAATAAAGCTTCACATAATTATTCCAGCAAATTTTCTATACCAAGTACTTCAACTATTTCAGCTTCAGATACTAAGATCCAATTATCTAAAACATATAATATGAGATGTGCCACCCATGAAGAACTATGTGAATTTGCCAATGAACTTTATGAAGCCGGCCTAATTTCTTCTCAATTACGCGGTATCATAACATTAGACCTGAGCAGAGGTGATACAGATGATAATCAAACCCCGGCAGATGCAGCCGGAAGAAGAAATTGGATTGCCGAATTTGGTGCCAGAGCTAAAGTGGCTTTAGCTTTTGGCGATATTAGCGGATATGCTACTGATTCTAATATAGTAGCCCTTTTAAAGAGGTTTAGTACCTAAAAAAAACCTAGGCGGCATCTACAATTGCCGCCTAGGTTTTTTCATTTATACCTACTAGTCTTGACCGCATTCAGCCGCTGAACCGATTAAAATATCCAACCCATGGTCCAAAGCGGGGAGGATAGCTTCTATAGACTCTCTTACCCCTTTAACACTACCGGGCAAGTTAATAATCAAGGTAGCCTTTCTTATCCCGGCCACAGCCCGGGATAACATAGCTTTGGGAGTTTTTTGCAAGCCATATAAACGAATAGCTTCGGCAATTCCCGGGGCCGGTCTTTCAATTGCCGCCATAGTTGCTTCCGGGGTAACATCTCTTAAGGAAAAGCCGGTCCCTCCGGAAGTTAAGACTAAATCCACTTTAAGCTCATCAGCTAAATATTTTAATTTCTCTATAATAATATCTTTTTCATCAGGAATTATTTCATAAAACCGTATGTCATATTCAGCTCCTAAAAGCTCTCCGATTAATTTGCCGCTTAAATCTTCTCTTTCTCCCCGGGACCCCTTATCACTCATTACTAATATCCCGGTTTTATACATCTTTAATCACCTCGACCTCATCACCTTTGCGGATTATCCCTCCCGCTAAGACTTTACAAAAAAGTCCTTCATAGGGTAAAAGTGATACTCCAAAAGTACGGGTTACCACACTGGGGTGATCATCTTTGCCGATTTGCGATACTTGTAAAACTACCTCCGAGCCTATTTTTAGCTTGCCGCCCGGTCCTACTTTAACTAAATCTAAGCCTTCGATTAAAATATTTTCCGCAAAATCTCCCGGTTGCATATTGAGATTATGTTCCTTATTAGCCTTTACTACACTGGCATAATTAAGACAGGTTACTTGGCGTTCCCAATCTCCAGCATGACCATCATTTTCAATCCCAAAATTCTCTATAACCCGGGCTTCGGCAACTTCCTTTTTTAATTGTCCCCGTTCGGGGCTAATACAAATTGAATAAACTTGGCCTGTTTGCATTACTTCACCTCTGTATTAATTATTCGCGGATTACATGACCACTTTTGCCCCCGCTCTTCTCCAATAGCTTAATTTCTTTAATGACCATCCAGCGGTCTATGGCTTTACTCATATCATAAATAGTTAAAGCAGCAATACTTACCGCCGTCAAAGCTTCCATTTCCACTCCCGTTTTTCCGGTAGTTTTAACTGTCCCGTTTATTACTATTTCCGCCTCGGCTTCATTCAACTGGAAGCTGATATCCACACCGGTAAGCATTAAAGGATGGCACATAGGAATAATATTAGAGGTTTGTTTAGCTCCCATTATCCCGGCTATCTGTGCTATTCCTAATACATCGCCTTTTTTAATTCCGCCGCTCTTTATAGTTTGTAAGGTTTGAGGCTCCATCTTAATAACTGCTTGGGCCACCGCAATTCTGTCCGTATCATCTTTAGCCGTCACATCTACCATACGGGCCCGGCCTTCATCATTTATATGTGTAAAATCCATTTTATCCCCCTATTTGGTACATCTTACGTTCATTATGATTTCCCCAGCCTGCATCCATATGATGACGAAGAGGTTTATTATTAATAGCTTTTAAGAATAAAGTTCTTAATGCGTGGTCGTCAGCTTCACCTTCTACCGCTTCCCGTAAATCAATCTCTTTTTTATCATATAAACAACCCCGTAATTTACCATCAGCCGTCATACGCAGCCGGTTGCATTCATGACAAAAATGATTGCTCATCGGGCTGATAAATCCGATAGAGCCCTGGCCGCCTTCCAGATTATAATATTTGGCCGGACCATTACCAGGAATATGGTCAGGGGCCACCAGATGATAGTGCTCTTCTAAAATAGTTTTTACTTCCTCACTTTTCATCAGGCGCTCTTTTTTCCAGTACAGCAAATCACCTACCGGCATAAATTCGATAAATCTGACATGAAGGGGGTAATCATAGGCTAATTTGGCTAAAGATAAAATCTCCGTATCATTAAAGCCTTTTATAACTACGGTATTAATTTTTACCGGCTGCATGTCTAATTCTAGAGCAGAAAAAATTGATTTAATTACATTATCCACATTACCATTGCGGGTAATGTAATTAAACTTCTCCGGTACTAAACTATCCAAACTAAAATTAACTCGCTTAAGACCGGCCTTTTTCAAATCCTTGGCCATATTGTTAAATAGTATGCCATTAGTAGTTAAAGCTATATCATCAATAGGTTCTAAACTGGAAATATATTCAATCAGTTTAGTAATATTTTTTCTAACTAGGGGTTCCCCGCCGGTGAGGCGTACTTTTTTAATACCTACTTGAGTAGCAATTTTCACAATGCGGGCTACATTTTCCAAACTTAGAATTCCCATATGATTTAACTTGTGTTCAATACCTTCTTCGGGCATGCAGTAACGGCAACGCAAATTGCAGCGGTCAGTTACTGAAATGCGCAGATAATTAATTTCCCTGCCGTAACCATCTACCATCTTATCTCCCTCCCTTGGGAGCCTTAAACCAAGCTTTAGCTTTTCTTACACTATCATGAGTTAGTATTTCTTATTTTATGATGATACTGGAATACCCGGAAAGCCTGGCTTGCTGGCTCGCCTGCCGCCTTCACGTTATGTCCTATAAGGTGCAAGACTAGCGCAAGCCTTAGCTTTCCTTCTGCTACCATCATTAGAATTACACCTGATAGTATTAAAAGCAGCCTAGTTCACAGGCATAGATTTTAACTTCAATTTCATCACATATCTTGCCTACTTCAGAAGAGTCCAGATCAAAGTCAACTGCCACTTGCCGTGCCTCTGTACAAGTAATTTTCCCTTCAGGAGCTAATTCCTTAAGCTTAGCTATTACTGCCTCTCTTTTGTCCATTTACAAAAACCTCCCCTTTATAAAAAAATATACACCCTGGAAAAGGGTGCATTAATCCTAAAGCAAACTACTCCTTTCCAAATGGGAGGCATATGGGTTTCCCCCTATACCCTATCGTTCAAACTACCATAGCTAGCCTGCCTTAGGTTAATTTGAATCGGAGAAGTATTCTATTGTAGTTTTATTATATATTAAGTAGAAAAATTCTACAATTCTCATCAATATAATATTAATTTCCGAGATAGATTGCATACTAATATGTTATTATTAATAGAGTGTCTAAATTACCTAACTCAAAGAGAGGAGGGATAAATATGTCGGCTGTACAATGGATAATTCTCGCTATTATTTGCGGAGCTATCGAGATATTTAGTGCCGGCTTCTGGTTTGTATGGTTAGCTTTATCTGCTCTTATCGTGGCAGCAGGGGCTAAATTTTCTTTACTAAACAGTTTAGAAGTTCAATTATTCATTTTTGCCTTAGTTACTTTTTTATTTATAATTTTAGCCCGTCCGTTAACTATGAAATTCATTCGGACTAATGAGCGGGTTAGTAATGTAGATGCTCTTATCGGGCAACAAGGCATAGCCCTTAAGGAATTAAAACCTTTCCAATTCGGGCAAGTTAAGCTTAATGGGGAGATATGGACCGCCGTTAGTAATGAAGAAATAGCGGCAGATAGCCTGGTAATTGTTGAGGCTATCGAGGGAGTTAAACTTAGAGTTAGATCAGCATATAATGATAAGGAGTGATTTAGGTGTTTGAAGTATTCGCTAATTTTCTATTAGTAATTTTCGTTTTATTTATTGTTTTTTCATCCATCAGAATTATAAAGCAATCTACCGTAGGTGTTGTAGAAAGATTAGGTAAATACCATAGAACTGCCCAGCAGGGTATTAACTTCATAATCCCTTTTATTGACAGTTTCCGCTATATTATTGATTTAAGAGAACAAGTGGTAGATTTTCCGCCCCAACCAGTTATAACTAAAGATAATGTTACCATGATGATAGATACGGTAGTTTATTACCAAGTCACCGACCCTTTTAGCTTCAGTTATGAAATTTCTAATGCTATCATGGCTATAGAAAATCTTACTGCTACTACCTTAAGAAACATTGTGGGTGATTTGGAACTGGATGAAACTTTAACTTCCCGGGATATAGTCAATACCAAATTAAGGTCTATTCTTGATGAAGCTACTGATAAATGGGGTATTAAAGTTAACCGGGTAGAGCTTAAAAACATCTTGCCTCCCACTGATATCCAAAATGCTATGGAAAAACAAATGCGGGCCGAAAGAGAAAAACGTGAAGCAGTCCTAAGAGCCGAAGGCCAAAAAACTGCGGCTATTTTAGAAGCAGAAGGAAGTAAGCAAGCGGCTATTTTAAATGCTGAAGCCGTACGTGAAGCAAGTATTAGGGAAGCCGAAGGGGTTAGACAGGCTAAAATCCTTGAAGCTCAAGGGGAAGCTGAAGCTATTTTAACTGTACAAAGATCATTTGCCGATAGCTTAATAATGATTAAAGATGCGGCTGCCGATGATAAAGTATTAGCCTTAAAATCCCTGGAAGCGCTAAGAGAAATCGGTAATGGTCAGGCTACTAAGCTTATCATCCCCAGCGACTTAGCCGGTTTAGGCGGAGTTTTTGCCGCTCTTAAGGAAGTAGCCGGAAATGAGAAGAAGGCTGAATAAAAAGTGGGCTCTCGCCCACTAAGCTTTGACGCTGACTGCCGCAGACCCTTCGGGCACTGATTTACACTGACTTTTTTTAAAAATAAAATTTAATTAGAATTAGAAAGCCATCGGTGACAGTTCACAGTTCCCGATGGCTTAGATTTTAAGGCGGCCCAAGGCCGCCCCTACAAAATAAAAATTCAGTGGAAATCATAAATAATCAGCACCCTTAATTGTGACCGAAGGGAACATCAGTAGTACTCGTAGGTATGTTGTTCGCGGAGCGAACCAGCGTCTAACCTAAGTGGGCGGAGCCCACAGTCTCACGTCTAAAAATGGTCCCAGTCCACAACTACTTCGGATTTCTCGGTGACAATCCAATGTACCGGAACATCCCGTTCGTGGGGATGGACATTATCTATTATTTGAAAATCAAAAC
>JAEWZB010000041.1 GCA_023395515.1 Bacillota bacterium
AAAAGATAATCAGGATTTAGCTTTTCAACCACATAAAGAGAGTACTATCGTTGTAAAAAGTACAGTTTAACGATAAAATGTAAAATACTAACAGCTTTAAGGAGTATGGACATGGTACGCCAAGAGATTTTAGCAGCAGTTAAAAAAATGGTCACTTGGCATCTGCTGGACACTGATGCTAAGGTATATCTTTTTGGTTCTTGGGTACGAGGTGAGGAGAACCAAGGCTCTGATATTGATATAGGTATTTGGTATGATAATCCGCTGCCTTCTGGAACCTTAAGCTGTTTGCGTGAAGCTTTGGAAGAATCAACTATACCTTATGCGGTAGACCTCGTAGACCTAACCCAGACTAATTCTGATTTTAGGCAGGCGGTATTAGAGGAGGCAGAATTATGGAAAGACTAGTTCAGCGGTTGCGGGTAGCTAGGCAGGCTTTAATAACATTAGAGGAATTATCGGTAATAAAGAATCCGTCGGCGGTAGAAAGAGATGCAGCTATACAAAGATTTGAATATACAGTAGAAGCATCATGGAAGGCAGCCAGGCATTACTTGCTTACAATAGAAGGAATAGAAACTTCTTCACCTAAGAGGGTGATTCGCTATTTAAGGGAAAATGGTTTTTTTAGTAATGATGAAGCTGTCTTGGCTTTAGAAATGATTGATGACCGTAACCTTACCTCTCACACATACAATCAAGAAGTAGCAGACCGACTCTTTGCTCGCCTTTCTAACTATACTAACCTGCTTAATTTATGGATTACTAAAATGCAAGCTAATCTAATCAGTTAGGAGCAATTTTATGAACAGGGAATGGGTCTTTCTGCAAAGTGTGGTAACCCCGGATGAATATACTCTTATAGAAAATATTCTGGCTCAGGAAGGAATACCAGTCTTGAAAAAGAGTCCGGGAGCCGGTGCTTATATAGAAGTGGTGATGGGTTCAATTTTGGTAGGGACAGGACATAAGCTTTATGTGCCGGCCCCTGACTTAGGAAGAGCGCAAGATATATTAATGAATATGGAAGCGGAAATAAACCCTGCTCACGAAACTGATAACGATGATTATGAAGAAACCGGTTCCGGGTTTATTATGAAACATAAAGACCTTTTCAAAAAAATACTAATCATCTTTTTATTAATAATTTACGGGGGAGGCCTTATTGCCTCTATTATTCTCCAGCTTATAAATAAATAAGGGGAGTGATCTTAAATCCTCCCCTTATTCAAAAGCATCAGGTCAATGGTGTCATCATAAAGACCGGCATTTTGCCTTCCTCTTTTAGTTCGGGCCGATAGTCATAATAAAGATTATCCTCGGTATCCATTCTATCTAAAACATGTTTATAAACCCGTGTCTTCATTTCTAATACGGTAGTACGGGATTTTTGAAAGGTCCTGGCATAAGCTACCGCTTCTTCTAAAGTTTTTTCGGCACTTTCACATGCTTTTATAATCACGCCGTGTTTTTCCAGCTCATCGGCGGCAATTTTATCTCCGGTGAGCAGCATGCGGGTAAATAGATGGTAGGGCATAATGCGTCTCATCCATTCTACCATGGAGGGGGCCAGCTGGATGCCCAGGTTAACTTCGGGTAAGGAAAAATAACCCCGGTCAGAGCGCATAAAGCGGAAATCACAGGCTCCGGCTAACATGGCACCATTACCGAAAGCATGCCCATTTACTGCTGCTATAGTGGGGATAGGGGCCATTAGCATCGCTTTAAAAACTTTACTGTTTAAATGTAACCAGTCACTCATAGCCGGAAAATCATCATTTTGCTGCTGGGCGATAACCCAGCCTAAGTCTACACCTAGAGAAAAGTTTTTAGGATCACTGGAAGTTAAAACTAGAGCTTTAATTTCCTGGTCAGCTAATATTTCCTCATAAGTATCCAGCATAGTTTGCGCCCAGGTGGGGTTATGCAGATTTTCACCGTTATTCATTATCATAATTGCTACAGTACCGTCTTTTTGCCATTCTACAATAGCCATTATCTAAGCTCCTTTCATGCATGTTTAAAAAGGGCTACTCCCGCTGGAAAGCAGCCCGTATACTATTATGTTGCTATTATATTTAAGGATTTTGGATATAAGAATCAACTAAGCTATATACTTCTTCTTGCAGAACTTTTTCAAACTCATCTTTATTAGGAACCGGCCTTTTAATCATATTCATAATCTTTTCTAATTGAGCTTCAGTATTTAGTGGTTTGCCGTAAAGACCCACTGCATAAGCGGAAAAGTCTCTTATGAAAAGATCGAACATCTGGTTCATTACTTCATCACTAATACCTTCAATTTTGGCACTTTCAATAATAAGCTGACCATAAGCTACCATAGTAAAGAGCTCACCAACTGCTAACAGATAATCAAAGTCTTCCATTTGTTTAGCCAGATCCGGCCCGGAAACCATGAGGTATTCCTGGTAAGCTTTAATCTGCTCCATAAATACTTTTACATTGGGCAGATGGGCTAAACTATGGTAAGCGATATTGAAATCATGGAACTTAGTTTTAGCATAGCCTCTGGTTTTGCCTTGGTGGAACAAGAATTCTTCATTTCTATTGTCGGTTATTCTGCCGATCTCTTCAAATTCGGCCGGCATAAACATATAGCTGGGAATTAATTTAGCGATAAGTGCCATATTCACATGGCGGGTACCTTCAAGTTTGGGAAAACCTATAAGTTCAGTTACGGCTTGCTCGAAATACATGTCCTTTTCAAAGCCTTTGGCAGCAATTATGTCAAATAGAAGTTCATGTACTTCTTCACCTTGCATGGAAACCTTCATTTTCATAATTGGGTTAAAGAGCAAGTATCTTTTATCATTTTCACTGGCTACTCTCATATAATCAGTAGCTCTAAGCCCAAAAAGTTTCATGCCCATGATTCTAAGCCAGGCATCGGAAAATAGTCTTCTAACATGAGCAAAATCAGTTACCCTATTACCATATAATTTACGGTGGTAAGCATGGTTTAAAGCTTCATAAAATGAATGAGTTACAATTCCGGTAGAGCCTGAACCAATATTAAATTTACATATATTAATAGTATTAAGCATATCATCCCAGGCTTTGGGTCCTCGGGAAAGAATATCTGCTTCGGTAATCGGATAATTATTAAGTTGAAACTCGGCTACAAATTGCTGGTTGGAGTCAATAATGTTTTTAACTAGTTCATATTTAGGATGGGCTGAATCAACTACAAAAAATACATATTCATCGGTACCTTCTATTTTGGCAAACACGGTTACGGTACTAGCTACGTTGCCATTACCGATATAATATTTGCTGCCATTAGCTAAATAAGTGCCGTCAGGTTGGGGAGTAAGCTTCATAGAAGTTGAATAAATATCAGCACCATGTTCTTTTTCAGAAAGGCCAAAGGCACAAAGGGCATTATCTTGCAATTTTTTAGCAGCTTTATGTTTGGCTTCCTCGTTATCGCCTAGCAATACCGGGTTAAGTCCTAAGGCTGATACATGGTAAGTATACCAGTAGGCTGCTCCATAAAATCCACATATCTCGGAAAATTCATACATTCTGTAAGTGCTGTAATATTGGTTAGGATCAGAGCCATAACCACTGGGAAGAAAAAGGGTCTCAAAAAAACCTTCCTCGGTTACGAATTTCTGAAAATCAGCACAAAACTCCCGGTCATGATATTGTTCTTTTTGTTTGGATAATCCTTTGGCTTCAAACCAATCAATAGTTTTTAACATAATTTCTTTGGATCTTGCATCGGGATAATGGCGATCTTTATACTTTTTAGGATTTAGTAAAAGACTCATTAGTAAAGTCCTCCTTTAAAATATTACTTGTTACTTGCCGGTGTAGGTCGGCCTTCTCTTTTCTAAAAAGGCTTTCATGCCTTCGGTTTGGTCTAAGCCGGAGAAAAGTAGTGACCAAACCTTTTGTTCATGTTCCAGACCGGCATCTAAAGAATTATTTTCGGCAAAATTCATGGCTGCTTTAGCAGTACGCAGGGCAGCCGGACTTTTGCGGCCTAATGATCTGGCTAATTTAAAGGCAGTTTCTTGTAATTCGGCAGTGGGTACTACTTTATTAACCAGGCCAATATTTAAAGCCGTTTGGGCGTCAATAATTTCACCGGTTAAAACCATATATCTGGCCCGGCTCCATCCAATAGCCCGGCCTAGCCGTTGGGTTCCTCCACAACCAGGTACTATGGCCAGATTAATTTCCGGCAGCCCCATGAAGGCATTGTCAGCCGCTATACGAATATCACAAGCTATGGCCAGCTCAGTTCCGCCGCCTAAGGCCGGTCCGCCAATAGCTGCAATATAGGGCTTAGGTGATGAAGTAATCAAATCGCACATAGCATGGGCCTTGCCAATAAACTCTTCCATTTCCAGGGTACCGGCTTCGGACATATAGGGTATATCACCACCGGCCGAAAATACATTTTCTCCTCCGGTAATAATAACTGCGCCTACCTCGGGGTCCTGATTAAATTCCATAAGAGCATTAGTCATTTCCTGGACAGAATTAGAATTGGTAGGATTCATTGCCTTCGCATTATCAAATAGGATTATTCCTACCCCTTCTTTTTTTTCTAATTTAAGTAGTTTATATTCCATGATGGGCCTCCCTCGTATTTAGTAGCATATTATTGGGGAAAAAAGACTATTCCTGGTACATGGTTTCTATTTCTTGATGGTATTTTTGGCTGATTATGTTGCGTTTTAGTTTCATGGTAGGGGTTAATTCCCCGTCTTCTTGAGTAAGTTCCTTAGTTAATAGAGTGAATTTCTTTATTTGCTCCACACGGCCTAAAGTCTCATTTTGTTTAGTAATAATATCTTCGTATATTTTAATGACAGCACTATTTTTTATTAAGTCTTCATGTGATGTATAAGTAATGTGGTTTTTCTGGCAGTAGTCTTCCAGAATAATAAAGTTAGGTACGATAAGTGCCGTAATATATTTTTGCTTTTCCCCGATTATTACAAACTGTTCCACAAACAGTTCTTCACCAAACATTTTTTCTATTTGTTGGGGGGATATGTTTTTGCCTCCCGCAGTTATGATAATATCCTTAATCCGGTCGGTAATTTTAATGTAAGTCAGCTTTTGTCCATCTTTATTTTCAGTAGTTATTGTGCCTATATCTTGAGTTTTAAACCAACCATCGGAGGTAAAACATTCGGCAGTGGCCTCAGGTTTATTATGATAACCTTTCATGCTCATACCGCCTTTTAATTGTATTTCGCCCTCCTCGGAAATTCGCGCCTCCACCATTGCGATCATAGGGCCACATTCATCAGGTTTGCCATAACCGTTAAAACCTACACATACGGGGAAAAATTCGGTAAGGCCAAAACCTTGAATAAGATTAATGCCAAAAGATAAGAAAAATTCATTAACTTCTGCTGCTAAGGCGGCTCCGCCACAATGGTAAGTATCACAGCGCTCTGCACCTAGGGTCTCCCGTACTTTTTTCATTATCAATGCATCGGCAAGTCGGTGTTGGGCTAGTAAAAAAGCTCCTGATGGTTGGCCCGAAGCTTTGTTACGGTAAACCTCTAATGCAACCTGCTTGGCCCAGGTAAACATTTTAACCTTCACCGGAGATGCGGTTTTTAGACCCTCATGAATGGTGCCATATACCTTATCCCATATTCTGGGCACACTAGTCATGAAATGCGGCCTTATTACCGACATTACATCCTTAAATTGTTTAGGATCAGGACAATATGCAATACGCATCCCTACACTCATACAGCCATATGACCACATGCGTTCAAAAACATGACTTAGGGGGAGTATAGCCAGGGAAACATAGGAAGGATCTGCATAAGGGAATCTACTAGCTGCTGGATAGATACCGTTCATAAAGGAACGATGAGTATGTATGGCTCCTTTAGGTGCACCGGTGGTGCCTGAGGTATAAATCAAGGTTAATATATCATCAGGGTTTACATTATCGAGCAGCTTCTGTAATTGATCATCTTGCTTAGAGGTGCGTCCTATGTTTAGCAGTTCATCAAAATACATACTATCATCACCGGTTATACTAATGTCACGGTCAAAAGCTACTATCTTTTGCAGATGAGCATTAGCGGTGATTACCTTTTTGGCGCGGTTGTACTGTTCTTGATTACCGACAAAAAGTATCTTGATTTCGGCATCATTTACTATATAGGCAGCTTCCTCAACGGAATTGGTGGCGTAAATGGGTACGGTTACCGAGCGTATGGCCAGAATCGCCAAATCAGTAATTGCCCACTTGGCACAGTTATCAGCAAATATTGCCGCTGTTTCACCAGGCTGTAAAATATTCATTTGCAGAAGTCCTTTAGCCAGCGAGCGGATTTGTTCGCCGAAATCCCGCCATGTTATAGAAACCCATTCATCCTTAACCTTATCGGTAAGTATATCAAAGTCGGCAAATTTCTCAGCATTTTTAAGCATCATATAGGCGAGTGATTTATTTTCTTTAAGATAAACCTCGAACGCTTTGTCCCAGTCCTGGTTGTAGTCAAATATTGGTTTTGTCATAATTACCTCCATAAATACCCTAATAGAGATAGAATAATTATCTAGTTGACTCTTTTAATTTCACTCTTAAAATATGTAGTTGATGCTATGCTAGATTGTAGTAATATTTGTTGCCCCTGGTATTATAAGAGTATAGAATTAGTAGTAAAGACTAAGCTTTATTGGGCTATCTTTAACTCGTTAATATTTTATACTACCCTCCTTTAGCAATCGAAAATTTCAGTCTCGAAAGAATATACTATCTTTACTATACTGACTAATAAATATAGTTTCAACTATTTTTTATTATTAGTACTTTCGGTTATATAAATATATGGCTTCGAAGTAGTGTTAATACTTATTATTTACAGAATCTACCACACCAAAATTAGTTCAAAAATAGGAGGAGATGCCATGAAGGAATTTAAGATGTATGCCCATATTGTTTATGAAGACTCCTTACAAGCCTTTTTGCAGAGGGAAGGAATCGGTAAGACGGACTTTATCCTAACTAACGAGTTTTTATATTCCCGGTTTATAAAAAAGCTTAATCCCCCCTGTGATGCTCTTTTTATTGAAGCCTATGGTCAGGGGGAGCCGACTACGGAAAGGGTGGACGCTATTCGCGCTGACCTGCCGGAAGGCCTAAAGCGTCTGATAGCTATTGGCGGTGGTTCGGTGATAGATATTGCCAAGATGCTCTCTCTCAGTGTACCCTCCGGCAAAACCGAAGATTTGTTTCTGGGTTCCGAGGAGCCTACTCGTATTTATGATGTGTATGCTATCCCCACCACCTGTGGTACCGGCAGTGAGGTAACTAATATCTGTGCCGTGGAAATTACCGGCTTGCGCACCAAACGCGGAGTAAGCAGTCCGCTTATGTTTCCTCAGAAATCGGTGTTGATTCCGGAGTTGATTGCGGGCCTGCCCTATAAGTTCTTTGCCACCTCGTCAATCGACGCCCTGATCCATGCCGTAGAAAGCTATCTGTCTCCTCAGTCTTCGCCGGTTTCCGAGTTATTTTCTAAAGAAGCTATGGGCCTAATTCTGAAAGGTTATAAATATATCGCGGAGAACGGCCCGAATAAATGGACCGACTGTGCGGCTGATTTTATTAACGCTTCTAACTTTGCCGGGCTAGCTTTCAACTCGGCCGGCTGTGCGGCAGTACACGCGCTAAGCTATCCATTAGGAGGCGGTTATCATATTCCCCATGGAGAGGCTAATCAATTGGTATTTGCCGCAACTTTACGCAAATATAAAGCTAAAGAGCCCACCGGTAAAATTAACGATTTGGAGGCTTTGTGGGCTGATTTATTGGGTGTGCCACCTACTGAGGCTCTGGAAACTGCTTTCTTGCTGTTTGATAAGGTGCAAACCCGCAAGCCTTTGCGTGAATTTGGTATCTCAGAAAGTGAGCTCCGGGATTTGGCCGCAGGGGTTATAGCCGGTCAGACCCGGTTGTTGAATAATAACTATACAGCGCTGACCGTGGATGATATGATTGAAATATACCAAGAAGTTTATTAGGTTATTCTGGCAGGATTTTCCCTTGAAAATCATTCAACAAAATGCGATAATCAACAAGCACAGGAAACAGGACTTAAATTAGTACTTAAGTTAATAATTCTGGAATACTCGTGAAGCTCTTATTTTGAACCTACAAAATTAAAACGGGAGTTCAAAAATTTAAGGGAGATATCATGCCCGGTAAGTCTATTATTATAGCAGGGACGATAGAAGCTTTAATGCGAACACCCACCTATCGAGAGATAGGCATCAAAATAGGGCAACGGTATTTTGGGTTACATAACAAAGAACCGTGGATTAATTCCATGGTTTTTTCCTTTTCTGGAAATAAAACCGGATGCTAAAGAAAAAATACCGGCAAATATTGACATGGAAAAATATTCTATGTAGAATTAAGTCAAAGAAAAGGTGAGCGTTTACTTACCTGGGAGGAAATATGCACGATATAATACCTCGCAAAGATTCTATAATCCTGGCTGCTATAGATGTACTTGATGAATGTGGCTTTCAAGGGCTTACTATTCGTGAAATTGCCCAAAAAGCTGGTATCTCCGAAGGAGCAATTTTTAAACATTATAAGTCAAAATCTGACTTAATTAGTGCTGTATTAGACCACTTTTCCATGTTTGATAGTCAAATCAAACAAACCATAGAATTAAAAGAAATGCCTCCTAAAGAAGCTATTATCTTCGCGGTAAATTCCTACACTAATTACTATGAGAGTTATCCTGCCCTAACTGCCTTAACCGAAGTAATTGATGAACTTACTTATTATCCTGAGTTATCCGATAAAGTGAAAAACTTATATTTAACCCGTATGAAGTTTTTTGAAAATCTGGTAGAGGAAGCTCAAGCCCGAGGTGAAATTAAATCCGAGGTGAACCCCGAAAATGTTGCTGATGTTATCATGGGCCTTTTTAGAGCCATATGCCTAAAATGGAGATTCTTGAAATATGATTTTTCTTTAAAGGAACGTACTATAGCAACACTTACCATGGTTTTGGATTCTTTAAGTATCTGAGTTACATAGTAAAGAACGGAGGGTTGGGAATGAAGACAGTATTAATTGTTGATGATGCAGCATTTATGAGGGCAGCTTTACGGAGAATTTTGGATGGACATGGCTATGAAGTAATAGGTGAAGCAGAAAATGGAGCTGTGGGAGTAAGCATGTATAAGGAACTGCAGCCGGATATTGTAACTATGGATATTACTATGCCGGAAATGGATGGCATAACTGCCTTAAAAGAAATTAAGGAATTTGATGCTAAGGCTAAAATAGTAATGATATCGGCTATGGGACAGGAGTTTATGGTTAAAGAAGCTATTATGTATGGAGCCCAGACTTTTATAGTAAAACCGTTTAAAGAAGACTATATAATCGAAACTCTAGCCAAAATTACTGTAATTTAACCTACCGGGGAGGTGGTTTTGTGTCATTACAGTCTAATCTCGAACCAATGCTGGAATTATTTTATTTTGAAACTACGCAATATCTAGTAGAACTGGAACAATTAATTTTAAATTATGAAAAATCAGCATCTTATAATAACACTACTATAGATGAGATTTTTCGTATCATGCATAATATTAAAAGTGCATCAGCTATGATGCTGTTTAATCATATCTCAACCCTGGCTCATACTATTGAGGATTTGTTTTTCTTTTTGCGGGAGCAGCGGCCCCCAGCAGTAGACTATGGGACTTTATCCGATTTAGTATTGGCAGCGGCAGATTTCATTAAAATAGAATTGGACAAAATCAAGAATGAAGATGTGCCAAACGGAGACAACAGTATTCTAATCGGAAACATTAAGGACTTTTTAGCTCTCTTACACGAAGATAATCAGATTATGGCCTCACCAACTACCCAAGTCAATCAACCTACCAAAGAGCAATACTACATCAGTAAAGATACTAGCGATACTTTTCCTGCCCTCAACTTTTTTAAAACTACTCTTTTCTTCCAGGATGGTTGTGAAATGGAAAATATCAGAGCCTATGCCCTGGTTCATCATCTGCAGGAGATAGCTCAAGTAATTCACTATATTCCCGAGGACGTTATGGAAAATGACGATAGTGTTGCCATCATAAAAGAACAAGGTTTTAAGCTTTGGTTTAAAACTAATCGCGAATATCTTGAAATACAGCATTTTTTTGATCACACTGCTTTCGTTAGGGATCTGGATTTAGTATTACTGGAAAATGATGCAGAGCTAAAGCAATTTGAACCTCAAAACCGTCTAAGAGCAGATGAAATAATATCCGGCCCGGAAAAGATGTCGGAACTAAAGGACACCGCTGAAAAATATGCTTATGGCCATTCACCCCAAAGCCTGATTAGTGTTAATGTGAACAAGCTTGACATGCTTATGGACTTAGTAGGAGAAATGGTAATAGCTGAAGCCATGGTCACCAATAACCCCGACTTAAAAGAATTGCAGCTAGATAATTTTAAAAAGGCCGCCTTGCAGTTACGTAAGATTACCAGTGAAGTACAGGATGTAGTCATGTCTATTCGCATGGTACCTCTTACCATAACTTTGCAAAAGATGAACCGCATAGTCCGCGATATGGCGAAGAAGCTGAATAAGAATGTAGTTCTGGAGATTATTGGAGCCGAAACTGAAGTGGATAAGAATATCATTGAACATATCTCCGATCCTTTAATGCATTTGGTTAGAAATGCCATTGACCATGGTATAGAAAATAATGAGGAAAGAATAAAAATCGGTAAAACTGAACCGGCTAAAGTTGTAATTGAGGCTAAAAGTGCCGGCAATGACGTTCTCATTATAGTTAAGGATAATGGCCAGGGGCTGGACCAGGAAAAAATATTAAAACGGGCTAGAGAAAACGGTTTATTATATAAGCCGGAAAATGAACTGAGTGAAAAAGAAATATTTAGTCTGGTTTTTCTGCCCGGTTTTTCTACCGAAGAAAAGGTCACCGAGTTTTCGGGGCGTGGAGTAGGCATGGACGTAGTCACTAAAAATATTGAAACCCTGGGGGGATCAGTTTTAATTGACAGCACCCCCGGTGAAGGCACGGCTGTAACTCTAAAGATTCCTCTGACTTTGGCCATTATAAGCGGTATGAATGTCAAGGTCGGGTCATCATCTTACACCATCCCTATAACTAGCATCAAAGAGTCATTCCGACCCAAAGAAAACGAAATAATAACCGATCCCGAAGGGCATGAAATGGTAATGCTTAGAGGAGAATGCTATCCGATTATCCGCTTGCATGAAAGATTTAAAGTAAAAACCAATATTACTGTTTTTACTGAAGGGATAATCATAATGATCGAAAATGGAGAGAAAACCTACGGGCTTTTCGTAGATGGACTATTAGGTGAACAGCAAGTAGTAGTAAAAGCACTTCCTAACTATATTAGAAAAATAAAGGGGTTAGCAGGATGTACTCTTCTAGGTGACGGTAGTATTAGCCTGATTCTGGATATGGCTGGATTAATTGAGGATAAATAAGCGGGAAAGGGGAATAGGATATGGAAGAAAACCCAAATTGGCTGGAGCCGGAAGAAGATACGCAAAAAGGCAAGTTTCTAACCTTCTCATTAGGTTCAGAGTTTTATGGTATTGAAATCAAGTATGTTACGGAAATCATAGGAATTCAGGCCATTACTGAAGTGCCTGAACTTCCAGACTATGTCAAAGGGATTATAAATCTAAGAGGTAAGATTATTCCGGTAATGGATGTAAGAGTAAGATTTAAGAAACCGCCCCAAATATATAATGATAGAACTTGTATTGTAATTATCGATATCAAGGAGATTGCTATTGGTTTAATTGTAGATAGTGTATCGGAAGTGTTATCCATACCGGAGGAAGATATAGTCTCACCCCCGGAAGTAAATAGAAGCAACCATAAGTATATAAAGGCCATTGGTAAAGTAGGTAATGATGTCAAACTAATTCTGGATTGTCACAGGCTTCTTAATGATGAAGAATCGGAAATGTTAGGAGAAATCCAATAATAAGATGGGCGGTGCGAGTATGAAATGGTTTTATAATTTAAAAATTACCGGCAAACTTTTAATCGGATTTATCATTGTAGCACTTATTGCTGCTTTTGTGGGCAGTATTGGAGTTAAAAACATTAGTGATATAAAAAATTCTGATGTGTTGCTTTATGAGGAAAATACCCTGGGAATTGATTATATAGGAAATGCCTCAGTTTATTATCAACGGATAAGGTTTAATGCTCTAAAAATGATAGTTGTTAATGATAATCAGCAATTTAATGAATGCGTAAATAATGTGGAAAATTATGGGGCTATGACTGATGAATATCTAAAAAAATACGAAGATGGCATTATTTCCCCCGAGGATCGGGAGCTATTTGATGCTACGACTCTACTTTGGGATAAATATAAATCTATAATTCAAAATGCAGTCAGTTTAGCCCAAAACGGGCAGCATGAAGAGGCCCAAAATATAATCTTAGTAGATGCTGCCGCAGTAGGTAGTTCTTTAGAGGAATCCTTTGATAGTTTAATAAATTATAATTCAACTACAGCTAAAACCCGGGCCGACAATAACTCTAATTTGGCCGACACAGCTATCCTTACTATGATTATCGTAATAGTGATAGGAGTAATTGTAGCTATTACATTAGGCATATTAATTTCCCGCAGTATTAGTAAACCAGTCAATGTAATGGTGGAGGTAGCCAATAAGCTTGCCCAAGGGGATATAGATGTAAATATTGAAGCTACTACCAAAGATGAGATAGGTAACTTAATGGGTTCTTTTAATATGATGATCGCGGGTATTCGTGAACAGGCCTTGGCCGCCGAAAGGATAGCCAACGGTGATTTGACTATGGAAATAAAAGTAAGGTCACAAGCAGACATATTAAATATTCGCCTCAACGAAATGAGTACAGCAATAAAGGCTTTAATTACGGAAATGAATAAAATTTATGAAGAACAAAAAGCGGGAGATATTGAATTCTTCATTGTGACCGATCAATTTAAGGGCATATACCGTGAAGTGGCGGAAGGAATAAATGAAGGTTACCGACTAAATATTAATGATGTGCTGATGATACTTGATGTCTTAACCTCCTATGCCGCAGGGGATTTCGCTCCGGTATTAGAAAAATTACCCGGTAAGAAAGCACTGGCTAATGAAAAGCTGGATTTAGTTAGAAATAATTTACTGGCAGTTATTGAGGAAATGCTTAATTTGGCTGAAGGTGCGATAAACGGGGATCTTTCTATTCGAGGCCGGGCCGATAAATTTGAAGGTGATTACAGCAAGATTATAGCAGGAGTAAATGACACCTTGGAAGCGGTTACTCGTCCCATCAATGAATCAATTGCCGTGCTGGCAGAACTTTCTCAGGGCAATCTGCAAGCCTATGTCAGCGGAAACTACCAAGGTGACCATGCTCTGATGAAGGATGCCATTAATAACACTATTAATTCATTTAACGAAGTGATAAGTAATATTAATTCTGCAGCAGAACAAGTCGCATCAGGTGCAGAACAACTGTCTTGTTCCAGTATAGCCCTTTCTCAAGGAGCGACTGAACAAGCCAGCTCCATAGAAGAATTAACTGCTTCTATTGAACAAATTGCGGTTCAAACTCAAAAGAACGCGGAAAACGCTAACCTGGCCAACCAGTTGGCCGAAAGTGCTAAGGAACATGCTATTCAGGGCAATAACCAGATGCATGAAATGCTCACAGCTATGGACGAAATAAACGTATCTTCCAGTAATATTTCTAAAATTATTAAAGTTATTGATGATATTGCCTTCCAGACTAATATTCTGGCCTTAAATGCAGCTGTGGAAGCGGCCCGGGCGGGACAACACGGTAAGGGTTTTGCCGTAGTAGCCGAAGAAGTTAGAAATCTGGCGGCCCGTTCCGCTAATGCGGCTAAAGAAACTACCGATATGATTGAAGGCTCGATTAAAAGGGTTGAGGGTGGTACTAAACTAGCCCATGAAACTGCCCAAGCGTTAAATGAAATAGTGGAGGGAGTAGCTAAGGCGGCCGTGCTGGTAAATGATATTGCTACAGCTTCTAACGAACAGGCTATAGGGGTCAGCCAAATCAATCAAGGAATAATGCAAGTATCTCAAGTGGTTCAAACTAACTCGGCTACTTCAGAGGAAAGTGCTGCAGCTAGTGAAGAACTTTCTTCCCAAGCCGAACTATTACAAGGGCAGGTAAGGAAATTCAGACTTAAAGCAGTTACCTATAATCTGGGAGCAGAAGGAGTTAACCTGGGAGGATTTAAAACCGCGACAAATTTAGCTGCCCATAATACAAGTAAAGAGGTGGCGGTTAATCCCACTAATAAAGAATCTGCTGCAACTAAGGCGGGGTTAAGTGATACGGAATTTGGCAAGTACTAAAAAAATTAGGAGGAGAGAGCTTAGCTCTCTCCTATCCTGAGGCGGGTGACTTCATGATTACTATAACTGATAAAGAATTTTATCAATTAGCAGGTTATATTAAAGGGAATTATGGAATTAACCTGAAAGAGGAGAAAAGAGCACTAGTACTGGGCAGATTACAAAATATTTTAATTTCTCAAGACTTTAATAGTTTTTCGGATTATTTTGAGTATATTGTGACAGATAAAACCGGAGAAGCGGCTATAACTTTAGTAGATAAAGTAACTACTAACCATACTTTTTTTATGCGGGAAGCCGAACATTTTAATTATTTTAAAAATGAAGTTCTGCCCTATTTAACAGGTTCAGTAAAGAATCAAGATTTGAGAATATGGAGTGCAGGATGTTCTACAGGTGAAGAACCTGTTACCCTGGCCATGATTATAGACGAGTTTTTAGGCTTAAAAAAAGCCGAATGGGATACTAAAATATTAGCTACCGATATTTCAAGTAAAGTTCTAGGTATAGCTAAAAAAGGCATCTATGGAAATGAAGCTTTAGCTGCACTTCCTGCTCTTTGGAAAATGAATTATTTTACCAGGTTGGATGAAGAAAACTCGCTTCTTATTGATAGGATAAGAAATGAAATAATATATAGAAAATTTAATTTGATGGAGCCGGTATTTCCTTTTAGAAAAAAGTTTCATGTAATCTTTTGCAGGAATGTAATGATTTATTTTGACTATAAGACTAAAACGGAGTTAGTCAAAAAATTTTATGATTTAACTGAACGGGGAGGATACCTATTTATCGGTCATTCGGAATCATTGAACCGGGATGAAACGGAATATAGATATGTTTTGCCGGCAGTGTACAGAAAGGATTAAATGAAATGAATAATAAACCTATAATAGCTATAGGGGCTTCTACAGGTGGAACCGAAGCGATTTATAGCATTCTAAAAGAGCTTCCGGATACTATCCCCGGGATAGTAATTGTGCAGCATATACCCCCGGTATTTTCTAAAATGTTTGCAGACAGACTTGATAATTCCACTAATTTACGGGTGCAGGAAGCCCGCACCGGGGATTTTGTTGAACCGGGCCAAGTTTTAATTGCTCCCGGTGATCAACATATGAGGGTTAAAAGAGTAGGAGACAGATATAGAGTGGAATGTTACCTGGGAGATAAAGTAAATGGACATTGTCCTTCGGTAGATATACTTTTCGAGTCCGTGGCTAAGGAAGCAGGAGGTAATGCTATCGGTATTATTCTAACCGGGATGGGGCATGATGGGGCGCGGGGACTATTGGCGATGAAGCTTAAAGGTGCATTAACTATCGGACAAGATGAGAAAACATCGGTTGTATATGGTATGCCCAAAGCCGCTTATGAAATGGGAGCGGTGCAAAGCCAGGCATCATTAGAAAAAATTGTACAGATAATTTTAGCTCAAAATAAGGTATAACGCCTATATTAAGGAGAGAATAAAGTATGGGATTAACCGGGCCAGGTCTAAGTAATCTTAAAAATGTATTTGAATCATTTCCTAAAGGTATCTGCTTAATTGATAAGCAATTTGTGGTAAAACAAATTAATCCCGTATTCCGAAAAGTGATTAACCTGGAATCGGAGGCTTCCTTTCATAATAAAAAGATTGGTGAAGTCCTGCATTGTATAAACAGTATAGAGAAAGGCTGTGGAGCTAGTTTGCTTTGCCGGGACTGTCAACTTAGGCATAGTATAAACCAGGTTTTTGCCACCAGGCAAACTAGCAGTAACACCGATATGCAGCACACCTTATTTATTAATAATAAGCTGATTTCTCCTTGGTATAATATTTATGCCATACCGGTTTTTATAGCTGACAGCCTTTATACTATGGTGGTTATAGAGGACATAAGTGAAGAAAAAATTGCTAAGGAAGGGCTGGCCCAATATAAGATTCTATCCGAAAAGGCCCGGGATATTTTTTTATTTATTGATGTGGAAACCGGCAATATTATTGATGCTAATAAATCTGCGGCAGAAGCTTATGGATACGATTTAGAAGAAATAAAGAGTATGAAGATATTTGATTTACGCAAAAATGACCCGCCAGCTTTGACTAGAGAACGTATGGAACAGGCTGATCGGGAAGGAGTATTTTTTGAGGCTGTACATGTAAGAAAAGATGGTACTACTTTTCCGGTAGAAGTTAGTTCCCGGGGAAGCAATATAGGCAATAGACGGGTTTTATTAAGTGTAATTAGAGATATTAGTGAGCGGAAAGGGAAAGAGGACATAATAATGTTGAACTACGCCAAGTTCCAGACGCTATTTATGAATATGAATAGCGGTTTAACCTATAATCGTATTATTGTAGATGAAAATAATACGCCGGTAGACTATGAAGTTTTGGCAGTAAATGATGCATTTGTGTCATTATCTGGTATAAAAAGGGAAGCTTATGAGGGAAAACTCTATTCGGAGGTAGCCGATGAGGTTGATCCGAAAAGACTTGCGATATATGGAAAAACAGCCTTGGAAGGAGTAAGCACCCATATAAAGGAGATATACTCCCATAGATATGGTAAATGGTTGGAGTTATCAATTTATAGCCCGGAAAAATATTATTTTGTTACAATTTTTCAAGATATAACCGAAAGACGGCTAAGTGAGCTGGAGTTAAAGAGAGCTATAGAAAATGCGGAGGCTGCTAATAAAGCAAAAAGTGAGTTTTTGGCTAATATGAGTCATGAAATCCGTACCCCTTTAAATGGAATATTAGGAATGATAGATTTATCCCTCAACGCTAAGCTGGAGCCTGATATAGAGGATAATCTTATGACTGCTAAGTCCTGTGCTAAAAGGCTTTTAAATGTTATCAATGATATTTTGGATTTTTCTAAGATGGAAGCCGGCAAAATGTTAATTCAAAATGTTAACTTTGAAATTAAAAATCTGATTGAGGAAACTATAAAGATACATGCCAATACGGCGGCGGCTAAAGGATTAGAATTGAATTATAAGTTTGCTTCCACTGTTCCGGCCTATATAATAGGCGATCCTAACCGCTTAGTCCAGATTTTAAATAATTTACTTAGTAATGCTATAAAGTTTACTGATTTGGGGGAAGTTTTGCTTTCTATTAATAATATCACTCCTGACAATAATGAATTAGTTTTAAAGTTCTCAGTCTCTGATACCGGAATAGGTATTGCTCCCGATAAAATAGGCCTGCTTTTTAAAAGTTTTAGTCAGGTGGACAGTTCTTTTACCCGTAAGTATGAGGGGACCGGATTAGGATTAGCCATAACTAAACAACTAGTTGAAATGATGAGAGGCCAGATTTGGATAGAAAGTGAATTAGGTATAGGTACAACCTTTTCCTTTACCCTGCCTTGCCGGCCGGGAGAACGGATAGAACCGGTTATGACCACCAAGATTGCCAAACATACTTTGCCCAACCTCCGCATTTTACTAGTAGAAGATGACCCCATAAACCAAAAAATTATAAAACTAATGTTAAAAGAAAAAGGGCATATAATAACAACAGCTAATAACGGAGCAGAAGCAGTAAACATGTATGAAAACGGTAGTTATGATTTAATTCTGATGGATATTCAAATGCCTGAAATGGATGGTATCGAAGCAACTAAGCTCATAAGGAGCAAGGAAATTCGGGAACATATTCCGATTATTGCCTTAACTGCTCACGCTCTTCACGGTGATAGGGAACGGTTTTTAGCCATAGGTATGGATGAATACTTGTCTAAACCCATAGATATGGAGGAGCTATATGATTTGTTAGAGCGGATGACGATGGGCAAGCCGGGAGACGATTTTAGCAGCCTCCGGGTTGGGAATAATGGTGAAATATTAATTAGGGAGGAAGAGGAACGAATACTAACCGCCAAGGAATGGCCGGTATTAGATGAAATAAACGTTAAAATCAAAGAATTAATCCAACTGCTGGCGGAAAATAATTTTTCGGCCACTGAACAAATTGCCCACGAAATTAAAATAAAGGCTAATCATATTTATGCTGATGATTT
The DNA here is from genome assembly GCA_023395515.1 of Bacillota bacterium. Taxonomy (GTDB): domain Bacteria; phylum Bacillota; class Syntrophomonadia; order Syntrophomonadales; family Syntrophomonadaceae; genus JAAYRQ01. Next base: position 18,443 of record JAEWZB010000041.1, read on the forward strand.
AAAAGATGCGGCTTTTAAAATTGAGTTAGCAGCTAGGAGAGGTAATTTTAAGGAAGCTGTTAATCATGCTATACACCTAAATGAGATAGTTAAAACTTTATATAAATCAATGGAGTAGAGGAGGAATTCATCAATGAAGATACTTATTGCAGAAGATGATTTAACTAGCCGCAGGTTTTTGCAAAAATTCCTATCCCAATATGGGCAATGTGATGTAGTAATAGACGGGCTGGAAACTCTCGATGCAGTATTATTAGCTTTGAAAGAGGAAGAACCTTATGACCTTATTTGCCTGGATATTATGATGCCCAAGGTAGACGGCGTAAAAGCCCTCAAAGCTATTCGCCAATTAGAAAAACAGAAAGGCATTTTGCCGGAAAAGCGAGCCAAAATTATTATGACCACGGCTCTGGCGCAGACGGAATTCGTAAAAAGTGCTTTTAATTATGGGTGTGAAGGCTATGCGGCTAAGCCTATTGATACGCAAAAGTTTATTGAAGTACTTAAAAAACTGGGTTTAATAGAGTAATAATAAAATATCGGGACCAAATGGGTTTATTAATACTTAGGTTATTCTATAGAAAGATTATAGTAATATCTGACTTATTGCCACCCCTAAATAAATGTAAAGGTGAGGCTTCATGAGCAAAAGAAAGATATCAACATCCGACTGCCAGGTGGGTGATATCCTGGCAGAAGATGTATTGAACAGTTCCGGATTAAAATTAATCGGAAGTAATTCGATAATTACTGATTATATTAAAGATAAGCTATTAGAATTGAATATCTCTGACATAATGGTATATGAAGCCGGGTTAACTAAAAATGATCCTAATCTGGCTTTGAAGCGGGATTATTTTGAAAATGTAGCTGCCATAAAGGGGATTCTTAATCGATTATCCTCTGGAGCAGGGGTTAATTATGATAAGATTTTGGACCTATCGGATAAGGTCTATAATGGAATTAAGTTATCTGCTAAGTTAATGAATTGCTTAAATGAACTTAGGGATATTGATGAATATACTTATACCCATTCTATTAATACGGCTTTTTATGTGATGTTAATAGCGAAATGGCTGGACTTTCAGGAGAAGGACATTAAAAGAGCTATTCAATGTGGTTTGCTGCATGATGTAGGGAAATTATTAGTACCTGCTGAGCTTTTAAATAAAAATGGTACTTTAACTGAGAGTGAGTTCAGTTTGATGAAAAAACATACTCTTTTCGGCTATGAATTGCTCGATAATTCGGGAAATATTGATAAGATAGTAAAACAAGCGGCCTTACTGCACCATGAAAGAGCAGATGGTTCGGGTTATCCCTTAAGTGTAAAGGCCAACCAAGTAGGAACCTATGCTCGTATAGTTGCAGTAGCAGATGTTTTTGATGCCATGACTTCGGATCGGATTTATAAAAAACGCGTAACTCCCTTTGAAGCTTTTAGAATGTTTAAAACATCGGGAGTAGGATTATTTGATCCTATAATCTTAAATAAATTTTTAAGTAATATTGCTTCTTTTTATACTGGTATGAAAGTGCAATTAAATAATGAACAAATTGCCCAAATCGTTTATATACCCCCCCATGACATTGTCAACCCTGTTATATATGTAAATAATGAATATATTGACCTAGCCTCTAAAACCAGCCCTAAAATTGTGGCCATGCTTTAATAATGTTTTAACCTATTCTGCCAACCAACCGTGGAACCTGCCACAGTTTTCCTATTTTCTGTTTTTTGATAGATATTGGCCTGCCTGCATATTAATATCCAACCTAAGAATACACCGCTGATTAGTGCTTGTTTCCTGATGTTACCTTTGACTGTTTTTTGTGAGTAAAGTTAGAATCTATGTAATTAAGATAAAAGGAGTGATTTTAGGAAAATTAAGCCATAGGTAATAACATTTTCAGCTTATAAGGAGAATTTAAATATGAACAAAAGAATTATTGGAGGAATTTCCCTATTGGCCTTCCTGGCTATAGGCGGATTTTTTATAGGCCATGGGGATACATACTATCAAGCTTGGAGTATAAATGATAAAGGGACAAACTATGAGGAGGCAGAAGATTTTACTATTCCTGCTCCTCCTAATGAACCACCTAGTATAGCCGTAATTAGTCCTGTCACCGGCCTTACTGTAACTAAAGGGGAAGCAGTAAACATATCTGCTCAGGCTGATGATGATCAGCAGGTAACCTTGATGTCTGTTTATGTTAATGATGAAGTGAAAAATGAAGTTGAGGATAATAGCATAAACTTTGACTGGGATACCGGCAGCATTAATACCGGGCAGCATGTTATAAAGGTTACCGCCTCGGATGGCGAGGAAACCAGAGAAGAATTTATAAATATAACTGTTGCAGAGGCAGTTTTGCAGGTTGCTGATACTGCGGCCCCTGATCCTAGGCCGGCTCTTACCGATAATACTCAGGTATCCCGGAGTTATACTCCGGTAGCGGCCAGTAAAAAATACCCTATGTTAAGTAAAGTCAATGGGGCGTTCGGACAATTTCCCTACCGGGATATAGCCGGAGGAAGAATTGAAATTGACCCGGAATGGGTTAAGCAAAACATAGTCACTATAACTTTGCCTGGTCTTAATAGACAAGTCGAAGTACACAAGGATGCAGCCGATAATTTTATAATGGCTTTTAACTACATTAAAAATGGAACTACTGTTGTAGATGGGAAAGAAGTTCCGCTATTAAGTCTAATTTATACTATGGACGGAACTTTCGTACCCAGACATGTGCACTGGGATGCTAACCGGGGCTTAAGTAACCATTCTTGGGGAACTGCTATTGATATTAATGCAGCCGGTCACCTTAGATATGTTGATCCCGTGAAAGAACCGAATAATCCTAATTTAATTTTGTGGGAGAAAGCTTTTAAACCGGCGGGATTTAGCTGGGGCAACAGTTATGCTGATGCCATGCATTATGAGATATTTAATTAAGAGAAAAAGGGTTGACTCGGAGAGCCAGCCCTTTTCTTTTTTCTTTTAAAATGAAGCCGGGTCTATTTCTACTGCAGTGAAATCAGCTGTTTCAAATTGACGCTTAATACTAAAAATATTAGGAACTTCGTTTAATAAATAGAATCGGGCACTGGCTATTTTGCCTTGGTAGAAGTTGACATCATAATGATCTTCAGCAAGTTCACCCAGCTTCTTTTGGGCAACTATACCTTGTTCCAGCATGAGCATACCACAGTAGACCATGGACATAGCAAACATTATGCGGGTAGCCCATAAAGGCATGTAACTGATTTTACCTTCCGTCATTTTAGCTCTTAACATCATTAATATTTCCGAAAAGGCTTGAAATGCATCACTTAGAACCTTAATTTCTGTTTCAAATGAAGGGTTAGCCTTATTAGCTTCAATAAATTGACCAATCTCGGTCAACCAGCGCATAAAAGGTTTACCCTTATCCATATTGAATTTGCGCCCTACTAAGTCCATAGATTGAATATAGGTAGTGCCTTCCCATATGGAATAAATTTTTACATCACGAGCTAATTGAGCTACCGGATATTCTTCAGAAAAACCATAACCGCCATAACATTGAATAGCTTCACCTACTAACCCCCATGCCATCTCGGTTGGGTAAGCTTTGCATAAGGGATTGTTGACCATGAACATATCATCATAATATTTCTTTTCTTCGGGATCGGTGGCTGCTAAGGCCATATCTGTATACCAATAAGTTTTATAAATAAGAGCCCGCATGGCTTCTGTACAAGCTTTTTGGTGTAACAGCATCCGTTTGACATCTTCGTGTTCTATAATAGGGACCCGAGGTCCTTTCATATCAGTCATTTTAGAACCTTGGATTCTAATTTTGGCATATTCCCGGGCATTGAAATAAGCTTCTCCTGCACAGGAAAGAGCCATCATTCCAGTGCTTAGGCGGGCTTCATTCATCATCTTAAACATTTGGGACAGACCTTGAGCCTTGCCGTTTTCATCAGGAGGATTGCCGATCAGCCAACCATAACAATCATTATTATCCCCATAGGATAAAGTACAGGTGGCTGAGCCTCTAAGTCCCATCTTATGCTCTATGCCCACAGTGGTAACATCATTGGACTCTCCTATTGAGCCATCTTTATTTATGCGGTACTTAGGTACCGCAAATAAAGAGATACCAGCAGTTCCTGGCTTAGCCCCCTCTACCCGGGCTAATACTAAATGGACTATGTTTTCCCATAAGTCGGTATCTCCCGCAGTTATAAAACATTTAGTTCCTTTGATTTTATATAATCCCGGGGTTTCGGTAGGAATAGCTTTAGTAGTTGTGGCTCCTACATCTGAACCGGCTCCCGGCTCGGTTAGATTCATGGTTCCGCCCCATTTAGCCGAAAACATTTTTTCTAAGAATAATTCCTTAGCTTCTTCACTGCCATAAGTAGCGATAACATCAGCGGCCGTACCACCTGCACCCCAGTACATAACCATACAAGGGGAAGCCGCAGTTAACATTTCATTTTGGGCGGTAACAAAAAGACGTGGTGCATGTCCTGGAGCACTATAATCAAAAGCAGAAGGCCCCATTTCAGCTTCACAAACTGTGTAATAAGCTTTTCTTACCGATTCAGGTAATATTACTTTTCCATCCTCGAATTTAGCCCCGATGGTATCGGCGTCTCCATTAGCCGGTCCCAAAACATCCCGGGCAATTTTATAGGCTACATCAATAAAAGCATCTAAATCATCGAGTGAATAATAATCTTGGTACTCCTCAAAGGATAGAAGCTTTTCTGTATCAAGCCATTCCTTGATTATGAATTTTAATTCCCGAGTATCAAATAGGAAATTGGTAGATGGCATATGTTTTCCTCCCTCAAGCTTTATTTATCCATTAAAAAAAATTATACACCAATAAATTTCATTATTCAAATATCTGATTATTAAATGATTTCGCACAATAACCGGTAAAGTTTCTTTAAAAATTGGCAATCTAAGGGCATAATTATTGACAATGCCATTTTTTTAGATTAAACTTATTATTGCCTTGTTCTATAATGTCTCCGTTTTGGGGAAATTAAGTCCAAGAGTAATACATTTTTTTCCGAAAGGGAGATGCTTTAGTGGAAGACAAATATTTAGTATGTAAAGATTGCGGAAACGAATTCGTGTTCTCAGCTTCCGAACAAGAATTTTACGCAGAAAAAGGTTTCGAAAATGAACCTGGCCGTTGTTCCGATTGCAGAAGAGCTCGCAAACAACAACGTAATGATCGTGGAGGTTTCTCCAGCAGATCTAGAGAAGATCGTCAAATGTTTAGTGCTGTTTGTGCAGAATGTGGTCAAGAAACTACTGTACCTTTTGAGCCTACTGGTGACAGACCTGTGTATTGCAGAGATTGTTTCCAATCTAAAAGGACACGCAGTTACAGATAACAAGGACATTAAAAGGCTGTTGACAACAACAGCCTTTTTTTTGTGGGCAAAATTAAGGGATAAAGCCTGGTGGGCGAAGCCCACCGTTATTTAATAGGCATTTTCTAATATCTTTAAAACCGCATCCCTATCCAGCTTTTTAAAGCTGCCTAAAGGTGCATGAGCTGTAGCTTTGTCGGCCATCTCGCCTAAACGTTCTTTCTCCACACCCCCGGCACTTAATGTAGAGGCCAAACCTAAAGACTTAAAAAATTCCGCGGTTTTACTTATACCCTGGTGGGCGGCTACGTAATCATCATTATCAGTTATTCCCCAAATATTACGGGCATACATGCTCAGCTTAGCTACGGTACTGTCATCTAATACATACTCCATCCAATGGGGCGTTAATATGGCCAGACCTAAACCGTGGGTCATATCGTATATAGCACTAACTTCATGCTCAATACCATGGGTAGCCCAATCGGTTTTTTTACCGGTAGAGAGCAGTCCGTTTAAAGCTATGGTGCCGGCCCACATCAAATTAGCCCGCGCTGTATAGTTTTCCGGTTCGGCAATAGCTATAGGCCCGTATTTAATACAAGTATGCAAAATAGCTTCAGACATTTTATCCTGCACAAAAGTATCGGCGGTAGGACTGAAATATTGCTCGAAAATATGACTCATGATATCTACCACTCCGGCGGCGGTCTGGTGTGGCGGAACTGTAAAGGTATAAGCCGGATTTAAAATAGAGAATTTAGGAATGAGTCTGGTACTGCCAATGCCTTTTTTCTCTAAGGTAGCATCATTGCTTAAAACGGCATTGCCGTTCATTTCCGAGCCGCTGGCGGCCAGAGTAAGTACACAGCCCAGGGGCAGGGCTTTAGTCACCTTAGCTTCATAAGTAAAGAAATCCCAGGGATCATTATCATAGTAAAAACCGGCCGCAATAGCTTTGGAACAGTCGATAGTACTTCCGCCGCCTACTGCTAATACAAAGGTTAAATCATTTTCCCGGCATAATCTGATACCTTCCCGGACACTGTCAATACGGGGATTAGCTTGAACTCCGGGGAGTTCTACCCAGGCAATATCATTTTCTTGTAAATTGGCGATAATTTTATCGTACAATCCACTTTTTTTAATACTTCCTCCCCCATAGACTATTAAAATTTTATTGCTATAAGGCTTAATTTCTTTACCCAGTTTTTCCAACTGGTTTTGTCCGAATAATATTTTAGCAGGATTTTGAAAAATAAAATCTAACATAGTGATCTTCCTCCTAACAAGCTTAATATAATTATTATTTCCATATATTTAGCTAGATTTTCTTCCTTAATTTTAACTTATCCAGATATTCATGCAAGCCTGCTGCACTATTCTGGCTATCATTACTCTAAAATTTGGAGCAATAACTTTCTTAATTGCTCGATGGCATAGGCAAAGCTGATATTATTTTGGGTTAAATAGGTGGGATTTACAACTGATTGAATAATGGCGATAAGTACAGTCACCAGTATTTGTTCATCCAACTCTTTTATAATCGTGTGTTGTTCTGAGGAGCTAAAATGTTTAATTACCGAGGTTATTTTGGCACTGCGAAAATCGTCAATCTTTTGCCACAGATGAGGATAAGAGTCTTTTAAATCTTCCAAGCCTTCTTTACTAAATATATTTTGCCCATAAGTAAAAACATGCCCGGCCATATTGGTCATAACCTCGACCGGTGATGAATTTTTCTCCAGTAATGAATTCACTTGGGCAGTTAATCCGGCCATAAAAATATTGATAACCTCTTCAATTATTTCATCTTTACTGGCAAAATACCGGTATAAGGTTCTTTTGCTAATACCGGCCTGTTTGGCTAAATCATCAACTGTCCATTGAACCAGGCCTTTAGTGGCCATTAGTTCCTGAGCGGCCCTTAATATTCTGGCGGGAATATCCACTTTAAACCTCCTTACTAAGCAATCCTTTTACTAAACTTCAAGGTGCTGATGACTAAAAAGACTAAGGAAAAAATAAGTAAGGCGGAAACTTGCCCGATTAAATATTGAAAACCAATGCCTTTTAAAACTATGCCCCGAATTATATCCAGATAATAAGTTAAAGGAATAACATTACTTATATAATAAATTATTTTAGGCATAGCTGCCCGGGGGAACATGAACCCCGACAATAAAATACTAGGGAGCATAACGAAAAATGACATCTGGAAAGCTTGCATTTGATTTTGAGCAATATTAGAAATCATCAGCCCTAAGCCTAAGGATGCGGTAATAAAAAACAGGGTTAACAGGTATAACTGAAAAAGACTGCCGCGAATAGGTACTTGAAATACTAAAACCGCTACCAAAAGCGCTACGGTAATTTGTAAATACCCTAAGGCAATATAGGGAATTATTTTACCTACCATTAGTTCTAAAGGTTTAATGGGAGTTACGATTAACTGCTCTAAAGTACCCCTTTCCCGTTCCCGGACAATAGCTACCGAAGTTATGATAACCATAGTCATAGTAACAATAATGCCAAGTATGGCCGGAACCATGTAATAGGCGGTAATCCCATCCGGGTTATACCAAGGTCTCACCCGGACATCATAGGGAAGCTGCTGGGAGCCGGCTTTAGCAAATATTATATCCTGGGATTTTAAAAGTCCAATAGAATTAGCCGTGGCTATAGCCTGATTAGATAACATACTGTCACTGGCATCAACAATAACTTGGATGGAAGCTGATTCGCCCCGGTTAACTTTGGTGGCAAAATCAGGAGGAAATACAATACCGACCCCCGCCTGGCCACTATCAATTAAACTGGAAAGTTCTTGATAGGAAGCGGCGGCAAATGAAGGGTCAAAGTAGCTGGAGGCAGCAAAGGACTGCATCATATCCCGGCTGGAGGCGGAAAGGGATTGGTCAAAAACCGCCGTAGGAATATGTTTGACCTCAGTTTGAATAGCATAGCCAAACAATAGCAATTGCACTAAAGGCATCATAAATATTAAGGCCAAAGTCATGCGGTCGCGCCTCATCTGTAAAAATTCCTTTTTAAGCACCGACATAATTCTAATCATCATATCTACCTTCCCTTTATCTTTTTTTAGCTAGAGATATAAAAACATCTTCTAGGGTAGGTTTTATAAGTTTGCCTGTAACATTTAAAGAGACGGCTAATTTTTCGATAGCCTTTTCTTCTTCCACTAAAACATGGAGCAGGGAACCATACATAAAAGAATCCTTTACATAAGGGAATTGTTTTAATTTATTTATATAACTCATAGGCTGGGGAAGGTCTAACTCTACTAATAGACCGTCAATACTAGTCTGTTTAAGGTATTCGGGGTTATCAAAGGCTAAAAGCCGGCCTTGGGAGAGGAAGGCTATTCTGTCACATCTTTCAGCTTCATCCATAAAGTGCGTAGTTACAATTATAGTGGTACCTTGCCCGGCCAATGCTTGTATGATATCAAAAAAGCTTCTCCGGCTAATAGGGCTGACTCCACTAGTAGGCTCATCCAGAAACAGCACCTGGGGTTTAGCTATAATAGCACTGGCTAGGGCCAGCCGTTGTTTATATCCTACACTTAAAGTCTTCACTAAATGCCGACGCTCGGCTTGTAAATCCATAAGGGTTAAGAGTTCATCAATGCGTTTATTACGTTTATTAGGGGGCAGACCGTAAATTCCGGCAAAAAAGTCCAGGTTTTCTTCTACAGTCAGGTCATCATACAAACTAAACTTTTGCGACATGTAACCTATGCGTTTTTTGATTTCTTCCGATTGGGTGTCAATATCATAATTAATTACTAATCCCCGGCCCGAGCTGGGACGCAGTATCCCACATAACATCCTGATGGCGGTAGATTTGCCGGCTCCGTTAGGCCCTAAAAACCCGCATATTTCTCCCGGCTTAATCCTTATATTGAGCCGGTCAACCGCAGTAAAGTCGCCGAACTTACGGGTCAAATCTTCAGTTGTGATTATATAATCCATATTTTAAAGCCCCCGTTCGGCCAAAACTATGAAGAGGTCTTCCATAGTAGGGTCAACTTTTTCAATTAAGCTATAATGCGGGGCTAATTTTAGGGCTAAATTATCTTGGATGTTAGCCGACTTTTCCACAATTAGCCGATATTTATAGCCATAAAAAGCTAAATCTATAATTTCTTTTATACCATCAAAAATAGAGGTGTCTTTAATACTAGTGTGTACTTCTATTACGGCAAAAGGAAATTCAGCCTTTAATTTGGCCGGAGTATTTACAGTTTTTAAAACTCCTGCACTTAAGAATCCTACTTTAGAACATAATTCCGCCTCATCCATATAAGGGGTAGTAACTAGAACGGTCATGCCTTCATAATTCAGATCATAAAGTATTTTCCAAAACTCCCGTCTTGATTCCGGGTCTACCCCAAAGGTGGGTTCGTCCAGAATTAAGAGTGAAGGTCTGGTTATGAGAGCCGAGCATAGGGAGAGCTTTTGTTTCATTCCCCCGGAAAGCTTATCGGCTAAGCGGTTAGTAAAAGGTAAAAGTCCGGTAACGGCTAAAGTTTCTTCCGCCCGTTTTTTAATGGTGTTTTTATCTAAACTATACAAAGAACCGAAAAAATTTATATTTTCCATGACGGTTAAATCACTGTATAAACTAAATTTCTGGGGCATATAGCCAAAGGCGCTTCTAAATTCATCAAGATGAGTGATAGGTTTATCAAATAGCTTGATACTTCCGGCATCCGGGTCGGCTAAACCGCATATCAGACGGAGTAAAGTAGTTTTACCGGCTCCATCAGGACCTACTAAACCAAATATCTCCTGCCGGTCTATCTGCAGGGAAATATTATTGCCGGCGGTTATAGCCCCGAAGCTTTTGCTTACATTAGTCAAGGCAATCATTTATTCACCCCGTTTGAAAGCTACATCAGCAGGCATACCAGGTTTAAGACGGTTATCTTGATTCTCTACCGCTACTTTAACCGCAAAGACTATATTAGCCCGTTCTTTTTTAGTTTGAATCATCTTGGGAGTAAACTCACCATGGTCGGCAATATGGGTGACCTTACCCGGGTAAACAGTGGCATCCCCGGCTACAAAACACTGTACCGGCTGTTCCAGGCTGATATAACTTAACTCATCGGAGGGGATATAAACTGTAATCCATAAATCATTAAGGTTAGCTACAGTAGCGATAGCAGCTCCCATTTGGATAAATTCGCCCGGTTCATAATTACTGCTTAAAATGGTCCCGGCCAGAGGGGATTTAATCGTTAAATCTGCCATCATAGTATCAGTGGCTTTAAGAACTGCTTCCATTCTGTTTAATTCGATAACGGCTGCTTCCACTGCACCGGCCCGGGGTCCTGCGTTGATTAAATCTACCTTGGATTGGGCAATGGAGAATTGATTTTGGGCTAAATCCACTTTAAGCTGCATAGCTTCTAATTCTTGCAAGGCCATGGCGCCCTGTTCATATAATTGTTCTACTCGTTTTAAATCTGCCTCGGCTTTAGCTAAGTTTTCCCGGGAAATATTTAAACTGGCATAAGCTTCCTGCAATTCCTGGGGACGGGCTCCGGCCTGCAAATCCTTGAGCTTAGCCTGGGCTAATTCTATACTTAATAAATCACGTTCCCGCTGTACTTCTAAATCAGGGCGGGAAAGCACAGCTATTACCTCATCGGGCTGGACTTTAGCCCCTTCGGCTACTGAGACTTGATCTAGAGTACCACTTAACTTAGCACTAACCTTAACCTGGGTAGCTTCAATAGTTCCCGAGGCTTCAATAATATCAGAGTTCCCGGTAAAGTAATGCTGGTATACTCCATAAGTGCATAATAGGATTAATATGAGTCCGACTATAAAGGGTTTTTTTACTTTCTCCATTTTAAAATCTCCCCTATGCAGTTTTAGGTAAACTAAAACAACAAAAATAGTTTACCTGTTATTATAATAGCACCGGTCAGTAATATTTAGCAAGGAAAAAAGGCTCTTTAGGTTTTGAAGTTAAGTAAAGCCAGGAGATAATTAGGAAGAGATTTTTGAAATAAAATATACTTGTACTACGTAATATCAATATAGGTGATATTACTGCTAACGATACGTATAAGGCGTATTTTATCTGTGATTATGATTTCCGGAGCAATAATTTATAGGTCTACGGGATTAAATATGTTCCGGTACTGTTACAAAAGGAGGGAGCTTCAAAGAGTTAGTTGATGATTCGGTTACTTCTAAATTTAAAGCTGCTAATGCATTAAATTCGTAATCACTATAGTCAAGAAGTAATTTACCATCATATATTTTTACCGTGTTTCCCACTATTGTGAGGCCGATACCATGCTCCAGAGTATTAGATTTAGTTGTTAGAAGCTTTTTATTCTTTGAAGTCAATATAATATTTTGCTTGGAGTTTTTAATATTAATTAGGAGAAAACCGCCTTTTTTATAGCAATTAATTATGATGAAAGGAGTTATATTAGGATCGGATATATTTTGGCACGCTTCCAACGCATTGTCTATTAAATTGGAAAAAATGCTGCATAGATGCAAATTGTTTATTGCGTCTTCATCTTCCAGCTGTACAGTAACCTTCATATTAATATTATTATTTTTAGCCAAAGAATATTTATTTTGTAAAAGTGCATCGACAATTAAATTGTCGCAGAAGGGATTTATGATAGTGCTATCAATACTTAAAGCTAAATTATCAGTGTATTGTTTTACTCTACTATCCTTGTTTTCTAAAAGAGTATAGATGGTCTGGACATGATTTTTCATATCATGCTTATCTTTTCTTATAATTGATATATACTTACTGAGTTGTTCATAATGATTCAACTGCAGTTCTAGTTGCTTTTCATAAAAGTCTAGCTTCTTATTCAACAATGTTAAACTGGTTAATTTTTTCATGGCGATTATCAAGCCCGCATTTGCTAATATACACAAAAACGTAGAGATATATAATATCCCCAAAAAGGTATTGAAGTTATAGTAGCCTGCCATCAGTACGATAATAATTATGGGATAGATCTGACTTAATGGAAAAAACATAAATAAGGACATTTGGTTTGTTTCAATATCCCCAGTATAGAGCTTCCATGCGGTTATAGTCAGCAATATGACGATGAGGAAGATCACATTGCCTATGAGCATACTGGGTATATCAGGAAAAGTGAGGTTAGATGAGCCCGAGAGTTCAAAACCATATAATGCGCTTAATGTTATATAAATAAGAATTTCGGTGATTAATCCGATAAATAGTATTAAACCAAAAGTGAAGAATTTTTGGGCTATCTTCGCTTCATAAAGAACGACAATTAGAAAGAGCACGATGGCAGGCTCTACGGAAGCATCTAGCAATAAATTATCTCTGTTCAGAATTATCCTTAAATAGCGAGTTGAAATACTTAATAACACGAATAGCATACCTGAAAGCATATACTTTGGCTTAATAATAGTCCGCAGAAAAAGGGCATATATTACAATATGAAATGAAAATCCCAATAGAGCTACAGCAGTCATTTTTACTGTTAGTCAAGACATAGAAAAAAAGTGAGGAAGTGTCGGCGATGTAAAAAGTAAGAGTAGAGGACTTTTTGAAAATTAAACGTAAAGTGGGTCTTGACATTCTCCTTTTTTGAAATGTGTAATCAAGTATAAAAATTTTCATTAATCGAAGTTAAAATCATTAGTAATTACTTATATATCATACTTATATCTTTATTTGAACCTTCTGTAATTATTTTGTAAAAGTATTAGGTATCTTTCCAATATAGTTGATAAATTGAGTTTTAACACAAGAGTATTTTAATTGGCTAATGGGTATTTCTATTTGATTATTAAGTATAAAATTGTGCTTCCCTAGCTTGGTAACTTTATCCATATTTATAGCGAAACTTTTATGACAGATAATAAATCTTTGATCCAGAGAATCGACGAATTTAGTTAGCTTTTCATATTTAGAATAAAAAGTATCTATAGTGTGTATGTTGATTTTTCTTAATGCCGTCTCAATATAATAGATGTCGTTTAAGTTTACAGCATATACGGAATTTTTAGTGGCTACAGTTATAAAGTTATTTTTATTTTCCAAAGATGTCGATATAGCCTTATAAAGTGCCTCATAAAATTTGTGTTTATCAATCGGCTTAGAGAGAAAGTAAATATGATCAACACTATACACATCTTCAAAATAACGGACATGGGCAGATAAGAAAATGATTTGAATATTTGAGCGCAGGTGTTTTATATTTTTCGCTAGATGAATGCCATTCATATCGTCCAATTCAATATCACAAATAAGTACGTCAATTTGATGTGATTTTATTTCGCAATACTCCATTAATTCATGGCCGCTGTCAAATAGAAGTACACTGATATTTGTCATATTAGCAATATGAGTCATTTTTTCAATGCTTTCCGATAGCAACTGTTTAATATAATTCGAATGGGTTTTATTATCTTCACAGAGAATTATAGTAATCATTAATCAATTTTTCTCCATTTGGATTATCATGGATATTTTACCATAAGTTTAGTGAAAGATAAATTGAGAAATCTAAATAAATACGAAGATTCCCGCATGTTCTCCACATTCCTGCCAGTTGTTGCCATGAGACCAGAAGCCCAACATCTCACTTCCAATTCCCATACAGGTGGAAAATCCCATCCTGAAGCAGATTTTTATATCATTGTGCCTTATTCTATATGTGATAACAATTAAGAAGTGTAGTCTGTTCGTTATTTACTTTTTATGGTAGGCGAAAATCTTAGTTATTACATTATGCGCATTAATTATTACATATTAAAAATAGAGGTTAAGCGCATTGTTATAATTTTTAATATCTATGGAGTAATGTGTGAAAGTACTCGTATTTGGGGAGAAGGGAGAAAGGTAACAGACGACGGGACAGTGCCTAAAGTCGGATTTGGTCACCAATGGCACATATTCTTGAAAGTATAGTTAAAGGAGGATAAAAATGAAGCAGTGGAAACGTGGGCTTGCCGCGTTCATAGCAATGATGATTCTGTTGCATGTTTTGATAATCCCGGTTTACGCACAGGATGACATAAAGGTTGTTTTAAACGGAAATAGTATTAAGTTCGATGTGCAGCCTCAAATTATTGACAACCGGACCATGGTGCCAATGAGAGCAATTTTTGAGGCATTAGATGCCGAGGTGAGTTGGAATCAGGCTAACCAAAGCATAGTAGCCACAAAAGAGAATATGACAATCGAAATGACAATTGGTCGTAAAGCCATTTATTCTAATGGGGTGAAAAATGATATGGATGTTGCGCCGGTAATTATTAATTCCAGAACACTTGTACCTGTTCGGGCAATCGCGGAAAGTTTTGATTGTGAGGTTAGATGGGATAGTAATACCAAAACGGTATATATTAATACGATTGTTTTGAACGAAGGACCTAATGAACAATTTAATTAATATTTGGAGGGAGAAAAAGATGAGAAATACATATAAAAAAATTATAACATTTATAGTCTTGTGTGTTTTTGTATTTTCTTATAATGTAAGTGCTTTTGCGGCTGGATATAATCGGAACAATATTGATGATTACGTTGGGCAAGTTATTGCAGATTTAAAAAATTGTACCTATAAAAAAGATAACAGACAGACTTACAACCCCTATAGCAAAAGATATTATAGCATGGATGAACAATGTGTGGGATATGTAGTTGCCAGAATGGAAGAAAAATTGAAAACATCCGGCATTCCTGATAAGGGTTCAACTGGGGAGCCAGCTAAAGATATACCAAGCCGTTATGCTAGGTACTATGAGGGGAAGACCGTAACTTCATATATGACGGGTATTGAATATACTATTCACGCATATCAACATGATAATGGAGAACAATTAGTTGCAAATTGCTGGGCATCATTTAATACTGGGGGCAAATGGGGACATGTTGTGTTTGTTGAGGAAGTCATAAAAAAGAACAGCGATACCTATGTTTATTATACAGAAGGGGGAACTTCAGGGGTAGGCCAATTGAAGAGAGAAAAGCTACCTGACTTCTTAAAATTATATAAAGGTTACGTAGGCTGTGTTACATTCACTAAGCAACATTCACATTCATACGATTCGTCTGGATACTGCACACAATGTGGAGTAGAATACCCAATCAGTATTTCGCTAATATCTCCCGCAACATATTACACAATAAAAGATGATGTTCCGGTTAGGGACAGACCGTATTCACCCGATACTATTTTGAATTCTCTCTCTAAAGGTGCGGAGGTAACCGTAATTGGCAGCGGTAAAAACTCTGCCGGGAATCTCTGGTATAAACTGAGTGATGAAAAATGGATTTATAGCAATAATCTGACTAAGAAAAATCCTATACCAGCTTGTACTAGCCACTCATACAACTCATACGGATACTGTGAAAAATGTAATGTTGAATATCCAATCAGCATTACTTCAATAGTACCTACTACATATTATGCGATAAAAGATGATGTTCCGGTTAGAGCTAGACCGTATTCATCTGATACTATTTTGAAATCTCTCTCTAAGGGTACGGCGGTAACTGTGGTTGGCAGCGGTAAAAACTCAATCGGAAACCTCTGGTATAAACTGAGCGATGAAAACTGGATTTATAGCAATAATCTGACTGAGGAAAACCCGGTTAAAGTTGTGAAATCTCTGCCTGTAGAAGAAGTAATTGTGCAGCCTTCTGCACCGGTAGCGCCCCACGTAAGAGAAGTGCCTGCCTACATGGCAAACGGCTTATACTCCATTCGATTGCAATCTACCAACGAATCTTTTGATGTCACCGACTATGGCACAGCCAAAGGGACGAATTTACAGCTTCAACCTTATTCCCAGAACACAGCTCAAATCTTTAGAATTGAAAATGTCAATAACGTGGTGCGAATTTGGTCGGTATGCTCACCAAATTTAGTTGTGGATATTGGTGGCAATGATACTTCTAAGCGTAGACCTGGGGTTAACATTGATTTATGGACATTAAATGTCGATTACAGCAAAAGTTATTGGATGGATCAGGAGTGGAGCCTTACCAGTGTCGGCAATGGAAGTTATCTGATTAGAGCCCTGCAATATCCGGGTTTAGTGGCGGGTGCTGTTGGTTCAAATGTGGAACTCGTTAGTGATTCTGCACCTGATTCAGCCAAACTTTGGATTATTGAACCAGTACATTACAGCCCCGAGCCCAGTACCAGCATAGACGGTGCGGAAGTGGCAGTTAAATGGGCACGAGAGCAGATAGGTAGTCATCGATGGGATTATTATTGTCTGGCCTTTGTATTTAACGCATATAAGGAAGCCGGAATTGCCAAAAGTTCTTTCGAGTATGCAAAATTAGCCGAAGATGCCTTTAGAACCAATACGGATCGCGAACCTCCTTATGGGGCCCTAGTATTCTATGAGTGGAAAGGCACTATAGACGGTGAATATAAGAACTGGGGGCATATGGGTATTCATATTGGTAACAATAAGGTGATTCATGCTTTTGGCAAGCAAGGAGTACAAATTTCTCATGGACTTGATATTGCCGGCTGCAAATACACTGGTTGGGGTGTATGGAGATAGAATAAAAGGTCAAGCGGAAGTAGAGAAAACTTATGCGGCAGTTGTGGTAAAAAACTGGAGACGGGCAGCAAATTCTGTACCTCCCGCGGAACCAAAATCAGTCTACCGGAAGAAAGCAGTAATGTATCGGGTATGTGTTCTCATTGTGAGGAGGAGATAATAGTGGCTAATTTTTGCCAGTGCTGTGGGCATGAGTTGGGGGGAATGGTGTGATGTTCTGTGCGCAATGCGGAAAACCAAGTGACACGCAGAGTCAATATTGCTCCAATTGCGGGAGAGAACTTAAGAACATAAATGTAGTTATAAAAGTAGATCTTGAAGCACCTGCTTATTGCGGCGGATGTGGGGAAGAGAACCGAGTCGGCAATTTTTATTACTGTATAAAATGCGGACAGGGTCTGGAACGTCTAGCAATGGATAAAAAAAATAGTCCTATGAGGGTAGCAGAGGAAAAGATCGCACCTGTGGTACAGAATACGATTGCTTTCAATAAGGACCTCTTTCAGGGATTGAAAATATATATTGCGCTAGTTACTTCTGTTATCAGTATAGTCTTGATTTTTCAAAAATGGATTACCGTGCCAGCCATCGGGAAACTGTCAAATCTTTTCGGTTATTCCCTGGAAAGTGAATATACCTTGTTTCAGGTTTTGGACTTTTTAAATACTTTCACCGATCATGTCGGTCGTATTAAAGGAACCGGTGATCTCATGGTGATAGTAATCTTATTGTTAGCTGTAACGGTGATAACATTGTTAAGCCATGGAATATTCTGTTACAAATTATTGGCAAATTATCAACGGTCCTTTATAACTGGAAAATTCGCGATGGCTATGTCTTTTATATTGCCAATTGTGGTATGGGCTATGGTGTTTTTTATCAACAGCCATGTCAGCCAAGAATCCGATGGTTACATAAGACAAATTTTAGGCACCACCAACCACCCATTGTGGTTATTGCTAATAGGCGGGATTGGTCAATATGTTGCAATTAAAATAGCCGAAAAAGAAAGAATTGATGTCACGTCCAATAATGAAAACTATTGATGTTCCATGTATGCAGATATGGGTGAAAACAGAGTAACTAAGAGAAAGTAATAGCAAAGCAGAGTTTATCTGCCTTTATGGACTGCGGGAAGGGTAATCAAGACGACGGTAGGCTATAGAAAAGTTGGGGGGAGGGGAATCAATATGAAATACTGCAATCAATGCGGAGCAAAGATGAAGGATGCAGACAAATTTTGCATGAATTGCGGAGACGCATTTACCGAAACCGAAGCGAACGCCGGGCTACCTGTAGCAGGAGTTGCTCCCCCCCAGCCGCAATCGGTTCCGGGTGTGAAAAGAAACCTCCTGATCGGAGCCCTGCTGGCAGTTCTATTGGCAGCTGGCGGTCTTTGGGGCTGGCATATCTACGTTGCCAAAGACCAGATGAAAACCGGCCTGTACATAGCGGCGCGATATCTGGGAGAGTACAATTATGAGCAGGCGGTAGCGGCCTTTAGCGATATTATCCGAATGAATCCTCAAGAAGTTAGAGGGTATCAGGGCCTGGCCCGTACCTATACCCTGCTGGGCCGTTACGAAGAAGCCTGGTCAATCTATGAAAAAGGTATGACCGTGGTCAGAACAGATCAAAAGCCAATTCTTCAGTTGGGACTGGCCAGTATGTACATAGATCAGAATAAATATCCCGAAGCGGAACAGGCCTATAAAGAAATCATAAACACCCATTCAGACAAACTGGAAGCCTACTGGGGATTATCCCTGGCCTACCAGCAGCAAGGCAACGGCAGCCAGGCGGAATCCATTTTAAGGCAGGCCATCGAAAAGAATCCGGCAGATTACAGGGGCTACAACGCTCTCGCCACTTTCCTATATCAAAACGGACAATTAGAAGAGGCCTTAAACAGCATCATTCAATCAATTAGCCTGGAAATAAATCAGCAAGAAGCTTATTTAGTCCTAAATATGTTTCAGGGCGACTGGCCGAAAGTTCGGGATGCAGCCTCCAAGCTATCCAGCCGGCCCCTATCATCCATGCTGGAGTTCTACAGCTATTTCGTAGAGCAAGACTATGACCAGGCAATCAGCACCTACCAGGAAAAACTCTCCGGACGGGACAGAACGGACAAGGCAGTTATCCTGGCTGCCACCGCTCTGGTAAGAAGCGGGGATCAGGCCAGTGCCGATTCTCTTATTCAACAGCTCCGTCTTCACCTCCGCTTCACGCGATCGAACGACTGGCTGCTGAGCGAATTGGCCGCTTACTATCTGGCAGCAGGAGACCAGGAACAGGACTGGCAGGCCTATAAATATGCCGACCGAGCCCTGAAAGCAAACGGTACCAACTTGGAGGCCGCTGCTGTGGGGCAAGCTGTAGGCTTTGGTGGTAATAGTATACAGGCGCTACTGTACAGCTGGCAGCCGGTTAGCGCATTATGGGGGACGGCCAACACGGTTGGCAATACCGCGGGCAATATTGTCAACACCGGAATCGCTGCCCAGCAAGGCGGCTGGATTTACTACAATAATTATAAGTTGTATAAAATCCGTACCGACGGTTCCAGTAGGACCAAATTATCTTATGTTCCCTCATGGTATATCAATGTAGTGGACGAGTGGGTTTATTATAATGAGTTAAAATTTTTAAAGTCTGACCTGCCGTTTTGGTCTCGGGGTACGATCAATAAAATGCGTACCGACGGCAGAGGTAGGACCAAATTGAATGATGATGCGTCGGCGTATGTTAATGTGGTGGGCGACTGGATTTACTATACGAACGTGGGTGATGGTGGGAGAATCTATAAAATGCGTACCGATGGCAGTGACAGAACTAAGTTGAATGATATGTGGTCATGTGATATTAATGTGGCGGGTGAATGGATTTATTACACGAATAGCGTGCTATTTAATTTTTGGCCTGGGCCAATCTATAAGATGCGTACTGATGGAAGCAGCAGGACCAAATTGAATGATGATGCTTCGGAATATATCAATGTGGCGGACGAGTGGCTCTATTATAATAATGGGAGCGATAGTGGCAAGCTATATAAAATCGGCACCGACGGCAGCGGCAGAGCTAAATTGAATGATGACCGGTCTAGTTATATCAATGTGGAGGGCGAGTGGATTTATTATCAGAACGGGAGCGATGATTACAAGCTATATAAAATCCGCACCGACGGCAGCGGCAAAACTAAGTTGAATGATGATGCGTCAGCATATATTAATGTGGCAGGCGACTGGATTTATTATAAAAACGGTAGTGACGATGACAAACTTTATAAAATCCGCCCTGACGGTAGCGGACGTGGCCTTGTGCAATAGGATAATAGTTGTTGCGTAACCTATCAAAAAACTATCAAGGGGGACGAAATGGAGTGGCTGATTTGAAAGAAACGGTCAATGAAGGTTTGGCAAAAGTCCAGGGAGGAATAGAGAATAGTAAAAAGAAGCTCGAATCCACCCGGGAGTTGAATGTTCTGCGCCAGGAATTGTCCGCGCTATTGGCGGAAAAAGGGAAAATGTACTTTAAGATGGGCCAGCATGTGCATTTGCTGGTACGCCGGGGCGATATCGAAAATGAAACCTTGGTAAACTTCAAAGAGGAAATAAAGAACCTAGATAAGAAGATATGGAGGATCCAGGGTGAAATAGACGCTCACAGCAAGGAAATAGGAGGCCGATGCGACAGTTGCGGCAAGGAACTGGACATGGGCAGCAATTTTTGCACCTCCTGCGGGGCCAAAGTCAGCCGTCCGGAAGAAAGCAATCAGGTTTTAGCGGTCTGTTCCCATTGTGAAGAAGAAGTAATGACTGCGGCCAATTTCTGCCAGTGCTGCGGACATGAACTGGGGGGGATGGCCTGATGTTCTGTACTCAATGCGGAAAACCAAACGACCAGCAGAGCCGTTACTGCCCCAACTGCGGGAGAGAACTGCAAAAGGTAGGCGAGCCTTTGACGATGCCTACCGTGGAAGCAAGTTATTGCGGCAGTTGCGGAGAAGAAAATCCTGCCGGCAATCTCTACTGCATAAAATGCGGGCAGAGCCTGGGCCAGCTGGATACCGGCAAAAAGAACAGCGAAGCGCGGACAGTGGGGCAGAAAGTCGCACCGATGGTACAGAATTCCATGGCTTTTAAAAGGCAGGGGCAGGCCGGGAAAAAATATGGCGCAAGGGTGAAAAAGTATGGACTGCCGGCCGCGGCCGCGGTCGTGTTGATAGCGGTCATATTCTTTATTGCGCAGGGTATGGACAGTCTTCCGTTTGGGCAGCGGGTCAATAAGGTGGGCAATACTCCGGGCAATATTATGAACTGGGGAATTGCTGCCCAGCAGGGCGACTGGATTTATTATGTCAGTATTTTAGAGGATGGGGACGAAGGGGCGCTCAACAAAATACGTACAGATGGAACAGAGCGCACTAAACTGATTGACGAACCCGGTCTTTTTATTAATGTAGTGGGCGACTGGATTTATTATGTGAGTATTTCAGATTATGGGGACGCAGAGGTGCTCACTAAAATACGCACTGACGGTACGGCGCGCACCAAACTGAGTGAAGAAGACGGTGTTATTTTTCTTAACGTGGTAGGCGAGTGGATTTATTATTTAAATAGTTTGGATGAGAAGATTTACAAAATACGCACTGATGGAACAGAACGCACCAAGCTGAGTGATGAAGTAGGATTATTTCTTAGCGTGGTGGATGGTTGGATTTATTATATCCATAGTGAAGTCAGTGATTGGGATGGTGTGGAATATGCGGCGCTATATAAAATGCGTATTGACGGCACCGGACGTACCAGTCTGAGCGATGGTATTAGGGTCTATTCTGACGGAGCTGACGGAGGAATTAATGTAGTAGACGACTGGATTTATTATGTGAACATGTTTGAGCAGAAGTACAATATTTATAAAATGCGCACGGACAGTACGGGGCAGATCAAGCTGAATAGTGATGTCAGCGCCAATATCAATGTGGCGGACGGTTGGGTATATTATATTAATTATTCTGACGATGGAAATATTTATAAAATACGGACCGATGGTACTGGGCGTATCCGAGTGAACAAGGATACGCTCAACTATAAGAGTAGAAGTGAAGTTGTCCTAAATGTGGTAGGTGACTGGATATATTATCTTGACGAGAAGAACATTTATAAAATGCGAACCGACGGTACGCAAAACCAGCTGGTGGAGTGAGGAAAGGCGGGGAAGGAAATTATGAAATACTGCGGTCATTGCGGAGCACAGCTGCAGGATGAGGACAAATTCTGCATGAACTGCGGGACTGCCGCAGCCATGAATGGAGAAGCATCCCGCTCTCCCGCCGGAGTGGAGCATTCCCGGCTATCCACTACATCAGGGGCGAAATCCAAACAAATCATAGGAATCGGATTGGCGGTGATATTGGTCGTCGTCGTTGCTATCGGAGGGTGGCAGGCATACAGCAAAGCCAATCGGAGCATTAACAACGGAGGTTCAATCGTACAGCAGGGGGACTGGATATACTTTGCCAATAATAACGACGAATCTAAATTATATAAAATGAAAAGCGACGGCAGCGGTATAACTAAGCTCAGCGATGACCGTTATGTCTCTCACATAAACGTGGTCGGCGGTTGGGTGTACTATACCAACGGCGGCGACGGTATAATGATCTATAAAATACGCACCGACGGTAGCGAACGGCTCCAATTGAACGATGTTTTTTCATACGATGTTCAAGTAGTCGACGACTGGATTTATTACATACGGTGTGATGCGAAAGGGGAGGAAATATTAAATTTTCCTACCGGGAAAATATGCAGAATGCGTACCGATGGCAGCGCTATTACCCAGCTAAATGATGAAGAAGTATTCACGATTAAAGTGGCCGACGGCTGGATATATTTTATCAACTACAAGCCTTCTGACAATAATTATAGCGATATATATAAAATGCGCCCGGATGGCACCGATAGGACTATGTTAAGTGCTGATGATACGTGGGATTTTGAAATAGCCGGGGACTGGGTGTATTACACTAATGTGAGCCATAAAGTGAGCAATGATGGCCGCGGCTATATCGATTATAATCATATCTACAAAATGCGTACCGACGGAACCGGGTGCAGCAAATTAAACAGCGATAACTCAGAGACGATATGTGTCGCAGATGATTACATATATTATGTCAAATGTGAGGATAATTTTTACTCAACCCACGCCAATCTGGGTGGTGGGAATATCTATGTAATGCGCACCGACGGGACGGAGCGAAAAAAATTAAACGACGATACCTCATACGCCATTCAGGTAGTTGGCGACTGGATCTATTACTATAACGGCGATGATGACAAACGTTACAAAATCCGCACCGACGGCAGCGATCGGCAGCTTGTTGACTGGGGTTTAAAAATCGGCTTTATGCGCGAGAACGCAGTTTTACAGGGCAGAGGCACATCCCAAACAAAAGCATTTTTGCCGTCGGTCGTTCGCCGGAAAGACGCTTTTTCAGTGTTGGCAGCTTCCGGAGGAACTAAGGAAAGCTCTGGCACTCAAAACCTGCACCATACCGGACAGAATACAACCCACAGGGGAGGAAAGGAGGATAGACTGAAACAACCTTAAATTTTGTATCTGAGCAAACAAGACATGACAAGCAATACGGGGAGGGGAAAGAAATGTTGAGAAAGCAGAAGATCATGTATTTCATCGCCGGGATGGTGGTGATGGCCTTATTTAGCGCCACGGTCGCGCCGGCTCTGGCCAATGTGGCCCAGAAGCAGATCACCGTAGCTACCGGGGTCAATATCTATGTGGACGACGTAAAGCTGAACCCGGTCGATTCCAGCGGCAGGCCCCTGGAAGCCTTTATCTACAACGGGACCACCTATCTTCCCCTGCGGGCGGTGGCCGAGGCCGCTAACAAACCGGTTTTTTGGGACGGAAAAACCAGAAGCGTGTATCTGGGCAAGCACGATTCCAGCGAACCGGCGGTACTGTTGAAAGATTTGGATTATTTTAATAATCATAACCGTGGCTTTAGTATTAGTAATAACATTAAAGACAATCTAGGTAATGAATATAGTTATGGTGTTCATAGCAGGAATATTGGATATATCGGCACAGCTTGGCAATCCTATCTTATTAATGGCCAGTATAGTCAGATGAAAGGTCGGTATATTCTTTCTTATGATCGTCGTTCTACAAATGAAAAAGATAGATTTAGAGTATATGGCGATGGCCAGTTGCTTTATGAGTCTCCAGCCATGACCAGTGGAGTTCGCCCTGTTGATTTTGACATTGACTTAACTGGGGTTCTAGAGCTTAAAGTGGAAATATCTAGGCTTAGTGAGACTTATTTAGTCAACACCGGCCTTTACCAGTAAAGTAAAAGAGCGGCGAGGAAACAAGATGACTCTTGCTTCCCCGCCGCTAGTCTTAAAAAACCTATGCTCTAGTGTCAGAGAAGAACATAGTTTTTAGAGCGCGCATCATGAATCAGGATAATAAGTAAACGCGTAGTTAAACGGTTTATTTTCCTGGCTGCGGGGAGACATAGCGTTTTTTATCTGCCATGATCAAGAATTGTTCGGAGAAGATATTGGGCTGGGGTGGGCTGTGATGATTGGAGTCAGGGATCAGGCGGAGGCTATGCGCGCGATTGATCATCTGCAAATGGCTAAGGGGGATCGTGTATGTTTTGTGCCCAATGTGGTAAAAAAAACACACCGGGAAGTAATTTTTGTCTGCAATGTGGTCAGCCATTGACCAATGCTCCAAAAACAGAGAGGAATGAGGTAGAGCCTTGGCATTTAAGGCAGCTGGGTGGAAAACCAAAGTTGTCTTCGGCCGAAGATTCAAGTTCATTATATAAAAATAGTTTCATAATAGTGGCGTTGCTATTTCTAACGTTCGCCTGTGGTTATTTATTGTTTGAAAACTACCGTGACAAACAAGCTGATACTAGCGCATCGAATATATCGTCGGAAGAAGGGCGGTTACCTAATACAACTCCAGAAAACCCTAATCTTATTAATGATGAAATAGTGGAGGAAAAAAAGGTCGACTTTGCCAAGATTGAAAACATATTGGCCGATGAAGAACAAAACGGAGAATTTAGCGTGTATATTCAAGATTTAAAGAGCGGATGCAAATATTATACGGCGAATGCGGACCAGCCTTTTGTTGCCGCGGGCTCTATTTTTCCAGTCATATCATGGGCGCTACAGAGCGCCGTTGCAGAGAATGCTGTAGCGTATCATGACACAGTAAGGATTCGCGATAGTATGCTGGTTGGGGGAACGGGCATTTTAGCCAAAAATGATACCGGCAAATATTATTCCATTGGTGAATTGGAACAAATAATGCTGCTCCATTCCGACAATACGGCAGCCAATATTCTAATTGATCATATCGGGGGAATAGATGCCGTCAATCGTTACATACAAGAACCCTTTGAGAACGCAAAACTGAACCGTTATCTCATGGATAGCAACGCGATCGACAAGGGAATAGAAAATTACCTTTCTGCCCAAGAATTAGGGCTTATTATATCCGGGTGCAAGATTAACAATGCTGGCTTATCGTTACCACAAGCGGACATGTCTGCCTATATTCCTGCTAATTGCCTAGTATATCATCAAGTTGGGCTTTTGACCAATATATACAATGAAGCGTTTCTCGTTTGCGGAGAGAATGCAGAGTTTGTTGTTGCTGTGATGTCACGGGGTACCAGTCATGAGACGGCTAAACAGATCATAGGGAAAATATTGCAGTTTGTTTACTATGATCTTGAGATATGAGGGAAAGAGTCGGTTATGCATATCCGGCCAAATGTAAAGCGCTTGCTTTTTATCATCGCAGTCTCACTGGCGTTGCTCTTCTTTTTCTATCCACACCGTGTTTATCGCTTAGAACCGCCTCCTCTTTCTGATAATACAGCAGGGACAAAAATACCGAGCCGTGATACCAATTTTGCCCAAGATTTGGATACGTATGACTCGCCAGGATTGTCCGAGGCAGTCATTCCCATGGAACTGAAAGAACGTATAGAAAACCAATTGCAGAATTCGGCAGGTAACTACTCATTAGGTTACAAGTCATTGCAAAGCGGAGAAGAAGTCGTTATTAATCCCGGCCCGATGACTGCCGCCAGTATCATTAAGATCTTTGTTATGCTTGAGGCTTATCACCAAGTTTACAACAATAAAATAACTTTAGACGAAACATTAATCTTGATGAAAAACGATAAGGTAGGGGGGACTGGGAGTCTAGGAAATAGCCAGGATGGAAAGGAAATAACTATACGCCAGCTCATAAAAATCATGATTACCGAAAGCGATAATACTGCGACCAATATGCTGATAGATAAGCTCAGTTTTGAAAAGATTAACGAATTTATAACAGCCCAAGGGTGTCTAAATACAGTTTTGCAAAGAAAAATGATGGATCAGGCGAGTATCCAAAAGGGAGTGGAAAACAAGACGTCGGTTATGGATTTAGTCTTGGTTTTGGAAAAATTGTATCATGGGCAGTGCGTTTCACCTGTGTACGACCAAGAAATGATTGATATTATGAGGATGCAAAAGGATCGCAGCCGAATTCCCCGATTGTTGCCACCTGATGTCCCAGTGGCCCATAAGACCGGTGATTTAAGTGGAATAGTAAATGATGCGGGAATTATATATACCGGTAAAGATGATTTTATTCTTTGTATACTTAGTAGAGATGTGACTAATCCAGCCGATGCGAAGGAGACAATAGCCAAGGTATCCAGGATTATTTTTGATGCGCACAATAAGGTTCCTGAGTGAGAACCTTAAAAATTATTTGTTAAGTTCTATTGCATAGTCTAGTGTTTACTTCTTAGTTTAATGGCGGAATGTTTGGAGCAGGAAAGAAAAAGAGGAAGTGAAGGATGAACTATTGTACTAAATGTGAAACCCTAAGGGAGGCAAATGCCAAATTCTGCGAGCATTGCGGAACACCTTTATCTGTCGTAGAAAATACACAGCTATCTGTACAGCAGATAAACAAACACGATGACAAGCAAAGCATTCCTATTAATAAAAAAAGTACAAAATACGTTGCAGGGGTAGTGCTGGCATTCATTATTGTCATAGCTGTATTCGCAGGGGTAAAAGTGAACGATGATAACTATATCGTAGGTTGGAAAGACGCGGAGATCGAGCGTATGGTTCGGCTGGCCATAGAAAAACCGGAAGGTAATATCAGAAAAAGCGATTTGGACAGCATTACCGATCTTGAGTTTGTTGGAAAGGATTTTGTTAAAACGAATTTAAATATGGATGATTGGAAATTTAAGGGGGTGGCGGAAGGCTATTATATAGATGATAGAAAGTACAATGAATACGGGGAGTTTTTGCAGCTAACAGATTTAACCCACTTTCGGAATCTGGAGTCCTTATCCATTAAACATATCATCATCCATGATTTAAGTGACATAAGCAAATTATCCAATCTACATGAGCTTTATTTGGATAGCAACGATATTTATGATATTGAGCCTATCGGTAGTTTAACAAATTTGAGAGTACTGTCTATCTACAACAATCACATCACCAATCTAAGTCCGCTTCGCAACCTGACTTATTTAGGATCTTTATATTTACATGATAACAATATCAGTGATCTACAGCCCATCGGCAATCTTACGAATTTGATCAGCATTAGTTTTGATCGTAATAATATTCAGGATATCACGCCATTAAGAAATCTGACTGCTGTACGCAACCTTTCCTTGGACTACAATAAAATTAGTGATCTTTCGCCAATAAGCGGGTTCGTTGAATTAACCCATCTTGATTTAGCATATAATGATATCAGCGATTTAAGTCCGCTTGTACATTTAACTAATCTTCGATATCTTCACATACACGGTAACAACATAAAAGATATTACATCCTTAAGTAGTTTAACACAGTTGGAGTTGTTAGGGTTGTCTAACAATAGAATCAGAGATGTTAGTCCACTCAGTGCATTGGAAAAACTATCATATCTTGATTTAAGCCAGAACTGCATTAAAGACGTTAGCCCAATTAAAAGGCAAATCGATTCAATAAGAAATTTTTCGTTGGGTTATCAGGAACGTTAGTTATCTAGGTAAATATTTTGCGAAATAGGGGAAATGGTAAAGAATTGGCCAAATTAATAGTTATTTATTCTTCAATTTAAGTAAATACACAAATATTTTTATATAAACTCAAAGTAAATCTCCCCTATGCAGATTTAGGTAAACTAAAAACATGAAAATAGTTTACCTGTAATTATAATAGCACTGCGAGCCTGCCAAGAACAAGATAAATTTAAGAAAGGTAAAAAGCTTTATAGTTTAGACAATCAAAAGCTTACTTTATTTCGGACATTTTGTTGAAATGTAAGATATATTATTAATCGCAGGAATATTGCTAAGTATGGAGAATATTTACAGCATAATTAATATGCGCTAATCAATTACAGTATTGATAATGATAACGTTGCTTGTAACTTGTAAGGAAAATAGTTTAGCCGTAAAGAAGGAATGGGGGACTAAGAATGGGATTGGGGTTTGGATTTGCAAGGGTAAAAATAATTATTCTAGTATCATTTATCATGATGATGGCCATGTGCCCCGGCATGGCATTAGGGGCACAGCCGTCTGATATTAGCGTATTAACTCTTGCTGTTTTAAATAATAACGAAAAAGGTCAACTAGTTTGTACCGTGGCTGAGTCTGAAGAGCCCGTAGGAAGAGGAAGCATTTCTGGACAAGTCCGGGATAACAACGGAAGTCCTATTGCTGGTGCTAGTGTTTTTGCTGTTCTTGTTAATGGTGGATACGGCGGTTCTGCCAATACAGATGGCGGTGGCAACTATACAATTACTGGACTCACTAGTAGAGAGTATAGGGTAGAAGTGCAAGCCAACGGTTATATTAGGGAGCAATATGCCAGTTATGTAAATGTAACAGCTCCTGATAACATCCCAAACATCAATTTTACAATGCAGTATGGAGGCAGTATATCAGGGAAGATAGTAGATGAAGAGGGAAACCCGATTGCCAATGCCCGTGTGTCTGCTATTCCAGCTAATGGAGAATACGGAGGTTCTTCTATTACCAATACCGGCGGTAACTATACCATTACTAGCCTGCCCAGCGGAGAATATAGAGTCGAAGTGCGAGTCAACGATTATATTAGGCAGCAATATGCTAGTAATTTAAATGTAACAGCTCCTGATGCCATCTCAAACCTCAATTTCACGATGCAGTATGGAGGCAGCATATCGGGAAGGATAGCAGATGAAGGGAGAAAACCAATTGCTAATGCCAATATTTTTGCTGTTCTTGTTAATGGTGGATACGGCGGTTCCGCCAATACAGATGGCGGTGGCAACTATACCATTACTGGACTGCCCAGCGGAGAATATAGAGTCGAAGTGCGAGCAAACGATTATATTAGGCAGCAATATGCCAGTAATCTAAATGTAACAGCTCCTGATACCATCTCAAACATCAATTTCGCAATGCAGTATGGAGGCAGCATATCGGGAAGGATAGCAGATGGACAGGGAAAACCAATTGCTAATGCCAATGTTTATACTAATCTAGTTGGAGGGAAAGACGGAGATTTTGTTAGGACGAATACCGAAGGTAATTATATAATTACAGGGCTAGCCAGCGGGGAATATAGAGTAGAAGTGCAAGCCAACGGTTACATTAGCCAGCAATATGCCAGTAATGTAAATGTAACTGCGCCTAACACTATCTCAAGCATCGACTTTACAATGCAGCTCGGGGGCAGCATATCCGGAAGGATAGTAGATGAGCAGGAAAATCCGGTTACTAACGCCAGTGTCTATGCTGGTCCAGTTGCTGGAGGATATGGAGGTTATG
Organism: Bacillota bacterium; assembly: GCA_023395515.1. Classification (GTDB taxonomy): domain Bacteria; phylum Bacillota; class Syntrophomonadia; order Syntrophomonadales; family Syntrophomonadaceae; genus JAAYRQ01. Next base: position 48,291 of record JAEWZB010000041.1, read on the forward strand.
CTAGTACGAATAGTGATGGCAGCTATAAAATTACTGGACTAGCTAGTGGAGAGCATAGGTTAGAAGTGCAAGCCAACGGTTATATTAGCCAGCAATATGCCAGTAATGTAAACGTAACTGCTCCTAACACTACCTCGAACATTAATTTCATAATGCAGCCCGGGGGCAGCATATCAGGAAGGATTTTCAAAATTCAAGGCATCTTACTAGGAGACATTAGTGTTCAAATTGCTACGCCCAATAATGAACATAACATAGATTTGGCGGGTATATCAGCAACAGTAAACCCTCAAATCAAAGAACCAGCCGATACCGACAACACAATCATAAATATCGCAGCAATAGAGGGAGTAGTCATTCCATTAAAGGGCGAAACCCCGGTAACGGAAATTACAGAAACCGAACAATACACTGGAACGGTATCATGGTCACCGGAAATAATGAATAATAAGTTTGCGGCGGACACGGTTTACACTGCTACCATCACTATTAATCCGAAACCTGGTTATGTATTAACTGGTGTACCGACAGATTTTTTCACAGTAGAAGGTGCGGATTCCGTCACTAATAGGGCTGACTTAGGCGAAATTACAGCAATATTTTATCCGGCAGATGCCTAGTAGTCTGGTAGATTTTTAGTTCGAGAATCTGGTCGATAAAATAGAAAACAGCAACAGAAAAAAAGGAGGCACTTTTGGTTTAGTAATCCAAAAGTGCCTCCGAGAGTTAATTTTAAAACTGAATTTTATGAGTAGCTATATCCTGGTAAATTTCCGCGGTTAGAGGGACATAAGTATTTACACGGGGGTCTAGGAAATAAAGGGGATCACTAACTATACCAGGGTCAAAGCCTTCTTTTTGTAATTGCTGTTTTAATTGTTTAAAACTATTAGTAGCATCGATTTGAGCTCTAAGCCGTACAAAATAGGGGCGGGCGAAGACCGGCAGTTTATCAATAACATATTGAGCCAGAGCTTCTAAATCTACATTTACTCCATCTAATGGTTTTAAAGCTACCATGCCGCAACGGCCTTCCATATCAGGAACTTTAACTCCGTAAACATTAGCATCTTCTAATCCGCCAAACTTAATTACTACATCGGAAACCTGATTAGTAGATACATTTTCGCTCTTCCAGCGGAAGGTATCACCCAGCCGGTCGACAAAGGAGATATAGTCATTATCATGGAGTTGTACTAAATCACCGCTATCAAAATATGCATCTCCATCTTGGAGCAGATTTCTCAGGATTTTGGCTTCAGTTGCTTCCGGGTTATTAACATATCCGGCGAAACGGTTTAATTCATTGATTTCACAGACCAAGAGTCCCGTTTCTCCAGACTCACATTTTAGAGCATAACCAGAGTCGTCGCGTAGGATGACCTCATTTTCAAAATCATATTTTATAACTTCACCCTGACGCATGCCTGCCAAAGACAGATTGCCGCACATACCAGGGATTTCATCCATGTTGAGGAAGGACCCGACTCCTTCCGTAGCACCGTAAACTTCTTTGATATGCTTAATATTAAATCTTTTTCTAAAGGGTTCCATTAAGTCCCCCCGCATACCGTTGCCGCCTACAAACACCAGAGGATTATCGGCATCATCCGGTCTTTCCGGCTGGTTAAATATGTAACGGCATAATTCCCCTACGTAAATAAAGAAGCTGACATTATATTTTCTTACCTCATCCCAAAAAGCCCGGGCGGAGAATTTCCTTCTTAAAACCATAGTACCCCCGGAGATTATGGTGCTGGAATAACCTATATCAAAACCGCTGTTATGATATAGGGGCAAGACCATATACTGAACAGTGGCAGGAGTCATTTGCCCGTAAAAAGCAAAGAGGTTACCTAATACTAACCACCTCTTTTGCGTAACTGCGGTAGCTTTAGGGAAACCGGTCGTACCAGAGGTGTAAATGTAAACTATAACATCATCACTAGTGATTTCGCCGGTAGTAGCAGGATTTTGGTCAGATGCCTGGTCTAATAAGGGATTAAGGTTTATCAGGCCGGAAGGGAGGTCAAGATTTAGGTTTTCCGTTTCTAAATAGATAGGAGCGGGGGATTTTAACTTAACCTGATCTCTAATAGGTAAGAAAGCTTCCAAAAGCTCATGGCCTAAAACTAGTGCTTTAGCATCACAAATACTTAAGGCATGAGCTAATACTTCTCCCCGAACTCCGTTATTGATAAGTGAGACTATAATTCCTAATTTGCTTAAGCCGGTAGCGGCAATAAGAAATTCCGGCCGGTTTTCCATGAGTAAACCAACTACATCACCTTTGCGAAAGCCTTGGGCATAAAAAAAGTTAGCATATTGGTTGGATAGGCGGTTTAGTTCAGCGTAAGTAATTACTTTACCTTCCCAGATAAGGGCGGGGTGGTCAGGTTGGGTAGCAGCCTGAAGCTCCAACTCTGAACCAAGGGACATGGTTTGCGTTTCCTTCAAGCTCAAGATAGTGCCCAGATGGTTTCTTTCTGTAGTACTCATTGTTACACCTCCATATATTTTTTATGTTGTCCGTACTAGTTATCCCTCTATAGTTTTAAATTAGCTAGGATATTAATAGGTACAAATATATGGTGATGATAAGGAAGATTATTACAATAAATAAAAGAAGGATATTATCGCACTGTTTCGACATTAAAGCCTAATATCCCTTCAATGAAGCTAAGAAAACATAGGGGTAAGGGGTTAGGGGTGAAGCGTGGAAAAAATCAAACCCTCAGTGGGCGAACCCAAAATAGTTTTCACATAGTATGAAGTCCCCCATGTCCGGATATCTGCATCTAATTTTCGACAATAGTGCGGAATTAATTTATGATACAATACCATTAAGATGCTAGGTAGGCTATGGATGCTTGGTTTAGCTGAAGAAAGGACATTCTTTCATGAGAATAATAGAGATTTGGCTCCTTGCGTTATTACTTATCTTTACAGGTTGTACAATCACCGATCAACAGAACCCCAATAATTCTGCCGATGGTTGTATTCCTGCAGAGGAAATAAAGCAGCTATTTAATCAGAGCCAGCTTGTAGTTGATAAAAAAACCATCACTGCTTTCTTTCAATACTATATTGAAAATCATGATTATAAAGGTCCTTACCATAACTTTGAGTTGCGGCTTCTCCCCGACTTTTCACAGACAATGCCACCAAACTGGGATGATGTAACCAAGTTTATCTATTCTGTGTCTGAGCAAGGAGCGATAACGGAAGATAAAGAACGCGTTTATCATATGAGCGGTCAGTCTTTTGAAACGTTAGCTACAATATTACTGAATGACTATGCATACGAACATAAAAGCTCAGGATATTTAGTCTGGGAAAACGGCCAATACACTCCTGTCGGCTGGGGCGTTAATGATAGCATTTATTACCGGCTTTATGACTTGAAAAGAGAAAGTAATTACTATACGGCTACATTACTTGGCTTTCATTTTTGGGAATTGGATGATCGAAATAATATAAGTGAGTTTAATAGTCCAAATATGAATGCATTTATCGCATATGTTAATGATAAAAGTCTTCAAACTAATTTTGAAGAACAGATTTTAGATCTTTTTTTAGAGGATAACTATACAGAAATCTTACGCGCGAACGAAGAAGTCATGATCAAGTTTAAACCCTCTCCAGACGAACGATTTGCCTTTGTTTATCTTGCATGTGAAAGAAAAACTTTGTAACATTCTGATTTTATGTAAGGAATGGCATTTGCCATTCCTTATTATCTTATCTAAATTCGATATGAAGGTGTGGTCCTGAACTATTGCCGGTGTTTCCGCTATACCCTATTAGTTGGCCGCAGATTACATGCGGCTTATCGATTTTATTTATGGTTTGGGTAGAACTAATTGCTGGAGATGGATAAAATCCTTCATATAATTTATTCGGATGGACAATGCCTGACTCATTCTGATTGGTTGTAATGGTTGGAAACGAGTATCCTGTTACACTCTGTAGATGCCCATATTCGATATAATTACATGTTGTTCCGTTTTGGTGTTTCCAGCCCGAATCAGGTGTAATCTTTACAAATATGCCTAAGCTAGAATAAGCAGGTACTCCGTTCCGTGAATCCCACGAATATCCTATTTGCATGTTTCCATCGCACATAGCATATACTGGTGTTCCTTTACTTACAGGGTAATCCTTATGGGTACCATAACTATAATTGCTATTTTTATCGATTGGATCTTTAAATATTTTTTGGGCTGGCGGCTCCTTTCCAAGTTTATAGTCGTAGAAATATGCCCTTTTTTTCTTTCCGGTTCCAGTTACATTATATTCAATAAACGCAAAACTTCCAGTTTTAGTATTCAGGTAAGAAACGATTTCACCTACAGATACGGAACCAGCTACATAATAGGATGTTGATGGTCCTGCATAGGTGCTATCCTCCTGATGAACATAACGGGTAAGATAGCTGGGGGTAAATGTTGGTACGGTTCCGCTAATATTTGATACAGCAGACATTGGTACATACATCTGCTTTCTCTTGGTGCTTGTCGGATAATCGATAAAATACCAAGATCCTTCTTTCCATAAAACTGTTACAGTATCATTGGGACCAGCATAACTATTATCTGATGCATAAGTTGAACTACTAGGTCCGTAATATGCTTGAGTTTGATTAACCACTTTTCCTGTTGCCAAAATAGATACCTTCTTTCTTTTATAAATTTTAAAAAGCAGGTTTTCCATAATAAAAACTCTACAATATGGGCTTCTGTGTAATTTTATCCGTAATTGGAAAATCATGCTTGTACATAATATGCAATGAAGAGATGAAGGTTCCTATGTTCATAGTTAGCAAAAATCAATTGGTGGTATTATAGTGATTCATAAGTAGATGACTTTATTAATGAGCTACTTTACCATAAACTTATGGTAAGAATGTGTTGGGCAAACGTCCTTTTGTACGCACACGTAGTTAAGACTGAAAAATAGCTGGGAGTTCTATGTCGAATTTGAATTTCTCTGGTTTTTTTTAGTTTTTTAATCCACGACATAAGCAGAATGATGCGGCTATGTGATACCTTTCCTTTGCATTTTGCTTTTCGTATTAGAAAGAAGGCTATTAAATGAATAGACAATGCCTCTCTAGCGGTTACAATGAAAGAAGGAATAAAGGTATAATATAAAAAAGAGATTGACGAACAGGGGATTAGAGTATGTAAATGAGAGAACAAGTTAGCTTACAACTTATGAATAGTATTAATATCTTAAGAGCCGAAGAAATGAAAGGCTGACCCTAGCATAAGCTCCAAATCAGCCCTTCCTAATAATCTTTTTTCAACTACGTGATAACGAGAAAGAAAGTTCTATGTAAACTTGGCGTTTTTATAGGGTATATTTTCACATAAGTCTAACTTCCCCCTGCCACCACTGTCCCCGCGTGGGCTCTGCACCTTTAAACCAGGCCTTTTTTAATAAATTCTCGTTGTTTGCGGAAAATGAAACCTACAATTTTATCCCGGTCCTTTTCCATAATTTTTTCAAACTTAATAGCAATCCGATAGGATTTTTCCGCCTCAATACAGCGTACCACCTTACCTACAGTAGCTATGAGTATATTTTCTAAACAAAATTCTATATCTAGAAGATCATTAATATCTAAGGGATGCTTAGTTTGCAAAAGTATGCCTCCGCCACTAATATCCAAACTGGTGGCTTGAGAAAAATCCACCTTATAGTCATGCATTCTATAATTTACCGATGTGTTATAGGGCAGTCTAACCCAATTGCGTTTTTGGATATGCACAATCTTTTCCGGCATAGTCACTTTTAATAATGCCACGGGAGAAGTTTGTTTACTGACTACCTTTACCTCACAAACATAAGCCTTGTCGTCTTGTATAAATCTAAGGCAAATTACCTCACCGGTATGAATGGGCAAAGGATAACCATTCTTAAACGGAAAAGCAATGGCCAAGTAATCAGGAGTTTTATCTTCTATACGGCTGGGAAATGATTCGTAAGAAATATTACCTTCTTCTCCGACTACTTCTAGTTCAATATCTATTAACTGATTAATTTTTAATTTATTTTTATTCATATTTGTCCTCCTATATAGAAGTATAAAAAGCTAATCAGATAAATAGTACAAATTATCACTAAATTGTATTAAACCTAACTTTATTAGCCGTTTTAAATGAAGGATAATAGCCATTTTTTCCATTACCCTATATAAAGGATCTAATACTATCCGTTTGCCATAAAATATTTGCTCATCGGTAAGCTCCTCCAGGGTATGAGGGATAGCTAAAGTTTTTAAGATTAAATCCTGGGTTATATATATTTTTTCCAGATATTTTTTCAGGTGCGGTTTTATATCACCGGTAAAAAGACCTTTATGACCAGATATGGCTAAGGCTGGGTCTAACTCGATACATAGTTTAATAGAATTTATAAAGTCATCAATATCGCTGCACATATGTCCATACCAAGGTCCGAAGCTGCTTAAATCTATATCCCCCAGGAATAATAGACCATTTTTTTCTTCATAAAAACAGCAGTGGCCCGGAGTATGCCCTGGTGTATGTATAACATGTAACTTTACCTGTCCAAAATCTAATACTTCATCAGCATTTAATTCCCGATCAACTTGGGAAGGTTTTAAATTTATAGAGGTGATAAACTCTTGGCCCAGTTTTATTACATCAAGCTCGGTAAAACCATAATAAGCAGCAAAGGTATCCAGTGACTTTACGGCGGGGGCATCATCACGATGTACCCACACCTCAGCTTCCTTAAATAAATTATTATTAAGAATATGGTCTTCGTGGAAGTGGGAATTAATAATTACATTTATCCCTTGTTTATGTAAAAAGTTTATATTTTCGTGACCACAACTAGTATCGATTAGGACGTTTGACTCATCCTTAATAAATAAGCTGTGGCTATAGGGGAATTTGGCTTGATTAGGGGCTTTAACCCAAAAAATATTGGGGCTAATTGTTACTAACATATTAAATTAACACTCCTATTAATAACTGCCTTCCTGAAAAGCTTAACAATAAACCTATTTTTTCTCAACCTAAAGTCCCAAAAAAATTGCTTGGTTTTAAATATAATGCCATTGGCCCCAATGATTACCGTGAGAAAATAAAAAAATAGAAGGCAATAGTTTATAGAAGGAATTTTCGAAATCTTCAGGGAATATAATTATTAGAATTTTCATGGCATAAAGTTATGGTGAGTTAATGATTTAGTCAAAAAGAATGGGGGGAGTTATTTGCAAGTTTCTTTATTTATTCCATGTTCAGTGGACGGTCTGCTAGTTGAAATAGGAAAAGATTTAGTGAAACTAATGGCAGATTTAGGGTTTGACCTACATTATCATGGTGAACAAACTTGTTGTGGACAACCGGCCTTTACTGCGGGCTTTATCGATGAAGCCAAAAAGAGTGCCAAAAGGTTTATTGAAATATTTGAAGATGATGAATATATAGTTAGTCTTTCCGGTTCATGTGTAAACACAGTTAAAAACGAGTATGTTAAGGCTTTGGCTGATGAACCGGTTTGGCTGGAACGGGCGGAAAGATTATCCGCCAAAGTTTTCGAATTTTCGCAGTTTATGGTAGATGTTGCCGGCATGGAAAATGTGGATGCTCATTTTGTAGGTAAAGTAGCTTACCATAATAGTTGTCATCTATTAAGGGGCTTGGGAGTAAAAGAGCAGCCTATGAAAATGTTAAATGCGGTCAAAGGTCTTGAATTAGTAGCCTTAAACGGAGCTGAAGAATGCTGCGGCTTTGGCGGACAATTTGCCCTGAACTACCCCTATATTTCTGAAGCGATAGTAAGAGACAAAGTTAAAAATTTTATTGCCAGTGAAGCTAAAATATTAATTTTAGCAGACCCCGGCTGTTTACTTAATATTAACGGTTATTTACACCGGCATTATCCTGATTATCAGGCTATGCATTTAGTTTCATTTTTGGCTAACCACCGGGAAAGGGGGACTAATTAATGGAGGCAACCCCGAAGAATTTCAGGAGAGTAGCTAAGGAAGAAGTGGCCAAAGTAGAGCAAAGTGATTTTTTAATTATGGTTAGTGGGGTATTTAATTATTTATGTGACAGTGCCATGCAGGTGTATGGTGATTTACATGAGCAAAGGGAAGCAAAAGAAGTGGGAGGAGAAATTCGCGCCAATAGCTTAAATAACTTAGCCGAGTTATTAGAGAGATTCGAAGTAAATGCAGCCTTAAATGGGATTAAGGTTTTATGGGCCGACGATGGCGATGAGGCTTGTAAGTTAGTCGGTCAACTTATCAAAAAGCACGAGGTAAAAACTATCACTAAAGGTAAATCTATGATAACGGAAGAAATTCACCTAAACGATTATATCGGGAATAAAACGGAAGCCGCCGTTTATGAAGGAGATTTAGGCGAATTTATAGTACAGCAGCGCGGTACTCCTCCATTTCATATAGTTGGTCCGGCTATTAATTTAAAGCTCACTGAAATAGTGGATATATTGCATGATAGCATTGATATGCCTAAAACCGAAGATGCGGGAGAGATTGCTAATCATGTCCGGACTTTCTTAAGAACCCAGTTTCAAAAAGCGGATATGGGCATAACCGGAGTTAATCAGGCGATTGCCTCTACCGGCAGCTTGTTATTAGTAGAAAACGAGGGTAATATTCGCTGGTCAACTTCGTCACCTAAAATTCATGTGGCCTTAATGAGTATAGAAAAGGTGTGTGACAATTTAGCTGATGCCTTTTACCTTACCGGGCTATTGACGCGCAATTGTACCGGGCAGGCTATAACTACTTATGTATCACTGCTGAATGGGCCGCGCCATGAAAAGGAAAAAGACGGACCAGAAGAAGTATATGTAATTATCCTTGATAATGGCCGCTCTAAAGCCTATTTGAATGAGGAACTAAGAGAAGCTTTGCGTTGTATCAGATGTGGGAGATGTGGCATAAAGTGTCCCATTTATCTTAGAGTGGGAGCTTATCCTTATGGAAACTGTTATCCGGGACCTATGGGAGCAGTTTTAATGCCGCTCTTATTAGGAATGGATGAGACTAAACACCTCTATCAGGCTTGCACTCTTTGCGGGGCCTGTATGGAAGTATGTCCGGCTCGAGTTCCCCATCTTACCCTTTATGAACGATACAGACAAATGAAAGCTAACGGTAATAAGGAGTTTAAAGCTACCCCTAACCTGGGAAATAAATTATTATTTAAATCATTTGCCAAAGGGATGGGAAACCGTTGGTTATATGAGAAAGGTTTAAAGGTGGTAAGAACTTATACCAAAAGTGCTGCTGATGACGGTTACATTAAAAAATTATCGGGGCCGGCGGCGGGATGGTTTGCCTGTCGGGACTTACCGGCAGTACCGGACATAACTTTTAAACAATATTGGGAAGATGAAGGCCAAAAAGTAGCTAAGGAGGGGAAAAAACATGAGTAGCCGTGAGGTAATACTAGACCGTTTAAGAATGCATTCTCCTCAAACTCATAGCAAAATGAGAATCGCTATGCCCGAAATCGCAAAAGGCAGTATAGAAATGTTTTCTGACAAGGCAACCGGGGCTGGAGCTAAGGTGTCTGTAGTTAAGGGACTGGAGGAAGCTAAAGCCCGGCTGGAAGAAATATTGACCGAGGTTAGCGGGGATATATTACTTTCCAGCGAAGATTTATTAAAAGACTTGCAGATTGAAAAATTACCTGCCGCTAATAATCGAATAATTACCGAAGCTATGGTTGAAAGCCTGGCTAATTATAAAAAGCAAGCTTTTAGCAGTGCCATAGGTATTACCAGTTGTGACTATGCTATAGCTGAAACCGGTTCTTTAATAATAGAACATGGAAATCATAATGAAAGACTTATTTCCCTAGCTCCCCCTATCCACATTTGCGTTTTAAAGGAGGAGCAGATAATGGAAAATCGTTACATGTTAGCTAAGATACTGGAAGGGAAAACTAAATATTCCTCGGCTTACAGCATAATTACCGGAGTAAGTCGCACGGCTGATGTAGCTTTACAAGTCGTATTAGGTATGCACGGCCCTAAAAATGTATTCATTATAATATGTACCGATTAAATATAAAATTATGATTCTGGTCTGATGTCCTTAAGCGACAATATGATATAATGGCTGTTATAATCTGCTATATATACTGCTTAGCAATAGCAATGAACGGAGGTAATTACTATTATTGAACAAATACGCCCGGATCTTTTTAGACTGGAGATACCTTTGCCTAATAACCCTTTACGGGCTTTAAATTCTTATATTATAAAGTCTAAAGATAGAAACCTTATAATTGATACTGGCATGAATAGACCAGAATGTTTAGAGGCTATGTTAAATGGTTTGAAGGAACTAGATGTTGATTTAAATAAAACTGATCTTTTTATAACTCATATGCATTCGGATCACTCCGGGAACATTTCTAATTTGGCAACGGGGGATTCTATAGTTTATTGCCATAAAACTGATGCGGATATTATAGGCAAAGGCAATAGCTGGAACCATATGCTGGAGGGGGCCATATTAAACGGTTTTCCTTCCGATGAAGATGCCATAGGTAAACATCCCGGTTTTAAATACCGCAGCATTAATTTTAATGACTTTACCCATGTCAGTGATGGGGATATTATTAAGGTAGGAGATTATAGCTTAACCTGTATTCATACCCCGGGACATACGGAAGGTCATATATGTCTGTACGATGCGGATAAAAAAATATTATTCTCCGGGGATCATATTTTGCCTAAAATTACTCCTAACATTTCTATCTGGACTGATGAATATGATGCCCTAAACGATTACCTTAAGAATTTAAATAAAATAGGGGAGCTGGAAGTGGATTTAGTCTTACCGGCTCACCGTGTAACCTTTACTGATCTTAAGGGCAGAATTGATGAATTAACTAAACACCATGAGCGAAGATTAAACGAAGTTTTGCTGATATTAAAAGAAGGCTCTTTTAATGCTTATGCAGTAGCATCTAAGATGAAATGGGATTTATCTTATAAAGATTTCGAAGATTTTCCTACTCCCCAAAAATGGTTTGCTACCGGAGAAGCTTTATCCCATCTCAAATATTTGGAAAATAAAAAGCAGGTTAAAAAAGAGAAGGTAAATGATCATATAGTATATAGCTTAGTCTAGAAGACTCCATAGCTTAAGTTAAAACTTAAAAAGCTGACAGTTGCTTAAGCGGCTGTCAGCTTTTGATGTGCCAAAACCGAAATGTAGGAGATATAACATGATTAAGAATAAACTATTACTTTTTATAACCATCATAATTTTAGCTTGCTTAACCGTGACCGGCTGCGGCCCGGGAACAGATAATACTTTCTATCCTGCTGATGATTTAGATAAAAAAGAAACCTATTCTAAAGTTGCAGGTAATCTGGTAGTCCATTATATAGATGTAGGGCAAGGAGATGCTATATTTATAGAGCTGCCTTCTGATGAAAATATATTAATAGATGCAGGAGAGATAGATAAAGGTGAGCAAGTATTAAACTACCTTAAAACCCAAGGAGTAACTAAAATTGATCACCTTGTTGCCACCCATCCCCACAGTGACCATATCGGAGGAATGAAAACCATCGTAGAAAACTTAGATATAGGCAAAGTATATATGCCTAGAGCGAGTCATGCTACTCAAACATATGAGAACCTGTTACTAAGTATTAAAAATAAAGGTCTTAAAATTACCGAAGCTAAAGCCGGAGTAGTATTGGAGACTAGTCATTTATGCCCAGCTGAATTTATAGCTCCCAATAGCAGCAGTTATAAAAGTATTAATGATTATAGTGCGGTATTAAAGCTTAAGTACCAAGAGCATATCTTTCTTTTTACCGGAGATGCTGAAGCAGTTTCGGGTCAGGAAATATTAGTTAAAGGTATTGATATAAAGGCCCAGTTTCTTGATGTACCCCACCATGGCAGTACCAATAGCTTATTGACGAAAGAGTTCTTGAAAAAAGTTTCCCCAGAGGTAGCGGTAATTTCCACAGGAAAAGATAATTCTTATGGTCACCCGCATCAAGAAATACTGGATATGTTAGATGAATCAGGAGTGCAGGTTTTAAGAACTGATCTAGAGGGAAATATTGTAATTAGTAGTGATGGTGAGAAATTTACTATAAATAATAATGCAGCCCTAGATGAAGAACCGGGTGCCGGAATATCATCCCCGCCTGAAGGGTATATAGGCAATAAAAATAGTAAAGTCCTACATCTCCCTACCTGTAAAAACTTGCCCCTGGAACATAATCGTAAATACTTTGCTGGCAAAGCTGAAGCGGTAGAAGAAGGTTATAAATTATGTACTAACTGTAAGCCATAGGAGGTGAAAATCATGTTTATAATTGATCGCTTAGAAGGTGACCTGGTCGTTCTCGAATACGAAGGAAAAACTTATACCCTGCCTAATAGAATATTGCCGGATGAAGCTAAAGAGGGGGATGTATTAAGACTGGAATTAACCGTAGACCGGGAACAAACTCTTAAGCGTTTGGAGAAAATTAGAAAGCTTGAAGAAGAGTTGTTTGAGTAGAATGTAGTGTTAGTGGATAGACACAAACCCATGATTCTGCTTGTTTTAGGTGTTACGCCGGGACGTTCTTTCTGTAACATGATCTTATGATCTATAAACATTCATTACATTAAATTCTGTTACTCGGGCAATTTGCAGTAAGCTTACTCCCTAACTTACCTTGAGGTTTCGAAGTATGAGGCTACGTTTACCTTTGTCCATAATTTACAGCTTGCCGATTAGCTCACACATCAATGCCTCTATCTCGCCCTTCACATCTTCGTCAATTTTATTTGGTTTAATTCATCAGCTAAACAGGCATCTTCATTATTTTGCTTCATGACACACGTGTAACAAACGTGTAACGCTGGTGTCCCCGGGCCACTCATTAACGTGAAAAGAACTAGTGAAACGTCCCTCCATCCTATACACAAACAGTAATAAAAGGGTAAAAAATTAAACTTTCTACCCTTTTATTTAAGATGATGACAAAATTTGTTACTATTATTTGTACTTTTTTGAATAAATAAATTTAGTAATCGGAACTGTAATAAATGTAAGACCTACCACAATATCCATTTCATTTTAGCGTAAACACTAGCTTTTGGTATACTTTATCAAAGCCTTAATACCAAAAATAATTAAAACACATAATAAGAGTTCCCGTATTACCGAGAGGCAGGCTATCCAGTTCATTAATAAAAACTCTAAATTCATGCTGATTTTTCTCCTCATACTAAAAGCAGATTAACGTAATATCCAAGTATCCTTAAAGGTGTTTCATATAGTTAAAGTGCAGTAATCCTAACATATAATTAAATAGCAATGCAGTTATAATCCCATCATTAAGGATAAAATTTATATATGATTTAGGTAAAAGAATCTGTATAGAGATAAACTTATAGCCTATACATAGTAAACTATTGAGGCTAATAGCCCATTTATTAAGCCAGGCTAATTTTATACTGGCCTTTAATGCATTGAAAAACTTAATATTTTGATTTATAAACAGAACCGGTACATAAGCAAACATTGATACCAGAAAAACAATGACCATAATAAGTATAGGTATAAAGCGCATTTGTCCAATAGGGTCGAGGGGGTTAGCTCTTAATATGACGATTAACAGTAAATTTATAATACTGATCAAAATAATAGCTAATAAAATAACCCGGGGGAGAATTTTAAGGCTCTCCCCCACCATTTGCAGATAATTTTTGCTATGGTCATTTGTCTTAAAAAAGGCCAAACATATAATTAACCACAGCATTTCCAGAATACCATAAGAACCCCATAGAATAAGACTAATAGTAGTGGACTCATAAAGAAGGGAAGCGGCTACCAGAATAAAAGCTAAAAAAACATGCATTATAAGAAGCATCATAAGACTGGTGAAATTATGTTTAGCCCAGTCAAAATAAGTTTTAGTTTCGCTGTATAACAATTTATCTGCCCACCTTACTTACCGTCATTATATTTATAATTAGTGCTAATTAATGGTTGGAATTATTATAAAAGCTAACATCATTAAGTGAGAAAATATTATCGCCAGTGAAAGGCCATTTATCCAGTAAAGAGCAGAAGTTTGGCCTTTCTTAGCCGACCAAACCAGAATGACTATACTAATAATAAACGAAACTAATAGAGGGATGAATGAAGCCGTGGGATAATTAACTAGAAAAATTCTGCCCGGTATAGTATAGCCGCTATACAGTAAAGAATTTATTAGCTGCCGGTAATATACATATAATAATGGGCCCCATACACAAAGCAATGCGGCTATAGCTGCTGCAACCAGGCTCGCCGTAAGGAACTTTTTATAATATGGCCGGTCATTATTCATGCGATCACCCCATTTTAGGTCCTTTAAACAATTTCCAAACAAGTACACATACTACCAAAATAAATATATGCATCAATGAGTAAGCCCAATGGGCGATAAATTGCGAGTTTCTTGGTTCGGTTATCTCGCCGCCGTGAAAAATAAACCATAAGAGTATCGGAGGAACTTGTATTATTATGTTTAAGAATAAAGTTAATTTTATAGTAGAACTTCCGAATGCTATAAAACTGTAAAGGAATAAGCAGAATAAAATAATCCCTAAAAGTTGAGCAAAATAGCCCCATACCAGGACAGCTATTTCTACCCACCCATAATAACCATGTGTATAGGTATATCCGACTGTAAATGTTGCTGCAGCAAGGATTAATAGTAAAATCTGGACTTTGTGTTTCATGTAGTCTCCCTTAGAAATCTAACCTGAGTTAACCTCTAATTAGATTTTTTGTAAAACGATGTAATAATTACATAGCCTAGCATTACCTGGGCTACTACTATGGGTCCCCATTCAATATTAACCATATAATTAGGAATATATCTTATGAATTCTGCAGTAATAACATTATAACTATGAAAAATTAAATAGCTGCTGGCCACCAAGCCTAGGGGAAGCCCCCAGATTATAATTTTAGCTATATCAACCTGCCAGGAGCCGGGTTTTTTAAACTCATAAATAAACCGCTGGCAAAATCCAAATAATATACCGATAGAAACAAATAACCCCCATTGAACCCCATAATATTTCAGTAGTAGGGTAAAATCTTGCCTATATTCTGCATGCAGTTCCTTAAGCAGTAGACCTGAATGCCATAAGAGTATAATTATAAGTGATACAGATACTAAGTATAGTAAGATTTTTTTAGCCACCTTTTCACCTTCACCCTAAGTTACTTAAGCATCAAATTATTAAAATTTCTATTATTCAGGCATTCCCTGAGCTATAGTAGCATCAACCGGTTTTTGAGTCAGATCTTTTATCATCTGGGTTAAATCAATACCGGATACACTTTTAACCATATCCGGGGCAGTAGCCATTAAGGAGGTTACATAATTGCTTAACCTCGTAGCACCTGCTCCATTACCGGTATCAACTACGGTGAGGTTATCAATGGAATTTAGTGGTTCGGCAATTTTGCTCGCCAGCTCCGGCAGCATTTTAACGATAATATCCAGAACGGCTGCTTCGCCGAATTTTTCAAAAGCTTCGGCCAGTTTTTGTTTGGCTTCAGCTTCAGCCAGACCTCGTAGACGAATAACCTCAGCTTCAGCAGTACCTTTGGCCCGCTCGGCATCCGCAATTGCCATACCCTCCAGACGCTTCTGTTCCGCATTAGCTCTGGCTTCAGCCTCAATCTTATACTGCAGGGCATCTGCTTCCCGCATGCGTTTAGCTTTATCGGCCTCCGCAGCCTGTTCTACTGAATAACGGTCAGCATCCGCTTTTTTCTTGACTTCAGCATCATATTGTTTTTGTCTGCGCAGAATTTCTTTTTCCTGTAAGTCAATTTCCCGGTCTCTGCGAACTAACTCTACTCTCATTTGTTCTTCGACAACTACCTGTTCCGAACGAGCCTGTTGAATATTGTAGGCTTGATCGGCTTCAGCCTTAGCAGTATCCTGCTCTTTTTTAAATGCTGCAACTTTTAGCTCCTTCTCCTTGGAAGCTTCAGCTACCTTGGTATCTCTTAGCAACTCGGCCTTTTGTCCTTCTTCGTCTGCTAATGCCTTTTGGATACGGGCATCACGAATGGCCTCGGCTTCACCAATTTCAGCATCGCGTTTAACCGCGGCTATTCTAGGTTTACCCAGAGCATCCAGATAGCCTTGTTTATCACGTACATCCTTAATGGTAAAAGAAACAATCTGCAAGCCCATCTTTTTAAGATCATTGGCGGCAACTGCCTGAACTTCCTGAGCAAACTTATCCCGGTTACGGTAGACTTCTTCGACTGTCATGGTGCCCAATATGGCTCTAAGATGTCCTTCCAACACTTCCTGGGCTTCCAGGCGTAGAGCTTCAGTAGGTTTACCCATAAACTGTTCTGCGGCGGTAACTACATCGTCGGTAGAGCCGCCAATTTTAATAATGGCTACTCCGTCTGCCATAACTGGTACCCCTTGTTCGGTATATACTTCGGGAGTAGTTACATCCAGCTTATGAGATAATAAGGATAAGAAGTTGGCTTGCTGAAAAATAGGCAGGATGAAAGCTCCTCCGCCTCTTACAACCTTGATTTTTCTGCCTGGATCATCGGAAAGAACATTTTTACTGCCCAGAAATGACCCGGTTACTATCATGGCTTCATCCGGACCTACAGTTTTGTATCTGGCCCAAAAGGCCAGACCCAGAATAATAAAAACTCCTATGACAATAAGTGGAACGGTTACAAACCCTAACACATTAATTCCCCCTCTTTTCAGTCATCCTGGTAACTAATAACATTAACAACACCATCTTTAATATCGGCTACAATTACCCGGGTTCCCTGTGTAAACTCCTCCTCATCATAACTACAGGCAATTTGATTGGTATTACCGGCCCCAATTTTAATTAACACTTCTCCAAATCCATGGGCGGGAACCGGTACGGTTACGATGCCAATTTTCCCAACCAGCTCCGACATAGTGAAACTAGTAGAGTTTTCAGCGTTTTTCATGGGCTTGACGTAAATAAAATAAACCAATATTGATAAAGCAATAGCAATTACCAAGGATAAAATACTTACAGTCAGTGGTTCCAATGAGGTAAAACGATCCAGCATTATACCGGCTCCGCCAAAAGCCGTGATGCCACCGACAATGACCATAGGACTTAGAAAGTCAAGATGATCAAAAGATAGTGCATCCAGGCCGCTGAAAATATCACCTAATATATCCCCGAAAATAATTGTTACCAGCGCAAAAATAATTCCGCCATAAAAACAACCCCAATATACTGTTTGCATAAGTTTACCTCCCTTGCAGAACAGTTATATTAAGACTAGGTTCAGGATTCTAGTTTTTTCTTTAATTCTGCTAATTCACGTTCAACATCTGCGCTTTGGCCTAAGGCAGCCAGTTCTTTATCCAGAGCAGGGCTGGTTCCCGCTATTTCTGTAGCTACGGTAGCTTCAGTTTCCATTTGCATAACTTTTTCTTCCATACGGTCAAAACCGCGCCGGGCATTATCCTTTCCGAAGCTGCTTACCGTACTGCTAACCTCCTTTTGAGCCCGGGCCGCCTCTGCACGAGCCACTAAGGTGTCACGCTTAGCCTTTAAACGTTCATATTCATCCTTCATTTCTCTTAGCTGTGATTTAAGCATTTCGGCGGTAGCTAGACTTTTTTCATATTGAACCTTATAATCATCAGCTTTGGATTGATGTAATACCTTATCTTCCAGAGCCCGCCTGGCTAAATCCTCCCGGTTTTGCTGCAATGCTTCCAGTGCCTGGGCTTCTCGTTTAGTAACTAGTTCTGAAGTTTCTTCGTACTGAGATTTGAACTTGTGAACTACTACCAATTGCCTGGCCACAGCGCTCTCGGCATCGACAATATCATCCTCCATATCCATTAGATACTGGTTAAGAAGCTTGGCCGGATCTTCAGCCTTATCCAACAATGCATTAAGGTTGGCCCTGATATTATCATTAATTCGCTTGAATAGACTCATAATATTTACCCCCTCATTTATTAATTAGTTGTAAATATAGTTACTTTTTCTTTCTTGATTAAATACTAGTTTCCCTTTTAAAACTCCTAAAAATGTAAATTTATATATATTTAGACATAATACGCCATATGTATGGGGTGATGGGGACTAGCTAAAAAACCCATGTAACGATGGAGCTTATTGTACAATATAATAAATTCGAATAATACCGGGATGTGGTATTATAGCCATTATTGATGGTGAATGGTCATATGCAGTTAAAATACTTGAAAAATTGTGCTTGTGCCGGAACATTCTTGAAGTGTAAAAGAGGTCAAATTAATGGAAATAAGCAGAAGGGAATTGAGGTAACCACGAGAATGTCGTTATCTACAGTATTAGGTAGGGAACGGTGCTCACCGTTCCGCGATTGCAGGTTATCTGCGGTACCCGGAACGAATAATCATGCCATAATTAATTTGCATCTCCAAATAATATATATTTAAACGATTTATCTTAAAAAGGCAATCGGTAAAAAACTAGCAATTATTAAAAAGAAAAATGGAATTAAGGTTAACTGGACTTTTTCAATATAATTTATTGGTGAGGTTCCAATAGCCAGCAGCCAAATTATAGAAAACAGTTGTACCCCTAAGTAAATAAGGCCCGAGTAAACATGGCTGCTACTCCCGATAAATGCACCTAAAACAATTCCTCCGTAAATTCCTATTACAAGAACTAATAGTTTGCCTATCACAATACCATATCTATATGTTGGCAGGAATAAAGCTATTAAAATAAATGCTGTAATAATTATAAATT
>JAEWZB010000055.1 GCA_023395515.1 Bacillota bacterium
AGGAAATATCGATACGGCTATAGAAGTTTACTGAATATTTAGTACCATATATTGTTATTAAAAAACGGAGTGAAAAAATGTCATCAACTAAAAAAGCCAAAACCGAAACGAAAGCCAAAATTAAAGCTAATGCTGCCACTAAAAAGATAGCCAAACCTAAAAAAGAAACGGAAAAAACCTCTAAATTAAATGGAATTAAGCTGGAAATAATAAGCCTATTAGTTTTTGTTTTAGCCGTTTTTGTTTACATAAGTGTAACTAAATTTAAAGGTATACCGGAAGATATTCAATTTATAGGACTATTCGGGACTAATCTAATGAAAGGTTTAGAATACCTGTTAGGTGATGCGGCTATATATGTATCTTTTTATTTACTGTTTTGGGCAATTCATATCGGCATACAAAAAGAACTGTGGTCAATTCGGATGTGGGGTATTAGTATTATTACTTTAACTATCATTGTCGCAACAGGTATTTACAGTATTCCCGGAGGAATGGATCCTTGGCAGGCTGGGAAAAGAGCTATGGGAGGCGGCTATTTAGGCGGTTTCATAGCACTTTTATGGGTGAGATTATTAGGTCAAATAGGTTCGGCTATTATATTAATACTAAGTGGAACTATAGGTTTATTAATGACTATTAATAAACCGGCCCGGGATATAGTTGCGGTATTTTCCACTATAATTAAAATCCTTAAAGAAAAACTAGCCACTTTTATCTTTTATGAAGTTCAGGAAGATAATCATAAATTAAGGGAAAATACTATTAAAGAGGCGGTGATTATTAATAAACCTATAATTGAAGAAACTACGTCGAACCTACCTGCTTTTAAGGAAGCGGAAATTAAAATTATCCCAGCTATGCCTAAAGATCACAGTGAATCTTATCAGCCCCTGGTTACGGAAAATATATTAGACCAGGCAACTACTCTTAATCAGATGAATAAAGAAAATTATGATTACCAAAAACCCCCTTTAGATTTATTAAGCGAGTTTAAAAGTGAACGAACTTTAGATAAAAAGAATATTAAAGAAAGCATTGCAGTTCTGGAAGACACCTTTTCAAGTTTTGGTATTACGGTAAAGGTAAATCAAGTAAGCTGCGGACCGGCTGTAACCCGCTATGAATTAACTCCGGCCCCGGGAGTAAAAGTTAGTAAAATCATTAGCCTTACTGATGATTTGCAATTAAATTTAGCGGCCCCGGGCATTAGAATCGAAGCTCCTATCCCAGGTAAATCAGCTATTGGTATAGAGGTACCTAATAATAAAATTTCCAGTGTGGGGCTTAGAAATCTTCTCCAATCCAGCAGCTTTAAAAAGCTAAATACCCCCTTAGCTTTTGCCTTGGGTGAAGATATTGCCGGAAATACAGTGGTGGCCAGATTAAACGACATGCCTCATTTACTAATTGCAGGTTCTACCGGCTCAGGTAAAAGTGTTTGCTTAAATAGTATAATAATGAGTCTGCTTTATAATACGGTACCGGATGAATTGAAATTAGTTTTTATTGATCCTAAAATGGTTGAGCTTACGGTCTATAACGGGGTCCCCCATTTACTTACTCCGGTGGTAACTAATCCTAAAAAAGCTTCGGTAGTTTTAAGGTGGATGGTTACGGAAATGGAGAAAAGGTATCGCTTATTTGCCGAAAAAGGAGTTCGGGATATAGCTAGATACAATCAAAGTTCGGCGGAGCGTATGCCCTATATAGTTATTGTAATTGATGAATTAGCTGATCTAATGATGGTAGCCCCAGTTGAGGTAGAAGATTCCATATGCCGTTTGGCGCAAATGGCTAGAGCTGCCGGTATGCATTTAATTGTAGCGACCCAAAGGCCTTCAGTGGATGTAGTTACCGGGATTATTAAGGCCAATATTCCTTCCCGTATTGCTTTTGCCGTTTCATCCCAAGCGGATTCCCGGACTATTCTGGATATCGGCGGAGCGGAAAAACTTTTGGGCAAAGGAGATATGTTATTTTTCCCGGTAGGTGCAGTCAAGCCTTATAGGGTACAAGGTGCTTACGTGTCTGATAATGATATTGAAAAAACCGTAGCTTTTATTAAAGAGCAAGGGACCGAACCTATTCAGAATGCTGAACAGTTTGAAGAAATCGAAGCCTCCCTATTAGAGTCCCGTGACTTTGAAGAAGATGACCTGTTTTGGGAGGCGGTTTCGGTATTTGTGGAGGGACAAAAAGCGTCGGTTTCATTATTGCAAAGAAGGTTAAGAATAGGCTATGCCAGGGCGGCTAGATTAGTTGATTTGATGGAAGACCGGGGTTTAGTATCCGCATTGGATAATAACAAAAAAAGGGAAATTCTCATTGATAGTGAACAGTTGGAAAAGCTATACGCGAATCAAAAACTATGTTAGTATGTTTGTGAGATGGGAATTGAAGGTGGAGTAAAATGAGGCTTACCTTGCGTGAACAAGAAATTATTAATATGCTAAAGAAAAATCCCTTAATCTCACAAGATGATTTAGCCCAAACTTTTGGCATAACTAGATCATCAGTAGCTGTACATATATCTAATTTAATGAAAAAGGGTATAATACGGGGAAAGGGATATGTTTTTAATGAAGAAGCCTCAGTAGTTATTTTAGGAGAATGCTTTTTAGAAATTAATATTAACCATGATGGACAATTAGACTCTAATATAGATGTAAAATATCGGGGAGTACCTATAGAACTTGGTTCAGTTTTTTGCAGTTATGGTATTAAGCCCGAAGTTCTTACTTTTATTGGCAATGATGAAATAGGCGGACTCTTCCTAAACCAGTTAGAAAGTCTGGAAGTTAATATTGCCAACGTATATAAACACCAGAATAAGCGAACCGGTCGCCGGGTTTATATTAATAATGAGTTAACCTTTTTAGAAAACATGACTTGGGAAGATTACCAAAAGGCTATTACTACCAGAGAGTGGATGATTTTTAATTGTGATTGGCTGGTGGTGGAATACAAGTTTGCCCAATAAGTGGCTAAAAGAGCTTTAAATAAGAAGGAAGATAATTTGCCCGGTTTCTGTACTTACCAAGTAATAGATGGAGGAGATGATATTCCTGACTATTTATCCCAATATACACTAGTAGTTTTAGGAATGGATAGTATCCATCCCAATGAAAAGCTTATTAATAGATTGATAGAGTTGAATACCAATCCAGAACAGATTTTTATTATTACTGACGGGAAGTCGGAAATTATAGCAGTTAATGGAAACAAGCATTATAGTTTCCCCTTATTACCTAATCAAAATTTTTCTATTTACAATAAACTTTCATTTTTCTTAGCAGGTCTCATATACGGTGCCTCAAATAATCATGCTTTGCGGCAATCCATTAGGATAGCTATAGGAACTACTAGCTCTGCCAGTGAACCCCAGAAAAGAATTACGTGAATATGGATAACATAGGCTGTTAGGAGTGAAGAAATGGGAATAGGAGAGAAATTCAAAGAGGAGAGATTAAAACAAGGATATTCTCTGGAGACCGTTGAGGAAGAAACCAAAATACGCAAATACTACCTAGAAGCCATAGAAAATGAAAATTATAATATATTACCCGCTAAAGTCTATGCCACTGGATTTGTGAAAAGGTACGCTAAGTTTTTAGGTTTAAACGAACAGGAGTTCTCCGAACTCTTTAAATATGCCGCTTATGGTGCAGATATACCCGAAGAGCCTATGGAAGTAAAGCCTCCCAAAACATCAGTATTGGAAAGTAATATTTCCTGGAAAAATGTCATAGTTGCTATTGTATTTTTAGCCGTAGTTATTTGGGCTGGTGATTATCTAATTACTTATTTTACTAAGGATCATACTTTGCCGCCTAATTCAGGAACCCCCATAGTTGAGCCGGATAATCCGGGCGGGGAAACTCCGGATAATGAAGAACCTGACAATGATGTTAAAGCGCCTCCCGAAGAAGTGGGAGTTGAAATTATAGTTGAAGCTACCCAGAAATGTTGGCTGAATATAGTAGTAGACGGGGAACCGCAATATAATGCCATTCTTAATGTAGGGGAAACCTTAACTTTTAAGGGTGACGAAACTATATATTTAAAAGCCGGTAATGCCGGAGGAATTACTATTACTTATAATGGTAAGGAAATGCCACCCTTAGGTCAGCCTTGGGAAGTAAAAGAAGCAACTTATACGTCATACTAAAATAAATAGGAGAAATACCAGGTGAATATTGGTTTTATAAGTCTGGGTTGTTCAAAGAACCGAGTAGATTCAGAAATTATGATGGCTCTTCTAAAACAAGGAGGCCATAAAATAGTAGATTCGGTCAACCGGGCCGATGTGGTAATCATTAATACTTGTGGTTTTATTGCTGATGCCAAAGAGGAAGCTATTGACACCATAATTGAAGTTGGGGAATTAAAGGAAAAAGGTATTATAAACCACATAATCGCTACCGGGTGTCTGGCGCAACGCTATGGCCAGGAGCTGATGCAAGAGATGCCGGAACTGGATGCGGTAGTTGGCATAGCTGATTTTCTAGAGATAAAAGAAGTAGTGGAAAAAGTGAAAAATGGCCAGCAAGTGGTCTTAACTAATAAACCGCCTACTGTTTTTATGGAAAAAGGCCCCCGCCTTTTAACTACCCCCAAAGGGTCAGCATATCTGAAGATTACTGAAGGATGCAATAATAAATGTACCTATTGTGCGATACCTTCCATAAGAGGTGCGCTTCGGTCGCGTTCCCTGGAAGATTTGCTGGAAGAAGCCCGGAGCCTGACTGGCCAGGGAATTAAGGAAATTGTATTAATAGGACAAGATACCGCTTCTTATGGTAAAGACTTAGATTACCAGTTTAATTTAGCGGCCCTTTTAACTAAACTGAGTGAGCTTACTGACTTGGAATGGATCAGAGTCATGTACGTTCATCCTGCCCACTTAACCCCGGATATTATTGAGGTTATAGGCCAAGAAAAAAAGGTAGTTCCTTATTTGGATCTGCCTATTCAGCATGCAGCCAATAATATATTAAAAAACATGAATCGCAAACATGAAGATAAACTATTATCATCTCTTATAGATAATCTGCGCAGTAACATAAAAGATTTAGTCCTGCGTACTACGGTGATGTTAGGTTTTCCCGGTGAAACCGAAGAAAATTTCAACCAACTGTACAGGTTTATAGAAGATACCCAATTTGACTGGTTAGGAGCCTTTAAATACAATGCTGAAGAAAACACGCCGGCTTATTTAATGGCAGATAGAGTCAATGAAGATATCATGCAAGAACGGTTAGAT
Organism: Bacillota bacterium; assembly: GCA_023395515.1. Lineage (GTDB taxonomy): Bacteria > Bacillota > Syntrophomonadia > Syntrophomonadales > Syntrophomonadaceae > JAAYRQ01. The sequence goes on from JAEWZB010000055.1 coordinate 5,267, forward strand.
AAGATATTAACCCTGCAAAATCAGATTACCCGCAGGAAAAATATTGCCCGGCTAGGTTCAAAACAGAAGATTTTAGTTTCATCTCAAGTAAGTAAAAATTTATACATAGGAAGAGGTTATTTCCAAGCTCCTGAAGTTGATGGTATAACCATGATTAAAAGTAAAAATGCTTTGGTAAATGGGGAATTTGCAGAGGTTATATTAAAAGCAGTTAGAAATTACGATATGATTGGAGAACCTCATCATGAATCTTCCTAATTTGATTACTATTTTTCGTATTATACTTATTCCGGTTTTTGTAATAATTCTTTTGGTAAGAATTCCCTACGGTGATTTTATAGCGGCAGGAGTATTTATTATAGCGGCTTTAACTGATAGCTTAGATGGCTATTTGGCCCGTAAATGGAAACAGGTTACTAAACTGGGGATCATATTAGACCCGTTAGCAGATAAAATGCTTATTACAGCCGCTTTAATTAGTTTAGTGGAATTAGGAAGATTACCGGGCTGGATAGCTATAGTTATTTTAGCCCGGGAATTTGCGGTTACCGGCTTGAGAACCCTTAAGGCTGAGGAAGGGATAATTATTCCAGCCAGTAACCTGGGTAAAATTAAGACAATCACCCAGATTGTTGCTACAGTTTTAGTTATTTCCCAAAATATTTATCAGCCCTACCTGGGGTTGCCTTTGGGAATTTGGGCAATGTATCTGGCAGTTATCATTACGGTCATTTCTGGTTTAGAATATTTCTATAAATTTAATTTTCTCAAAGAATAAAAAATAACGCAAATCAGGAGATAAACTCCTTAAAAATCTTGTGATGGGCAAAAATTTTGCATATAATGCATACAAATAAGTTGATTTGTGAAAAGTTTCCCTAAATACCTATATAATCATAAGGGTTTGGCATGTATATTGCATAGAATATTAGGTAAGGAGGTCGATTTACAGAAAAAACTATAACAATCTCATATTTTATTATCATTTTCTAAGGAGGATTTACATGAGTTGGAGCAATGAATATAGGAATAAATTAGTAAGTGCTGATGAAGCAGTTAAAGTAGTTAAATCTGGCGATTGGGTAGAATATGGATTTGGGATTACTGCAGCTAATGAACTTGACCAAGCTTTAGCCCGGAGAAAAGATGAATTATGGGATGTGAAAATCAGAGTAGATATTGGAGCATGGCCCCATTATACTGTTGATGCTGATCCTAGCGGAGAACATTTCTGTTGGAATGCCTGGCATTTTGGAGGATTAGATAGGAAATATTATAATGAAGGACTTATGTATTATATACCCATGAAGTTTCATGAATTGCCAACTATGCTAAGAAATGATGCGATACCTAATAATGTTTTTATGGCAACTGTAAGTCCCATGGATAAGCATGGATATTTTAGTTTTGGAGCCGGGGCGCCATCGTGTATGGCGGCCATAGAGAATGCGGAATACGTAATTTTGGAAGTAAATAATAATATGCCCCGAGTACTGGGAGGGAACCAAGAAACAATCCATATTAGTATGGTTGACTATGTAGTGGAGAGCAGTAATCAGCCTCTGCCTGCTTTAGGTGCCACAGAAGCAAGTGCTGCCGAAAAGAAAATTGCTGAACATATTATCGGAAAAATGTATGATGGATGTTGTGTGCAGTTAGGCATAGGGGGCATACCTAATGCTATAGGCTCATTAGTGGCTGAGTCTGATCTGAAAGACTTAGGGGTTCATACCGAGATGTATGTAGATGCTTATCTGAAGATGACTAAAGCGGGGAAAATAACTGGTAAATATAAAAAGTTAGATAAATATAAGCAAGTTTTTGCTTTTGCCATGGGCAGCCAGGAGTTGTATGATTTTATTGATGACAACCCGGGAGTTGCGGCTTATTCAGTTGATTATACTAATGATCCGCGTATAATAGCCCAAATAGATGATTTTGTTTCCATAAATGCTTGTATCGAAGTTGATTTATTTGGCCAAGTTAGTGCTGAGAGTGTTGGAACTAAACACATTAGCGGAACCGGAGGCCAGCTTGACTTTGTGGAAGGTGCTTATAAATCTAAAAATGGGCAAAGCTTCGTATGTATGACTTCTACTTTTGTATCTAAAGGCCAAACTATTTCCCGAGTAAAGCCTATACTAACTCCGGGCTCTATTGTTACCGACCCTAGAACTGCCACCCATATGTTAGTTACCGAATACGGTATTGCTAATATGAAGGGCAAAAGCACCTGGGAAAGAGCAGAAGCCTTAATAAATATAGCCCATCCTGATTTTAGAGAGGAACTGGTTAAATCTGCTCAGGAAATGCAAATATGGAGAAAAAGCCACAAAAGGTTTTAATTAAAGGGGAGAAAGGAGGTTAGCTTAAAACCGTTCCTAAAATTATGGCATAAACATAGTTGAAATTTTGGTATTATTGGAGGTTATAATTAATGGATTTTAGACTTACTGATGAACATATTATGTTAAGAAAAATGGTTAGAGACTTTGCCGTAAATGAACTGGGCCCTAGTGTTGCAGAAAGAGACGAACAAGATGTATTTGATTTAAATTTATGGGGCAAAATGGCCGAATTAGGTATATGCGGTATACCATGGGAAGGTCAATATGGGGGAGCGGAAGCTGACTTCTTAAGTTATGTTATCGCTGTGGAAGAAATTTCTAAAGTCGATGCCGGTATGGGTGTTGCTCTATCAGCTCATACTTCCTTAGGCTCCTGGCCTATTTGGAAATTTGGTACCGAAGAGCAAAAAATGAAGTATTTACCGCCGCTGGCCGCAGGAGAGAAGATAGCAGCATTTGGCATTACCGAACCATCCGCAGGCAGTGATGCCGGAGGAACTAAAACTACTGCTAAACTGGACGGCGACTATTATATTATGAATGGAACCAAGGTATTTATAACTAATGGTTACTATGCGGATACCTATGTAGTTATAGCCCGTACCGGCCCCAAGGAATTAGGCTCTAAAAGTATCAGTGCCTTTATCGTAGAAAAGGGCACTCCGGGTTTTTCCTTTGGTAAGAAAGAGAAAAAGATGGGGATTCGTACCTCGGCAACTTATGAATTAGTTTTTGAAGATTGTAAAGTTCCTAAAGAAAACTTATTAGGTAAAGAAGGCGAAGGCTTCAAAATAGGTATGATGATTTTAGATGGCGGCAGAAACGGTATTGCTGCCCAAGCTTTAGGAATAGCAGGAGGAGCTTATGAATTTGCCCTTAATTATTCTAAGGAAAGAGTGCAGTTTAATGCCCCTATTTCTGAGCTTCAAGCTATACAGTTTAAGCTGGCTGATATGAAAACTAAAATTGAAGCGGCCCGGTTATTAACTTACCAAGCCGGTTGGAAAGAGGGCACTGGTGAACCCTATGGTTTGGAAAGTGCTATGGCTAAACTGTTTGCCGGGGATACAGCTATGTGGGTAACTACTGAAGCAGTCCAAATTCTAGGCGGATATGGTTATTCCAGAGAATACCCGGTAGAAAGAATGATGAGAGATGCGAAGATTACCCAAATCTATGAAGGAACTAATGAAATACAAAGAGTAGTTATCGCTAAACATATTCTTAAATAGTTCTAAATAACAGATTATCTTAAAAGACGGCCTTAGGGTCGTCTTTTCTTTTTCCTAAGCAAAGTTTTTTCGACAAATAATGCTAACATCATGTGATAAATTATATCATTAGTGGCAATAAACTCTTATATATATTGACGTCTCTACGATGCCACTTAGAAATTTTAAGGGGGGATATTAATATGAATTGGAATAGCGAATATAAGAATAAATTAGTTAGTGCTGATGAGGCGGTTAAGGTGATTGAATCCGGGGATTGGGTGGAATATGGCTTTGGGATTACGGCAGCCAATGAACTGGACCAAGCTTTAGCCCGCCGAAAAGGTGAGTTATGGGATATTAAAATCAGAGTAAATTTGGGGGTATGGCCTCATTATACTCTTAAAGCTGATAATAGCGGGGAACATTTCTGTTGGAATGCCTGGCATTTTAGCGGATTAGACAGGAAATACCATAATGAGGGACTCTTGTATTATGTACCTATGAAATTTCATGAATCTCCTGCTATGATGAGAAAAGATGCTAGCCCTAATAATGTATTTATGGCTACCGTAAGTCCTATGGATAAACACGGCTATTTTAGCTTTGGAGCCGGTACAGCATCTAATATGGCTGCTATAGAAAATGCCCGGTATGTTATTTTGGAAATTAATAATAATATGCCCCGCATACTAGGCGGCAATCAGGAAGCTGTTCATATAAGCAGGGTGGACTTTATAGTAGAATCCAGCCATCAATCCCTTCCGGCTTTGCCAAGCATAGAGCCTACCGAAACAGACCGCAAGATAGCTCGGCATATTATAGAAAAGATGTATGACGGCTGTTGCATCCAGTTAGGTATAGGAGGTATACCGAATGCGGTAGGCACTCTAGTAGCCGAGTCGGATCTGAAGGATTTAGGTGTTCACACCGAGATGTATGTAGATGCTTTTATGAAAATGACTGAAGCGGGAAAAATAACCGGTAAATATAAAAAAATAGATAAATATAAGCAGGCTTTCTCTTTTGCCTTTGGCAGCCAGGATCTTTATGATTTTATTGATGATAATCCGGGAGTTGTTTCGTATCCTATTGATTATACTAACGACCCGCGTAATATAGCTATGCTGGATGACGTTGTTTCTATAAATGCCTGCATTGAAATTGACTTATTTGGTCAAGTCAGCGCTGAAAGTATGGGAACTAGACAAATCAGCGGAACTGGAGGGCAGCTTGACTTTGTGGAAGGGGCTTATAAATCTAAAAACGGGCAAAGCTTTGTATGTATGACTTCTACATTTGAGTACCAAAGTCAAACTGTTTCCAGAATAAAACCCATACTAACCCCAGGCTCTATCGTTACTGATCCCCGAACTGCCACCCATATGTTAGTTACCGAGTATGGTATAGCTAACATGAAAGGAAAGAGCACTTGGGAAAGGGCCGAAGCTTTAATTAACATAGCCCATCCTGATTTTAGAGATGAATTAATTAAATCTGCGCAAGAAATGAATATATGGAGAAAAAGCCAAAAACGGTTTTAAATAAAGGAAATTAGCTTTAAACCGTTCCTAAATTATGGCATAAACATAGCTGGAATTTTAGTATTATTGGAAGTGTAGTTAATGAGTATAGTCTATGTAGTTATAGCTAGTACAGGTCCAAAAGAATTAGACTCTAAGAGTATCAGTGCTTATAACAAATAATTAACTTAAAAGACGGCCTTAGGGTCGTTTTTTCTTTCCGTATTTTCCATATGTTTCGTAAAGTTTAGAACCTGGGGCTATGTTATAATAGATGGGCAAAGGGGGAGAAAATTGATGAAAAATGGAGAATTCAGGGTAATTATTGCCATTTTAACTTTGCTTATAGCCCTGGGATTATTTTTAGGCGGTTTCACTATATACAATAGAGTAGGGGTTGAACAACCTTTGACTAAAGAGCTCCATATGATTGAAGCCGTTGAAAAGGTGGATATTAATAAAGATAAGGTATATAAAATCGAAGTGCAGCTTAACCGGGTGGAAAATATACAGACAGTGTACCAAGACCTGGTTAAAACTATTGCAGCTAAATTAGATAAGAATGAGTATGAACTGGTATTAGCCGATCAACCTAATGCTAAACTTAATGATTTATCTGCTCAGCTCCAACCTGCTATTTATCAAGCCTTAGCTAATAATCAATTTTTATGGCTGGATGAAAAGCTGGCAGAAATATCTGGGGAAGCAGAAATTACCTATAGTTTATTTATTGATGACAAATGTGTTTATATTCAATTAATAGATGGTGATTCCTATACTTATCAGGTTTTGACCAGGCCATCTGCTATTACAACTAGTTTGTAGGGGGGATAAAGTGAAAGAAGTATTAGTAGGTACAGGTGTTGCTTTAATTATTTTTCTGGCTATTATCGGTGTAAATGTAACCCCCATCGTTTTAGTGCTCCTCGTTATGGGTGGACTTTTTTTAGTTATGCAAGCTCAAGGTAATATTCAAGTTGGTAATATTGGTAAAGGGGTTAGAAAGCATTTCCTGATAAGCTTTGATGATATTGGTGGTCAGGAAACTGCAACTAATGAATTAAAAGAAGCTTTACAATTTTTATTAAAACCGGAAGAAATTATTCGGATGGGAATAAGGCCTCTAAAAGGGGTATTATTAGTAGGTCCGCCGGGAACGGGCAAGACCTTACTGGCCAGAGCGGCGGCTAGTTATACCAAATCGGCATTTATAGCGGTTTCAGGCAGTGAGTTTATAGAAATGTATGCGGGGGTGGGAGCCAAAAGAGTGAGGAATTTATTCCAGGATGCCCGCAAAAAAGCTAGTACTGAACATTGTAAAAGTGCCATTATATTTATTGATGAATTAGAAGTTTTAGGCGGCAAAAGAGGCTCACATACCGGGCATATGGAATATGACC
>JAEWZB010000056.1 GCA_023395515.1 Bacillota bacterium
GCTCATAGGTTACAAGTAGAACCGTAACATTAGTTGTATTTAAATTTGATTGGTTTAAAGCTGCTACAAATTTGAATATAACGTAGAACCGTAACATTAGTTGTATTTAAATTTCGTAACCTTCTAGAGTATTTTCTCTTACACTATGTAGAACCGTAACATTAGTTGTATTTAAATAAGTCTTTTGGATAAAGAACCAAGCCAATTCCACCGTAGAACCGTAACATTAGTTGTATTTAAATTAATCAAAAGGTTTCTTGTAAAGAACAGTTTGGAATGTAGAACCGTAACATTAGTTGTATTTAAATATTTATTAAAAGAAATAAGAAATACATATATTCTTAGTAGAACCGTAACATTAGTTGTATTTAAATTAGATTAGTTGCTGAAGCTTTTATTCCAAATCCACGTAGAACCGTAACATTAGTTGTATTTAAATGGGAACTTGGCTATTAAAGCCGTGGCTATTGCCCTAGTAGAACCGTAACAATAGTTGTATTTAAATATAGTAGATGCCCCTGCACTGGAAAGGGACAGCAGGGTAGAACCGTAACATTAGTTGTATTTAAATTTCCCAACGGTCCCGAAGTTCCTTTGGCCGTTGATAGTAGAACCGTAACATTAGTTGTATTTAAATAACCTTCTAAAGTATTTTCTCTTACACTATTAATGTAGAACCGTAACAATAGTTGTATTTAAATTAGCTATCTAGTGTAGATTGTGCTAGTTCCCTCATGTAGAACCGTAACAATAGTTGTATTTAAATTCCAGCTCATCTAATCTGCGAATCTCCGGAAGTGGCTGTAGAACCGTAACAATAGTTGTATTTAAATTAGGCCGAACTGTGGATATTGGCGAATGTGAATCCGTAGAACCGTAACATTAGATGTATTTAAATTGAGGCATACAATCCCAATTCCATATCCTTTGCATAGTAGAACCGTAACATTAGATGTATTTAAATACGTCAGCTGGTCGTGGTTGGAGATATTTAATTGCAGGTAGAACCGTAACATTAGTTGTATTTAAATAACATACCATGAGCTTGCTCAATATGCGTTATTATCAGTAGAACCGTAACATTAGATGTATTTAAATTGTTTTTGCCAAAGCGTCCTGGCGCAACTTTTACATGTAGAACCGTATAGATGTATTTAAATAGAGATACACGGGCACCCTACGGGGTGCTTTTTTGTGGTAGAACCATAACCTTAGATGTACTTAATTCAGTAGCCCTCCCACCTATACTCATCTTTCCCTTGATAGAACCGTAACATCAATTGTATTCAAATGCAGATAGCCTTAAAAAGGAGATTTGCACGTAGTTTACGTGCAAATTAATATTTAAAATACTATAAAGTGGTTTGTAAAGAGGTGCATGTCATTGAGTATAGGATTAAAAATTAAAAAGCTACGCGAGAAGGAGGGAATTACACAGAGGGAATTAGCTGCTAAAATTCATTTTTCTAACTCCTATATCGGTGATATAGAAAGCAATAGGAGCGTCCCATCAATAGATATGTTATTAAGTGCAGCGAAGTATTTTGATGTGGATATAAGTTATTTTTTTAATATTCCCTGTTGTTACCAAAAATGGCTAATAGGCAAAGAACTATATTGCCTGAATGAATCGGAAGAATGTGAAACATGTCCATTTAAACTCCCGAAAGCTTAAATTACATATTTTAAATAATCAATGAAAAATTAGAAAGAAGGTTGCACTGGTAATGCGGTTTAAAGATTTTAAGATGCCTATTAAATTAGTGATTGTAATTAGTAGTATACTGACTATCTCATTTGTACTTATTTTTTCTATAGTTTTACAACAAATTCATAATAACAGTGTAAATCAAGCCGAACATTTAGCCCAGGAAATTGCTCAATCGAATTCATCATCAGTTGCTGCTGATTTTCATAGAATTAATACGGTACTGCAAGCATATCGCAGTAGTCTGCTTTATTTTAGAGAAGATGACCTAATGAACCGGGAACAAATTATTGCATGGCTGGGCCAAGAGCTGGAAGCACTTCCCGGGGTTGTAGGTTTATATACTTTATGGGAGCCTAATGCTTTTGATAATAAAGATGCTATTTATGTGGGGCAACCTGGTCACGATGATACGGGACGTTTTATTCCTTATGTAGTCGATACCGGAAAAGGGTTGACCCTTGAACCGGTAATGAATTATGAACAGGAAGGAGAGGGGGATTTTTATTTACTGCCTAAGAAAACTCTTAAAACGACTATAACCGAACCTTTTTATTACTCGGTAGACAGTGGTGAAATACTAATTACTTCTCTGGTAATGCCGATAACTGATGATAACGGCAATTTCTTAGGGGTTGTAGGAGCCGATATCGAGTTAGCATATTTGCAAAATCAAATTAAAGAAATAACTACTATGGGTGGCTATGCTCAATTAATATCTGATGCCGGTACTTTTGTAGCTCATGGTTATAAAGATGATTTGCTAATGAAAAAATTAGCTGACCAAAGCGATAATTGGCGGGCTGTGTGGGAGGAATCCTTGGATAAAGGTGAAGAAATACTTTTGTACGCAAAGGCTTCCAATAATCTTACCAGTTTATTTGATTTCCAGCCTATTACTATAGATGGCAGTGATGAAGTATGGTCTTTTGGGATATCAATACCGGAAGATAATATATTTGCGGAATATAATAGCATGCTGAAAGTCATTTTACTTTTAGCCATTTTAAGTTTTACCGTAATAATTCTTATAACTGCATTTTTTGTAAACCGTTTGACTAAGCCGTTGGGATATGCTGCTAATATACTTGACAAAGTAGCCCGGGGGAATCTAAATGTAGTGATTGATGATTCAAAATTGGGTCAAGATGAAGTAGGCCGGTTAATTTCAGGGCTTAAACAGATGGTTATAAGCTTACGTGAAATAATTGGCAGTGTAGTTGACACCGCTTCTAGTTTAGGAGCAGCCAGTGAAGAATTGTCAGCTTCTGCGGATGAAGCCAAGGTCGGCAGTGAACAAATATCTATTACGATTGAAGAGATAGCTGCCGGAGCAACTAATCAAGCTAATTCAATAGGGGAAGTCAGCAGTGCCGTGGAGCATATAGCCGGTAATTCTCAGCAGATTACGGCCAGTACTAATATAGTGGCTGAAAATAGTATGAAAGCGGCTGATGATGCGAAACAAGGTGTAGTTCAAGTAGAAAAAGTAATCGAAAAAATTAAGTTGATTAGTGAAGTTAATGATGAAACATCTGCCGCGGTTAATATTTTAGGGGTAAAATCAGATGCCATAGGAGAAATTATAGATGTTATTTCAGGCATTGCCGATCAAACTAATTTGTTGGCTTTGAATGCAGCTATTGAAGCCGCCCGGGCCGGAGAGCAGGGACGGGGTTTTGCCGTGGTGGCAGGGGAAGTACGCAAACTGGCTGAACAATCTGCCGAATCAACTGCCCATATAGCCGCTTTGATAGGCAATATTCAAGTGGAAACTAAACATGCCATTGCGACTATGGAGAAAAGCACTTCTATTGTCGCAGAAGGGGTCGAGGCGGTAGCTTTAGCCGGTGATGCTTTTAAATCAATTGTAGACAGCGTGAATGATGTGGTAGTTCAGATTAGGCAGGTTAATGAAGCGGCTCAGGTTATGACTGCAGATACAGAAAAGGTAGCTGCCAATATGGAAAATATCAGTGCGGTGACTCAACAATCCGCAGCTAATACTCAGGAAGCATCAGCCGGTGCCGAAGAACAGTCGTCATCTATGGTTTCGATTAGTCAAGCGGCGGCATCTTTGGCTAAACTGGGAGAAGATTTATCCCATCTGGTTGCACAATTTGAAATTTAACCTTTCTTAGCACTTTTTTAAAAAGGCTGTTCCTAATCCAAACCGGATTAAGGGGCAGCTTTTTTTATGGGGATTTAGCCGGTATTCACCGGGAACTGTTTTATTTAAATGGAATATTTTGCTCTTTAGACCAATATTATTTAGAGCAAGGTGGTGATTAGGTGCAACTGTTGGATAGCAGAATTATTGAGCAAGAAGTGATTCCTTATTTGTCACCTACAGTTAAAGCTTTATTACATAAAGCCCGGGCTAATATTTTTGAGGGTTTAGAGGAAGTGAGGATGAGGACTCTTAAACCTTTGGTGCTGAGGATGGGGGATAGTGATTTTACCATAACTTCGCGGGGAGAAGTAACTGGCAACCTTAATGAAGGTTACATAATTAGTGAGGAAGATGTTTTCAGAACTATTGCCTCCATTAGTGATAATTCTTTATATGCTTTTGAGGAAGAAATACGCCGGGGGTTTATAACTATTCCGGGAGGACACCGGGTAGGATTAGCCGGGCAAGTTATAATGCAAAATTATGATGTTAAAAGTATTAAGGATTTTTCGGGAATTTGTATCCGGGTGGCCCGGGAGAAAAAAGGCTGTGCGGCTTCTTTGTTAAGTGAGGTATGCAATCATAAAGGACAGGTCAATAGCAGTTTAATAGTATCTCCGCCCCGTTGCGGGAAAACGACTATACTCCGGGATTTAGCCCGGTTGTTATCAACTGGTACCGGGTCTTGTAATCCCCATAATGTAGTCATAATTGATGAAAGGTCGGAACTGGCCGGGAGTTACAAAGGAGTGGCTCAATTAGATGTAGGTATTAGGACTGATGTTTTAGATTCGTGTCCCAAGGCCTTGGGGATGATTATGGCGATTCGCTCTTTATCCCCACAAGTGATTATTACGGATGAAATTGGCCGAAAAGAGGATATAGAAGCAATTTATGAATGTATAAATGCCGGAGTGACTGTGATAAGCAGTATTCATGCCCAAAATGTGGCCGAGTTAAAGGCCCGGCCCTTAATTAATAATCTTATTCAAAGGGGAGCTTTTCGGGTGGGAGTAATTTTGTCCCGTAAAAAAGGGCCGGGGACGGTGGAAGACATAGTTAGGTGGGATGGTAATGTTGCTGTTTAAACCTATCGGTATAGCCTTAGTAATTGCCGGTTTTGGAGCTTGGGGGCTTTTAGGAGCCCGAAGAATTGAAAAACGGGTGGAGGAGCTTAAAAACCTTAGATTAGCCTTAGGCTTTTTAGAAAAGGAGATAACTTATAATTACACTCCCTTAACCAGGGCCATGGAAAGAACATCCAGGTTTAGCCCTAAACCGATCAATTATATTTTTAGAGAATGTGGGTTGATTTTACAGGGAAAAGATGGGGTGACTGCTAATGAAGCTTGGAGCCAGGCGGTAAAAATGACAGCTCCCCATTTGCAATTAAAAGCTGAAGATATAGAGCTGATTTTGACGGCTTCCAGCCAATTAGGAATGTCTGATGTCTATGAACAAAGGAAGTTCTTTACTTTTATTCAGGAAGAATTAAAGGTTCAGGAAGAAAAAGCCCGGGAGGAAGTTAAGTCAGGACAAAAGCTCTGGTCATATGGGGGGTTTATTTTAGGTACGGTAGTAGTAATACTACTAGTTTGAATTTTGAATTCTCATTCTACTTCAAAAAGTTATTATTTCGTTAGTTGAATGTATAAATATTCCGTTGCCAGACTTCGCATAGGTAAACACCAACTGCTTGTCTCAAGAAGAAAGGGGTACCGGGCCAAAATCACATCCTGTTCAGTGGCCCGCTCTCCCCGTCCGTGGGGTTCGCCCCCTTTCTTCTTTCGCCTTCGCAGGGTGTATACTCCATGCTGCGTCCAATGGCTCCTACATATTTATACATTCAACATGATGAAATTAAATTTTACAGAATAATCGAACTTAATAATTAAGAATTCAAAATTATGAAGGGGGAGGTTGACTATGGATATCGATATTATTTTTCGGATTGCGGGGATAGGCATATTAATTTCGGTTTTATCTATAGTTTTAAAACAAGCCAAAAAGGAAGAACAGGCAGAAATGCTGACTTTAGCCGGGGTAGTAGTAGTCTTAATTATTGTAGTCCAGTTAATGAATCAACTATTTACTGTAGTCAGGTCGGTTTTTAATCTTTAAGTAACCGGTAAATTAACCTGAAAAGGGGTGCTTGGCTAGTGGAAATTGCCCAAATAGTAGGACTGGCCTTAGTTACAACTATACTTTTATTAATTCTTAGACAAGAAAAGCCCGTCATGGCTGTAGTTTTAAGCATAGTCTTCAGTGTTGTTATTTTTACTTTAATGATGGGCAAGATGGGGTCCATAGTTAATGTCATGAAGGAGTTAACTAGAAGAGCTGAAATCAATTATTTTTTCCTGGCTACTATCTTGAAAATATTAGGAGTTGCTTATTTGGGGGAATTTGCGGCAGCTATATGCAGTGATGCCGGGGAGCAGGCGGTAGCTAAAAAGGTAGAATTTGCTTCTAAAATAATTATTGCCGTTTTAGCCTTACCTATTATGATAGCAATCTTGGAATCACTTATGGATTTAATGCCGGGGTAAAAATATTTATTGGGGTGTATTTAATAATGATAAATATTAAAAAGAGAGCTTACCCAGTTAATCTAGCTTTACCCCTAAGATACATATTATTAACTTGTATGGTTTTAAGTTTTATATTTCTGCCCGGCTTAAGTGTGCAAGCTGAGGAGGCGGAGCCAGTCTTTTCCTGGCAAGATACGCTTACCAACTTAGATATAGATTCTCTGGAAGAATATAAGAAGAATATTGATGGAGAGATTACTAATTATTTAGAACATAAGACGGTTAAGGAATGGCTGGTAGACTTTGTCAAGGGTGACTGGCAATTCAATATCCAGGAAGTAGCCGAGAATATATTGAGCTTTTTATTTAAGGAGATAATGGCTAATTCCGGCTTATTAGGCAAGATTTTAATTCTCTCAGTTATAGCGGCTTTACTAATCAATTTGCAAAATGCTTTTTCCTCCAGTATCGGTAAAGTTTCGTATTTAGTCTGTTTTTTAGCTTTGTGTGCCATTGCCTTAGGCTCTTTTAAAGTAGTTTTGACCATCGGGCAAAACACTATAGATAATATGGTGGCTTTCATGATGGGGATGTTGCCCCAAATGATGGTTTTGGTAGCCGGGTTGGGCAATATTAATGCTTCAGTTATGCTGTTCCCTATATTAATGACGACTGCCACCGCTTTTGCTAATGCTATTAAAAATATTGTTTTTCCCTTAATTATTATGTCGGCTATTTTAAGCATGGTAAATCACATGTCAGAGACTATTAAAGTAGAAAGGTTAGCTAAGTTTTTTGGCCAGATGTCGCAGATTACCTTAGGTTTTTTCTTAACCATTTTTGTAGGGATCGTAACTTTAAGAGCCCTTTATGCTTCCGTTCTAGATAAGGTAGCTTTGCGGACTACTAAGTTTGTAACTGATAATGCTATACCGGTAGTAGGCAAGATGTTTTCAGACACTATCGAAGTAGCCTCCGGTTATGTGGTGATGCTAAAACAAGCTTTGGGAATTTTCGGGGTATTAATTGTATTTGGTATCGTAATTTTTCCTTTATTAAAAATAGCCGCTATCGCTTTAATATACAAAATAACTGCTGCTATTGCCGAGCCTTTAGGGGATGCCCGTACCGCAGCTATTTTAGAAATTATGAGTGCCCATCTATTCTTGATGTTAGCCGCAGTAGCTGCAGTCGGTTTAATGTTTTTTATAATGATTGCTATTGTGGCCGGTATGTCTAATAGTGCCGTAATGTTAAGGTAGAAATGGTGGTGAGTAGTTATAGAAATTTTAACCGAGATAGTAAGGAATGTTTTAGTAATTATTATAGTAGCAAGTTTTTTCGAACTATTGTTACCCGAGGGCAAGGTTAAGCCCTTTGTAAGGTTTGCTATAGGATTATTTATTCTTATTTCCATATTAAGCCCCACTTTAGGCTACTTGTATAGTGATAAAGATTTCCAAATTGATTTATGGGCCCATACCCAAAGCCCGATTACCGAAGAAGAAATATTAAAATCGGGAGCTAAAATAAATGAACAAATCATGGGTCAAGGTGATGAGATTCTAAAGCAAAAACTGGAAGGACAAATAAGTGCAGTAGCTATGCTGGTTCCAGGGGTACAGGAAGTTGAGACTAAGGCCGAGATTTCCGGTAATGGAGCAGTAGCCAATTTACACATTGTAGTAAGGCCGGAAGTAATAGCAGCAGAAGATGATACGGGGAAAATTGGAGTTTTTTCTAGTCAGCCGGGTAAGTATACTTTGGAAGAAAGAGAAGCTATTCAGGAAAAGTTATTAAGTGTAGTTAAAAACATGTATGGCTTGGAAGGTACTCAAATACAGGTGGAGTTTGAAGGGGGTTAGATAATGTTGGAAGAGTGGATGAGAAAAGGTAAGGAGGATACTAATCAGAATAAATGGCCCATAGATAATAGTAAGGTCAAGTATCTGTTAGTCATTATCATTTCGCTGGGTTTATTAGCCATAATTTGGCCAACTACTAAAGTTCAGCCTGATACTTCCAGTACCGTAAGTGAGCCTAAGCCGGTCGCTTCATCATCTAGTGTAAAAGACAGCCTAACCGGTGAGTTAGAAAGTATTCTGGCGCAAATAGAAGGGGCTGGGCAAGTAAATGTAAGTCTAACCTTATCTTCAGAAGGAGTAAAAACTTATGCCAGTAATATTAGGGATGAAAAAAGAGATATACAAGAAACTGATAATCGCGGAACTAAAAAGACTACTACCGAACAGAACATAACTCGCGATTTAGCCGTTTCTTCGGGAAATCCCTTATTAGTAGAAGAAAAAAGACCGGATATTCTGGGGGTGTTAGTAGTAGCAGAAGGAGCTAACGACCCCCGCATTACCGAGAAACTAACTAATGCTACCGCTACCTTATTAAATATTTCTCCCCATAAAATAACGGTAATGCCTAGGAAAGGAGAGCTATGATGTTAGTTATTAAGAAAAAGGGACTCATAAGTGTAATTATAATGGTATTATTAGTCTTAGGACTAGTCAGTGCCGTTAAAAATTATGGGCCTACCAGTCAACCGCAAGT
>JAEWZB010000087.1 GCA_023395515.1 Bacillota bacterium
AGAAGTATGCCGATTTAGAATGTGTCAAACAAGATATTGAACTTATATGCTCCGGGAATTTCAATAATATCCTCTCGATCAGTGCCCATTATCGTTGGGAGTATAAAGACGAGAAAGGGGAATTGCGTGGGCAAGGCCTGGCCTATGAACCAATCTTCTATAGCCAAATCGCATCATATAATGTAGACCTCAATACAGGAGAAGAATTTGGGCTTAAAGAAGTGTTTGCCGACAATGTAGATTACGCTGATATGATAAGGCGGCAGGTGGAGGTAGTGCTAAAAGGCTTAGGCATCGAACCTGAAAAAGAGTACCTTGATAAATGCCTGGAGCAGTATGAGGCGAATCCTCAGTTTGAAATGGGCAATACTGTATTTAGAGCCCGGGGCATCAAATATCCAAACCCTGCGCAGCCGAATGGGCAAGAAAGTGAAATACTTATTTCTTTAAACTTTGATGAAAATTTTGCGGTTACCCAGCGGTTTTATGATCCCAGCAAGAGTATCTATATAGGTGATGCGGTTGGAGAGAAAACCCTTTTAACCTATGGGGGAGAAGAAGAAGGCTGGGAAACGGATTATAGCGAAGAGGGCATTAATGTTCGCTTAAGTGGAAGCTATCAAAAAGCATTCCCCGAGCAAGTGCGGCAGGCAATAAAAGCGGAAGAGGCCCCAGACAGTAAACTGCTTGATGAAATGAAACAGATTATGCAAGACAAAGCGGAAGGAGAGGTTACCGCAACCTATAACAAGACCGTCAATACCAGTAAAGTTCAGGATTTTATCAACGTACGGATCTACGAGAATACCGAGATTTATTCAGAAAAAACGGATACTTCTTATCTGAGCGGCTCCCGTCAAATTCTCAGGTGTTACCGAAGGGGCGGCAATGAACCTGTCCATATTAGAGATATTTTTGCGGAGGGGGCAGACGTAGAAAAAATCCTGGAAAACCTAGTGCATGAAAAACTGGAGCTTAATCAACAGATGCTCGAGGAAAAGCGGATATCCAAGGAATATTGATGTGGCAGCACATGCACAAGGTGCGGTGGACAAATTCTTAGGATTTTGCGTTAACCACGAAGCAATTTTTGCGGAATATAAGGGAGATTCCGGGGTGCCTTCGTATGTCATCGAATTAAAATATACGGATATTGGCAGTGAAAATCTGAATATTTTTGATTAATTAATTGATAAGGCTGGATATCAAAAACAGATAAATGTTTATGTAAATGCCATGGTGATGTGCGGTTTTACAATTAACTGAAAGAAGGTCTTAAACATGGTTTCAATCAGAATGGCAACCGAGGCAGATGCAGAAGAGATTTTGCAGATTTATTCCCCCTATGTTACGAATACAGCTATTACTTTTGAATATGACATACCGTCGGTTACTGAGTTTTCACAGCGGATCAGGGATACCCTGAAGAGGTATCCTTATATAGTTGCGGTGGAAGAAGATTGCATTGTTGGTTATGCATATGCATCGGCTTTTAAGGAACGTGCGGCATATGATTGGGCGGTTGAAACTACTGTGTATCTAAAGCAAGATTACCAAGGCAAGGGGTTAGGCAAAAAGCTATATAGGGCTTTGGAAAATCTGCTTAAGCGCCAGAACATTCTTAACTTGAATGCCTGTATCGCATACACGCCGGTTGATGATATACATCTCAATAATACCAGTATAGCTTTTCACCAACACTTAGGTTATGCAAAGGTGGGCCACTTTACCAAATGCGGTTATAAATTTGGTACCTGGTACGATATGATCTGGATGGAAAAAATGCTCGGAGAGCACCCCGAGGTACCTGAGTCGGTCATTCCCATTGCAGAAATCAAGTATTAATAAGTAAATTCGAACAGAATAAAATTGATGAACCCGCTTTAGGCTTTAATTAGTATAAAGAGGGGTTTTTATTTTTTATAAGTATATAACCTAATGCCATAATGCACACTAAATAGGAAAGAAAAGAAAAATTTTAACCTTAAATATTTAAAAAAAGTATTTAGTTTAAGATGAAGGGTGGAATAAAAAATCGATAAGGTACAAAAACAAGAGCCGGTAAGAGTTACAGAACAGAGTAAAGATGAGCAGTTAGAAATATTTCGGGTGAGCAACGAGGGAACCATGTTAACAACTGACCAGGGGAGCAGGGTATCTGATACCGATAATTCTCTAAAGGCCGGAACTAGAGGGCCAACCCTCATGGAGGACTTTCATTTTCGGGAAAAATTGACTCATTTTGATCATGAAAGAATTCCCGAGCGGGTAGTGCATGCGCGCGGTTTTGGAGCGCATGGATATTTTCAGGTTTACGAACCTATGACCGACTTTACCAAAGCTAAGTTTTTACAAGACCCATCAGTAAAAACCCCGGTTTTTGTACGCTTTTCAACTGTGGTAGGTTCAAGAGGCTCGGCTGATACGGTGCGTGATGTTAGAGGTTTTGCCACTAAATTTTATACTGAGGATGGTAACTATGATTTAGTTGGCAATAATATGCCGATTTTCTTTATTCAAGATGCTATAAAATTTCCGGATATAGTACACGCTATCAAGCCTGAACCTAATAATGAAATACCTCAAGCCTCTGCAGCCCATGATACCTTTTGGGATTTCGTGGTTAATACTCCGGAATTAGCCCATATGATTATGTGGCTTCTATCTGATCGGGGCATTCCCCGGAGTTTTAGAATGATGGAAGGTTTCGGGGTAAATACTTTTAGATTTGTCAATGAAGCAGGTAAGGCGCGTTTTGTTAAGTTTCACTGGAAACCTGCTTTAGGCGTTCATTCACTAGTTTGGGATGAGGCTCAAAAAATAGCGGGCAAAGATCCTGATTTTAATAGAAGGGATTTATGGAGAGCTATTGAAATGGGGGAGTATCCTGAGTATGAACTAGGGGTACAGATGATAGAAGAAAATCAGGAGTTTAATTTTGATTTTGATATTTTAGATGCTACCAAATTTTGGCCGGAAGAAATTGTCCCCGTAAAAATAATCGGTAAAATGACCTTAAACCGTAATGTAGACAATTTTTTTGCCGAGACCGAGCAAGTAGCATTTCATGTGGGCCATGTAGTACCAGGCATAGATTTTTCTAATGATCCATTACTGCAGGGCCGGCTTTTTTCATATTTGGATACTCAGCTGATTCGCTTAGGCGGCCCCAATTTCCATGAAATCCCCATTAACCGGCCTGTAGCGGCAGTTCATAACAATCAACGCGATGGTTATCATCGCATGACTATTGATAAAGGTCAAGTAAGCTATTCTCCTAACTCTTTGCAAGCTAATGCACCAATGCCGGCCCCTGAAATAGAGAACGGCTATGTACATTATGCCGAAAAGGTGGAAGGGCAAAAGATAAAAGGGCGTAGTGATAGTTTTAAAAATCACTATAAGCAAGCCACACTCTTTTGGAACAGTATGTCTGATGCAGAAAAGCAGCATATTATTGAAGCTTTTCATTTTGAAGTGGGTAGTGTTAAAGATAAACAGATAAGACAAGCAGTAGTAGAAATGTTTAGTAATGTAGATCAGCAATTAGCGGTAAAAATAGCTGAGGGTGTAGGAGTTAACCCGCCGACCAATCAAATGGTAACTGGCGTTACCCAGTCTTCACCAGCGGTAAGCCAAGAAAAAACGGTTAAAGCAGCTAATACCAGATGGGTGGCAGTGTTGTTGGAAAATGGCTTCAATTATACGGAGGTAACCCAAGTAATAAATAACTTGAGTAATGCCGGTGTTCACTGTGAAATTGTCAGTAAGAACCGGGGTGTACTCACAAGTGTTGATGGCCAAACATTAGAAGTAAATAAAAATTACCTTACTACTAGTTCAGTTTTATATGATGCAGTTTATATACCGGGAGGCCCCCTGTGCGTTGAGGCTGTGAAGTCCCAAGGTGATGCTATACACTTTGTGAACGAGGCCTTCAAGCATTGTAAATCCATTGGAGCTACTAATGAAGGAGTAGACTTGCTTAATGCTTCTCAGATTCAAGGAATAACTATACCCGGAATGGAGACGCCATCCGAGCTATTTACGGAAGATGGGGTAGTGATGATTCGCAGCGTAAATGATATGGGGAATTTTAGCCAGGAGTTTATAAATGCTATTGCCCAGCATCGCCACTGGACCAGGCAAAATTATAAACCCATAGTTCCGGCGTAAATTAGAAAAAGTAATGCTCCCCCTTCTATATAGTTGCAACTATATAGAAGGGGGAGCATTCTATTCTTTAAAATTTCAAATTATTACTATTTTTATGAAATATAAAGTATAGGCATTTCACCTAATTTTTCAGCCAACTTTGGCCGTAAAAAAGCCTCGGCTTCAGCCCGTATGTCATTACGGTAGCAGTATTTGCCGCGTCCCCGTCCCGTCATAGTTTCACGGTTTAAGAGCTTTATGGCATTAGGGAAGGCATCGGTGTTAATAGCATTTTGTACGAAGCTATAAGTCATTAATATGATTTCTATAAAGCCGTTTTGCCGGACTTTTGGGCTTAGTTCATCTGCCAACTGTTCTATCAGTTCGCCGTATAAATGCTTCCACTCCGGAACTAATACTATAGGTGCGATTAATAATCCTACCGGATATCCGGCCTCGGCTATACTATTAAGTGCCCGAATACGTGCATCTAGGGATGAAGTGCCCAGTTCTATGCGGCGTATAATATATTCGGGGTTTACGCTCATACGAAATATAGTCTTGTCTCTATGGTCCAGGTTAAGCAAGGGAGTTACCATATCAAATTTGGTAGGAAAAGTTAAGTGACCGCGTCCTTCCCGGGCAAAATGCTCGATTGTATAAGTTAAGTTCTCTGTAATTGTATTTTCCAGAATCAAATCGCTGTTGCTGCCAATCTCAAAGGTTTGTGGCACCGGAGCGGCAGCATCCTTTTTAAGCAGCCGGTTCAGCATTTGCTCCCGATTGACAAACAGGCGCAGATAGGAGCATTTGTTATAATTGCAGACCAGATAACAATATAAACACATGGCTCGGCATCCCGAGGATGTATATGGAACCAGCCAATCAGAAACTTTATGGTTGGGTACATATTTATGGGTTTTTCTTAGTCCGAGGATGAGGTGCCTTTTTAGCTTGGCAAAGTCCCGGTTATTAGCTGCGGTCAGCTCCGGTATATAGTTATGATTATCTATTTCTATCCAAGGCAAGTCGGTGTATTTAGTTTTAAGCATTTGACCCAATTCATAGTCAAGCACAGCCGGTTCGTAATAAACCATATCAAAGCGCATATTCATTTCTTGCTCCTCCTGATGGATATAGTTTGTCACAAATGCTGCAAAATGAGTCAATGGATTGGAATTTTTGATATGGATAAAGCACAGCAAAACCTTATTATTTAAGTTCGTTTCTGTAACCGCCTTAAAGAGCCTCTAATATTATATAAAACAGTCTGTTTAGAACAGAAGGTGGTTATTTATGAATTGTTCCTTTTATGAGGGATTAAGCGGCCGGATTGTAACTCTTTTTACAGCTTCCTATCAGGAAGACCGGCAAGGATGGAATCATGCAGTTCAGCAGTATCCGTTGATAATTAATTATTGCCGTACGGTGACAGATGTGTCCAATGCCGTATTATGGGCCAGAAAAAATCATGTATCCGTGCGCATTCGTAACGGTGGTCATAATTACGAAGGATATTCCAACGGAAATGGTGTAATCGTAATTGATGTGAGTGAGATGAGTGAAATAAAACTGAATGAACGGCTGCAGACTGTACGTGTACAGGGCGGTGTAACTAACCGGGAACTGTATGAATATGTGGCAGCCGAGGGATACCCTTTTCCGGGCGGGACTTGCCCGACTGTAGGAGTATGCGGTTATGCATTAGGTGGTGGTTGGGGGCTTTCCTGCCGTTATTTTGGTTTAGGCTGTGATAGTATAGAAGAAATTGAGATGATAAACTACCAAGGCCAGCTTATTAAAGCTAACCGCGGGCACAACCCGGATTTATTTTGGGCTTGCCGGGGTGCGGGAGGGGGCAATTTTGGCGTGGTGGTTGCCATGACATTCAGACTGCCTCCCCGGATAAAGAATGTAACCTTAATCGAAATTACTTACCAGGGGGTAAACCGATACATCCAGGAATTGTTTTTGCATACCTGGCAGCAGTGGCTGTGCCATGCAGATGAGCGTATAACTCTTATCTCCAGGATATACAATTCTAAAATCGACGGCTTGTCAATAATAGCCCGGGGAATCTTTTACGGCGGGGTTAAGGAAGCCCAAGAACTGGTACAGGATTTTTTAAATATACCGGGAGCTATTGCTAACATTCGTTTCATGACCTTTTTAGAAGCGACCAATATTCTCGGAAGTTACTATCCTGACTTTGAGCAATTTCAGTCTGCCAGCAGATTTGTTTACAAATATTTTAACCGATGCGAAATTCAGAGTATTGTAGATATAATTCAGCAGCGTCCGCCGGGCTCTATATATACGGGATTGTCTATGTATGCACTGGGCGGCCAAGTGGCAGAAGTGGATATAAACGATACGGCCTTTTTCCATCGCCAGGCCCACTATATTTTATGGCTGGAAACTATTTGGGAGGATAAGCATTTTGCGCTGAGTAATTCCCGGTGGGTTAACCGGCAGTTGCAGCGCTTGATACCGCTGACAGCCGGATCGTACGTGAATTTCCCTTATGCCAAGCTAAACTGCTATAACTGGGAATATTATGGGCCTCATATTGCCTGTTTAAAGAAGATTAAAGAAAAATACGATCCCTGTAATATCTTTGCTTTTCCGCAAGGTCTGGAAAGTTGCGAATGGTGTTAAATAATAAGGCAGCTCATAATAGGGGAGGCCGCCAAAGTACAGAAGCGGCTGCAGGAAAAAACGCCCAACCTGCTTTGCTTATAAATTTTTACTATATAATATAGAAGAAGGCCATTTTGTATAGTTACAAAATGGCCTTTAAATAAGTGTTGACCTCTAATTAAAGAGCCTTACTGAGAGCATTTACATACTTGGAATACAAGCTGCTATTCTTAAGTAAGGCTTGACGCTGACTATAGGTCAGTTCCAGTTGTACCCCTTTTTTAGACTTGTTTTCATTAGCTATATTACTGGAATTAGTTCCGGCTAGACGAGCCGGAGGTGTTGCTACTCTAAAACCGGCCTTTTTAAGCTCGGCTTTAACTTTAGCTCCTAGTGTTTTGTCTTTCCCCCCTACATAAGTAACATTGCTAGAACCACGGCAGCCATGGATAGACAAGGTGCGGGTGGAATTAGCAACTATTTTTTTGCCGATCGGCTCATCAAATTTTGATGAAGTAATATGTAAGGCGTTGTTATTGCTTTTCTTTATGCCTTCAAAGGTATATAGGTCAGAACCGGTTTTTTGGGCTACTGATTTGGCTAGCTTGCAAGTTCCGATCTCAATTTTTCCTCCGT
The DNA here is from genome assembly GCA_023395515.1 of Bacillota bacterium. Lineage (GTDB taxonomy): Bacteria > Bacillota > Syntrophomonadia > Syntrophomonadales > Syntrophomonadaceae > JAAYRQ01. The sequence continues at coordinate 7,432 of JAEWZB010000087.1, forward strand.
GAATAGCGATAACTGCAGTTGAAGAGGGGCCATTATAGCTCGTAATACGATAATCTTTGTTTTTAGTTTGATGTTTGGATAATTGCTTATAACTACTATAAACATCAGCTTGGGCTGTGCCCACCCATAGTAACAAGGGGGTTAAAAATGTGGCTAGAACTAGTGTTAAGACTACTTTAGAAATGTTCTTCAATAATCTTTCCTACCTTTCCTGATTTTTAAGCTCACCTTTAAAAGTTGGAGCTTGTCTTAATTTTTACCGAAAACCAGGGGGGATTGTCAAAGTTAGCTTCTGGCAGGGGAGAAAGGAACTGGCGAAATTAAAGTATAAAAACCTAATCAATGTCTAAGGGAGAAATTATTGGAATAATAAAATTGCTAAAGGGTCTATATAATTTGCCATAATTACGGGCAATTACCATAGTTTAATAAGGAAATATTATTATTAATTGATCAATTTTGTAATAATACCATCTAGAATATACAGAAATACTTCTTGATAATTAAGCATACATAATATAAAATGAAGATGATAATGATTATCAATATCATTTGATTGATAGATAAAGGGGTTTTTATTATGTTAGAAAAAATAATTGTTTTTTTGCTGATAATGTTCGCTGTGGGAGTAATCGCGTGGCGTATTAGAAACGTTGTAAAGGGTGATTCCGCCTGCAGCGGATGCGGAAGTGATTGTAACTGCTGCAGCAGTAATATTCCTATTGTAATTGATGAGGAACATAAATAAGGAGGGATAGGCATGGAAAGGACATTAACCGAGTTAGAGCTGGGCCAAAATGCCGTAATTACTAAGGTAACCGGTAATGGGGCTATCCGCAGAAGAATGATTGACATGGGAATTGTGCCTGGAATGGAAGTAAGAATGGAAAGGTATGCTCCTTTAGGTGATCCCATAGAAATTAAATTAAAAGGTTGCCATATTTCATTACGCAAGGAAGAGGCAGAAAACGTATTAATAGAAATTGGGAGGAATTCCTAAATGAAACCCAAAAAATTAACTATTGCCTTAGCAGGCAACCCTAATTCGGGTAAAACTACCTTGTTTAACTCTTTGACCGGAGCCCGCCAGCACGTAGGGAATTATCCCGGGGTAACGGTAGAAAAGAAAGAAGGTTTTCTGAAACATAATGGTTGTGATATAAAAATAATCGACTTACCTGGTACTTATGGCCTGACCGCTTACTCACCAGATGAGTTGGTAGCACGGAATGTTCTTATCGAGGAACACTTGGATTTAGTAGTAAATGTTGTTGATGCTTCTAATTTGGAACGAAATTTATATTTGGCTATGCAGTTAAAAGAGTTAGAAGTTCCTATGGTTTTAGCTCTTAATATGGCAGATTATGCAGAAGCTAACGGGATAAACATTAATTATGAACTATTGTCTAAACTTATAGGTATTCCGGTAGTAAGAGTAGTAGCCACTAAAGGTGAGGGAATTGATCAGTTATTAAAAGTAATAACTGAGGGAGAGCATAAAAATGTTCCCCAAAAATCGGTAAGATATAGTATTGAGATTGAAGAAGCTATAGCCAGAATCGAAAAACATTTAGGAACTGGGCTGGAGGCGGCTGCCACGTTAAATCCTCAGGCAACCACTAAATATCCTAATCGTTGGCTAGCTATAAAATTATTAGAAAACGATAAGGAAGTTTTAGAAAGAGTAAAGGCAATTCCTAATACTGAGGATTTACTGAAACAAGCCGAAACTGAACAAAATCATTTCCGGACTAATTTAAATGATGATTTGGAAAACTTAATCGCCGAGGGACGATATGCATATATTAGAGGAGTATCTCAGGAAGCGGTAAGGATTGTAGAAATTAATAAGGCATCTATAACTGAAAAAATAGATAAGATATTGCTGCATCGTATAATAGGATTACCTATCTTTTTATTTATCATGTGGCTGTTATTCCAATTGACCTTTACTTTAGGTGATCCGTTTATGGGATGGTTAGAAGAACTGACTGCCATAGCCGGCGAAGCTGCCGGGGCAGCTTTACCGGAAGGTTTGTTAAACTCCCTGATAGTTGACGGTATAATTGGCGGGGTTGGCGGAGTAATAGTATTTTTACCTAATATTTTATTATTGTTTTTAGGAATTGCTATTTTAGAAGCTAGTGGTTATATGTCCCGAGCCGCCTTTTTAATGGATAAAGTTATGCATAGAGTTGGTTTGCATGGTAAATCTTTTGTACCGATGTTGATTGGATTTGGTTGTACGATTCCTGCTATAATGGCTACCCGTACTTTGGAAAACCCTAAAGACCGGTTAGTTACCATGTTAGTTGCTCCTTTAATGAGTTGTGGAGCCAGATTGCCGGTATATACGTTACTAATTGCGGCATTTTTCCCCAAGGAAATGGCAGGGAATATTTTATTTTCAATTTACTTGATTGGTATTTTATTAGCTTTAGTCATGGCCAAGGTTTTCAGAACTTGGCTGGTACCGGGAGAATCAGAGCCATTTGTAATGGAATTGCCGGTTTACAGAGCTCCTAAGTTAAAGAATGTTCTAATTCAAATGTGGGAAAGAGCCTGGCTTTATTTGAAAAAGGCGGGAACTATTATATTAGCATTCTCTATTCTCATCTGGGGTTTATTGACTTTCCCCATGGTGGATAGTAATGGTCAGGAATATGCCAGTGTTAGCGAACAAATGCAAAATAGTTATGCCGGAACCATAGGCAAGGCTATTGAACCTGCTATTGCACCACTAGGTTTTGACTGGAGAACCGGGGTTGCGTTACTGGCTGGGGTAGCAGCTAAAGAGGTTGTAGTTAGTACCATGGGAACTCTTTACGGTATGGAAGATGCCGATGCCTTATTAGAGGTAGAGGAGGAAAATGAAGAATCCAGAACTTTTGCCCAGATGACCAGAGAACAATCAGGGTATACTCCGCTTGTTGCTTATGTGCTGATGCTCTTTACTCTGATATATGTACCTTGTATGGCAACTATCGCTGTTATTAAAAGAGAAACTAATGGCTGGAAATGGCCGGCTTTTACCTTCGTTTATACTATAGGGTTAGCTTGGATAATATCTTTTGCCGTATATCAAGTCGGAATGTTATTAGGTATAGGGGTATAAATTAAATATTTAAAAAAGCAAGGCCACTTTAGGTGATACAACCTAAAGTGGTTTTTCTTATTTATATAGTCAATGCAAAGTAATCTTTCATGCTATAATATTAAAAAATAAAATATTATTATAGCGTAGCTTTTTGAAAGGTGGAGATGGAGTTTGAGGAAAGAGTGGGAAACATGTATTTTGGAAGTGAAGGAAAATGGTATCGCAGTTTTAACTTTCAACCGTCCCAAGCAGCTTAATTCAGTTAATAAACAGCTTACTATTGATGTACCGGAAGCTTGTATTGAAGTAACTAAAAATAATGATATTCAGGTTTTAATAGTTACGGGAGCCGGGCCTGGGTGGTCGGCCGGCGGGGATATATCGGTACTGGCTGCTATGGATAGTCCGGCCGGGGCTAAAGCTACTTATGATTACTCTACGGAGATAGTTAAAGCTATATATGGGCTGGAAAAACCGGTAATCGCAGCAGTAAATGGGGCAGTAGCCGGTGCATCAGTTGCGACTATGCTGGCTTGTGATTTAATTATTGCGGCAGATACGGCTAAGTTCGGATTTAATTTTATAAACATAGCCTTTACCCCGGATAGTGGTGCTTCCTATTTCTTAACCCAAAAAGTTGGTTATCATAAAGCTTTGGAGATTTTATGGTTTGGTAAAGTTTTAGATAGTGAAGAAGCTCTGAATTTAGGCTTATTAAATAAAGTGGTACCGGCAGATCAAGTATTAGCCGAAGCTGAAAAATGGGCGGAGCGCTTACTGAGAGCTCCTTTATATACCGTGTGGATGAATAAAAAGCTGGTAAGGGCTTCCCTGAAAAATGATTTTTATGAGCAGGCTGAATTAGAAAGCCTTAATCAGGTATTAGCTTGGGCATCAGATGATTTTAAAGAAGGGACTATGTCTTTTGCAGAAAAACGCCGGCCCAATTTTACAGGTAAGGTAGTGCGGGGATAATTTTAATTACATGAACAAATAGCAAGAATCACACTTTAACCTGCTTAGGGGGTAAAGTGTGATTCTTTTTGATATTCCACTGAGAAAATCTTAAATTAATCATGTTGAATGTATAAATATGTAGGAGCATTGACGCACTCTACGAGCACCCCCTATGTTCCCTTCGGTCACTATTAATGACGCAGCATGGAGAATACACCCTGCGAAGGTGCAAGAAAAAAAGGGGCGAGCCTCACGGAAGAGGCGAGAGGGGCACTGAAACAGGACGTTGAATTGCCCCGTACCCCTTTTTTCTTGCAACAAGCAGTTGGTGTACCCCCATGCGGAGGCTAGTGACGGAATATTTATATATTCAACTAATGCACGATACCTTTTCCTAGTAGCATCAAAATTTAACAGAATCATCCTTCTAAATTAAAGGGCTGTAAGGCGCGGGGTAGAATACGGGTGGCATAAGCCAGAAAAATACCGTAATTTATTATGGGTGCTCCGGCATTTTGCGCTTGTTTAATGCGGCTCATCATTTGTTTACGGTTTAACATACAAGCACCGCAATGAATAATCAGTTTATACTCTTGCAGGTTATCGGGATAGTTAGAACCACTGGCCCAGGAAATATCAACTTCGCCGGCTAATTTTCTTAATAAATTAGGTATTTTCACCCGGCCTATATCGTCCTCTCGCTTGTGGTGAGTACATGCTTCTGCTATTAGTACCTTTTCTTTAGGCTGCAGTCTTTTTAAAGCTTCTATTCCCTTCACCATAGTGCCTAAATCCCCTTTATGACGGGCAAATAAAATGGAAAATGAAGTTAAGGGTACATCAGGGGGTAAAATGGCAGCTACTTCGGCAAAAGCTTGAGAATCTGTAATTACTAAACGAGGCGGTTTAGAGAGACCCTCTAAAGTAGTTTTTAATTCCGTTTCCTTAGTAGCTATAGCTATAGCATTATTATCTAATATATCCCGGATAGTTTGAACTTGAGGCAGTATTAAGCGTCCTTTGGGCGCGCTGCTGTCAATAGGTGTTACCAGAACACAAATATCCCCTGCTTTTAATAAGTCACCTACCAAAGGAGGATGGTCTTTTTCGGCAGGAATATTTTGCATTATAAGCTGTTTTAATTCTTCTATACCTTGGTTAGTGAGGCAACTTATTTCGTGCAAGGTGGTGTGTAAGGTGTCTTCATAGTAAGCTTTACCCTGAGCATGGGGCAAATCAACTTTATTTAAAATAGGAATAAAGGGCAGTTGTTTTGCTTTTAGAGTTTTAATCAGTTCAGTCTCATAAGCTATATCATCGTTATCAGCACTTATTACTAGTAAAGCTAAATCGGTCTTTTCTAAAACTTGTTTAGTTTTTTGTACGCGCAGATCGCCTAAGATTCCTATATCATCTATCCCGGCCGTATCTATAAATACTATAGGCCCAACCGGGAGTAGTTCCATATTTTTATAGACCGGGTCAGTAGTAGTACCGGCTTGGTCAGAAACTAAAGCTATATCTTGATTAGTTAAAACATTTATTAAACTGGATTTTCCGGTATTACGTTTGCCGAGTATAGCAATATGAGGCCGGTTGGCCCGGGGTGTTTCCATCATTTAGCATCCCTCCCGATGGCTGGTGTTATTACGTATAAAGTAGTAAGGGGAATCGCCCCACTCCCATAAACCTACTTTATAATTTATAGCTTCGATACGTTTAGTTAATTCTTCTAAGGGGGTATATAGCTTACCATTATAAAGAGTATATTCTCCCCTGACTAGGGAAGGAGTTAAGATCGGCATAATAATGTTGGCTCCGGCTTTGATGCCCGCTTCTAAGCCAGCTTTATTTATGGTTTGTAAAGCAGTGGAAGCTACCATATTAATATCAGGCATAATTATACGGGTTAAAGCTAACATTTTTAAGGTTGTAGTATAAGGGTCAGATATTAATAAGGGTTCCGCTTTTATTCCCATAGGAGTATCTTTATGGGGAATATAAGGACCAAGGCCTACCATATCCACGCCAAAACTTGCAAAAAACTGTAAATCCTGAACCAGGTCTGCATAAGTCTGACCAGGTAAACCTACCATAACTCCAGTTCCAACCTGGAAGCCCAACTCCTTTAAAAAATGCAAACATTCCAGGCGTTTCTCAAAAGACTGTTCAGGTGGGTGTATCGCTTGGAATAACTTTTTATTAGAGGTTTCTATTCTTAGTAAGTAACGGTGAGCCCCGGCTTCCCATAATCTTTTATATTGGGGGTAAGATAATTCGCCGGTACTAAGGGTTATGCCCAGACTTTTAGCTTCGGGAGGAGATAAATCTTTTATTTCCTTAATAATGTCGGCTATAAAATTAACTTCTTTATCGGTAGTTATTTCTCCAGATTGCAAGCTAATTGATTGATAACCGTCAGCATAAGCTATTTTAGCTAAATCAAGAATTTCAGTTTTACTTAAATGGTAACGGTTTACTTTTAAATTACTGCGCCTGATACCGCAATAATAGCAATCACGGCTGCAGTAATTGGAAAACTCGATTAATCCCCTTAGATAAACTTTATTTCCCCGTTTTTTAAGGCGGATTTGTTCAGCTTTATTTAATAACCCCTCTAATAAATTATGGTCAGTCAGGAGTGTTTCTAACTCATAGTTGTCTATTTTCATACCTGCACCCCCTTTATTTCCCGGATAATAATTTACATTTCCTTATGGTACCGGTAATTATAAAAATAAATCTCTTTGACCGTTTTCTATCTGAACTAACATTTCTTTAACCTTATTTCTTAAACTCGGATTAGCTATAGCCTCTAGTTCCTGTTCGATTAATTTTTGTCCTACTATCTGGGTTTCAGGACTGGCATAGTCTAAAAGATATTCTTTAAAGGTTAAAACAGCATTAGGCATACATAAGGTATGAACCTTGCCTTCTTTAGCTATTTCCATAAAATCATTGCCGGTACGTCCGCATCTGTACCCGGCGGTGCAGAAGGAGGTAATATAGCCCATACTGGCTAAGGCTTGAATAGCTTCATCCAAACTGCGGGTATCACCCAGGATAAACTGCTGCCGTTCATAATCTAAGGTATCGGTACTGTAAGCACCTATGCCTATATTAGAGCCGGCATCAATTTGGGTAATACCCACCGGAATAATATCCTTGCGGATAGGGGCAGGCTCCCGGGCCGTAAGGATCATACCGGTATAAGGCACTGACAAGCGTATGACCGTAACTAATTTTTTAAATAATTTATCATCAATATTATGCGGATTAGAGGTAGTAAAGGGGGTATTATTAGCTGGTTCCATACGGGGGAAGGAAATAGTATGAGGCCCTACACCGCCAAATTTTTCTTCTAAATCAATAGTATGCAAGAGTAAGCCCATTACTTCAAATTTAGGATCAAATAAACCAAACAAAGCCCCGATACCCACATCATCTACCCCGGCCTCCATAGCCCGGTGCAGTGAATAAAGGCGCCATTTATAATCAGCTTTTATGCCGCGGGGGTGTAAGCGTTTATAATTATCGGGATGATAAGTTTCCTGAAATACCTGAAAAGTTCCGATTCCCACTTCATGCAATATTTTTAAGTCTTCTACCGACATAGGGGCTGCATTAACATTACAGCGTCTTATTTCCCCGTTGCCTTCTTTAGTGTTATAGGCGATTTGCAGCGTTTTAGCTATATAATTAACATCGGAATCGGGATGCTCGCCGTAAACCATAATCAGCCGCTTATGTCCTTTGCCTATTAAGGCCAGGATTTCTTGCTCGAGTTCATTGGAAGATAATTGTTTTCTTTTGGTTTTATCATTATCATTACGAAAGCCACAGTAAACACAATTATTTACACAATGATTGCTTACATAAAGAGGGGCAAAAGTTACAATACGCCGGCCATAAACTGATTGCTTTACTTTGCCTCCCGCTATAAACATCTCTTCCCATAATTCTTCATCAGTACAGTTTAACAAAGCGGCGGTTTCCTCAGGCTCTAACCGCTTAAGGTCTAAGGATTTGGCTATAATTTCTTTAATATAAGCAGAGTTCGGATTTTTAGCCTTATCTAAAGTGGTGAATATATAGTCCGGGTCGATAAAAGTCTGGCCATTCTTAAAATATTTTTCATTCTGTTCCGGTTTAATAACATTTTCCATCCAAGCTTTAACACTGCTACCCATGCAATTTCCTCCTTGTTTTTTAGATTCTATTTCCTTTGAGTTTGCTTGCTATGGTTGAGATTGCCGAAAAGTCCTAATAGATTCGGTAGTGAGCTTCGCTCACTGGGGTTAGACGCTGACCACCACTGACCCTTCGGCCGCTGACTTCCACTGAATTTTATATTTTTAAAAGTCAGCGTAAATCATAAAAAGTCTGCGGCAGTCAGTGTTAACCCAAGTAGGCGAAGCCTACTGTTATCCAAACATATCGAGATTTTTCAGCAAGCTCGAATCGTCCCATGTTTGTGCTTAAATTAAGGTTTTTAATTAGAACTGCTTTTGGTCAAAGCACTCTTCACATTAACATTTTTTAAGGCGCCTAGTTTACCGGTTAAGGCTCCTATAGTATCTGTGGTTCCGTCAACTATTAATGAGATAACCGATACTCCCTTTTCGTGGTAAGGAATCCCCATACGTCCTACAATTATTTCACCATATTGGCTTAAAATCTCGTTTACTTCCGGTGCTACACTGCGATCTTCAATTACTATTCCAACTACTCCGATTCTCTTATTATCCACCACATTTCACCTGGCCTTTCTGTTATTTTTAGGTCAAAAAAAAGCTTACTCCAAGATTTAGAGTAAGCAGTAAGAACTACATTATATAGTTTTACCCCCCTCCAACTCAGAAATAGTTACCTTATTATCAGGGAATAGTATTTAATTTTTTACCGGTTCTTAATAATCAGTATAGAAGTACCTTTTATTAAGAAACATCAATTCTTATAAATACTTTTTGTTTTTAGCGTGATAATGAGTATGCAATAACTCATGAGATTTATGGCCTAATGGCTCATGTAAGAATTCTTCATAAATAGTCTTTACTTCCGGATTATCATGGGATTTTCTAATCGGACAGTTTTCGTCTTCCAGATAGATGGCATCTATACGGATTTGGCGTTGGGCATTAGATTTAGTTATAGGCTGACCACCGCCGCCAATACATCCACCCGGACATGCCATTATTTCAATGAAATGGTAGGGGGATTCGCCTGCTCTGACTTGATCCATCACTTTTCTGGCATTACTTAAGCCATGAGCAATAGCTACCTTTACTTCGGTTCCGTTTAAGTTTACGGCAGCTTCCTTAATACCTTCCATACCCCGCACCATAGTAAAGTTGACATCTTCTAATTCAGTCTCGGTGACTACTTCATATACAGTACGCAGGGCTGCTTCCATAACACCGCCGGTAGCGCCAAATATTACGGCTGCACCTGTATAAGCACCCATCCAGGAATCAAAACCGGCTCCCGGTAGTTTGTTAAAGTTAATACCACTCATTCTGAATAATCTGCCGATTTCACGAGTAGTAAGAACTAAATCAACATCACGGTATCCGCTGTCTTGCATTTCCGGTCTTGATGCTTCAAACTTTTTAGCTGTACAAGGCATGATAGATACGGAATATATTTTTTCAGGTGGAATATCCATCTTATCAGCCCAATAAGTTTTTACTAAAGAGCCAAACATTTGCTGAGGAGATTTACAAGTAGATAGATTATCTAATAAGTCAGGATAGAAAGTTTCACAGAAGTTAATCCAGCCGGGGCTACAGGAAGTAAACATGGGCAAGGTTCCGCCATCTTTAAGCCGGTGCAGTAATTCATGGCCTTCTTCCATGATAGTCAGGTCAGCAGTGAAGTTGGTATGTAATACATAATCAAATCCAACTTGACGTAATCCGGCCACAAATACTTCCATAGACATTTCACCAGGTGCCATGCCTACTTCTTCGGCAATAGCTAATCTTACGGCTGGGGCAATTTGGGTTACTACCACTTTATCTGGATCAGCTAAAGCGGCAAAGAATTCATCGAGTTGTTCGTTCTCAGTAATTGCTCCCACCGGACATGCGTGAATACACTGTCCACATAGAACACAAGGACTGTCAATAAGTTTTCCACCCATAGTAGGTACTACCATAGATTCATATCCACGGTGTTCTACCCCCAGGGCAAATACTGATTGAGTTATGGAACATGCGTCAATACATCGACGGCACATAATACACTTGTTTTGATCCCTGACGATAGAAGGAGTAGAAACATCTAGTTCAAATCCTCTAGTCGTTAATTCAAAGGGATTATCTCTGATAAAGTATTCTTCTGCTAAAGTCTGCAGTTCACAATTCTGATTTCTTAAGCAACTTAAGCAATCTTGGGGATGATTAGATAAAATAAGTTCTAAAATAGTTTTCCGGGCTTCAATAACTTTAGGAGTTCTGGTTTTAATTACCATTCCATCAGTTACCGGAGTTGAACAAGCAGCTTGTAAAAGTCTGTTGCCTTCAACTTCACAAACACATACTCTGCAGTTAGCCTTGACCGCTTGGTCAGGATGATAACAAAGAGTAGGAATGTTAATACCGACTTCTTTAGCTGCCTGCAGGATGGTGGAGCCTCTAGGAACTGATATATTCAGTCCATCTATAGTAAGATTTATCATTTCATTCACTCCTTTTCCTACACTAATTTTGCATTATAGTCGGCATTAAAATGCTGAATCGTACTTAAAACTGGAGCGGGAGCAGCTTGCCCTAGGCCGCAAAGACATGAATAAGACATTACCCGGCCTAATTTTTCCAGTAAAGCTATATCATCTGAAGAGCCGTAGCCTTCATTTAAGTTAAACATTAACTCGGACATTCTGGCTGTACCTTCACGACATGGGGTACATTTGCCACAGGACTCATGTTCAAAAAATCCGGCTATACGAGTTACCACATCAACTATATCCCTGGTTTCGTCAAGTACGAATACTGCACCTGAACCAAGGGTTGCTCCGATATCATTCATGGCATCAAAAGCTACCGGAGTGTTAAGTAATTCGGGCGGGATAAAAGCACCGGAAGTTCCGCCGATTTGTACGGCTTTAAACTTCTTACCCCCGGGAATACCGCCGCCAAACTTATAAATAAGTTCATAAACGGTAGTATTAGTCGGCACTTCGAAGAAAGTTTTATTATTGATATCTCCGGTAAAGGTAAAGACCTTAGTACCAGGGTAAGCCGGAGCACCAATAGCGGCATACCATTCGGCCCCTTTATCAACAATCACAGGAATATTGGCAAAGGTTTCTACATTATTTACAATGGTTGGTAAATTCCATAATCCTTCTGCAGGTGGATAAGGTGGTTTAAAACGAGGTTCTCCTCTTTTACCTTCGATAGATTCGATTAAAGCAGTTTCTTCTCCACAAACATAAGCACCGGCCCCACTTCTTACTTCCAGATCAAATTTATCCAGAAAGCCTTTTTCAGCAGCTTGCTTTATAGCCGTATTTAAGGTTGCCACCAGCTGTGGATATTCCCCGCGTAAATAAATAAAGCCCTTAGTAGCCCCGATAGCATAAGCACAAATAGCCATACCTTCGATTAGACTATGAGGGTCATTTTCCATTATTAAACGATCTTTATAAGTTCCAGGTTCCCCTTCATCGGCATTACAAATTACATACTTTTGCTCAGCTTTAGCTTGATAGGCAAAAGACCATTTTTGGCCGCAATTAAATCCGGCTCCTCCCCGGCCCCGCAGATTAGACTTTTTAACTTCGGCAATTAAAGCTTCTTGCTCCATAGCGCCGGCTTTTTCTAAAGCTTTATAGCCATCTTGAGCTAGGTAATCGTCAATATTTAATGGATTAATTTTTCCATAATTACGCATAACAATGCGCATTTCTTCAGCCACTTTTCCTACCTCCTTTCTAACCCCCTATTTTTGAAACTTAGCTAAAATTTCAGGTATTTTAGCGGGACTAACATCGAAAAATGCTTCCCCATTAATAGTAATCACCGGTGTAGCTTGGCATTGCCCGACACATTCGGTGAATTCTAAAGCAAACTGTCCGTCAGCAGTACTCTCACCCATTTCAATACCTAGTTCTCTTTCCAGGGCAGCGATTACTTCTGGCGCTCCAGCAATGTGACAGGGAGCACTTTCACAAATGCGGATAACGTTTTTACCCCGGGGTTCTACCGAAAACATTGAGTAAAAAGTTGCCACTCCATAAGCTTCTGCTACAGGCATATTAAACACCGTAGCTGCTTCAGCTATGGCCTCTTCAGGCAAATAGCTGAATTCTTTTTGTACTGCGTGAAAGGCTTCTATCAAGCCCCCCTTAGTGTCCTTGTACTGGGCAATAATTGTCTTATAATTCATGTACCTTCCCCCCTCTTCTTTAATTTAAAATCATACTTATGCATAAGATAATACAATATACCCAATAAGGAAAACTTATCAAAAGATGAAGAGAAGAGTTTTTGTGAAAATATAGGCAAAAATCTACAGATTTTGCAAATTGGCGTAGTTTAACATAATTTTATTTAATACTAAGTATTACGATGAGGAATAATGTATACATGAAATAGCGAAGAAATTGAGAAATGGATTTTTATGTATTTTTGTAATGTGAGAAAATAAAATGGAAGAGTACTGTAAATATTATGCAGATAAAAAACCTAGGTGTCAATGATATTCTCCGGTTATTTATAAGTAAGCAAGCATAAAAATACTTGCTTACTTGTATTAAAATCTCAAAATGTCGGAAAAAACTTAGATTGGCTATTGTTACCTTTTAGTATTTAACCTATCATTTAGTTAACTAAATTAAGAAGGAGGCATAATATGGCATCTTTACTAGTAAAAGACGAGGTGTATTTTGTAGGCGTTCAAAATCCAGATCTTAGAGTATTTGATATAATTATGAAAACCGAATATGGAACTAGTTACAATGCTTATGTGGTTAAAGGCAGTGAGAAAATTGCTTTATTTGAAACAGTTAAAGATAAGTTTTTTGATGAGTACATTAAAAATTTAGAAGAGGTAGTCAATCTAAAAGATATTGACTATTTAATTATGAACCATACGGAACCCGATCATGCCGGGTCTGTGGCCAAACTATTGGAGAAAATACCCGGTTTAACTATAATCGGCAGTCCAACCGCCATAAAGTTTTTAGGCGAAATTGCTAATATTAAGTTCACCGCCCGGGAAGTAAATGATGGAGACATTTTAAGCTTAGGAAACAAAACGATAAAGTTTATTAGTGCTCCATTTTTACACTGGCCTGATTCTCAATATGCTTACCTGGCAGAAGATAAGATCTTATTTACCTGTGACTCTTTCGGGTGCCATTATTCCGATGAGCGGGTTTTTAATGATCTAATTGAAGGGGACTTCCTGGATGCATATAAATATTATTTTGATATGATTATGGGCCCCTTTAAAAAATATGTATTAGAGGCTTTGGATAAAATTAAGGATTTAGATTATGACGTAATTGCTACAGGACATGGTCCAGTTTTACGGGCTAATCTTCCTTATTATATTAATCTTTACCGGGAATGGGCGGAAGCCGGGTTGCCTAAACCCAAGGAAGTTCAGGAAATAGTAATAGCTTATGTTAGCGCTTATGGTTATACCGAAGCTATTGCTCATGCTCTTAAGGAAGGCTTAGAAACCGCAGGAACTTTTGAGATTAAAGTTTTTGATTTAGTTGATGCCGATCTAGATGAGGTGGTAAGGGCTATAGATGAAGCCGACGGTCTCTTAGTAGGTTCTCCTACCATTAATGGGGATGTATTGCCTCCTATCTGGCAGTTGCTCATAAGGTTATCTCCCATAGTTCATGCCGAAAAAGTAGCCTTGGCTTTTGGAGCTTACGGCTGGAGCGGGGAAGCGGTTCCGGCTATAGAAAACCGTTTACAAGCCTTACGGATGAAAACCTTACCCGGCTTTAAGGTGAATTTTAAACCAACCGAGAAGAATCTGGAAGATGCTTTCACCTTAGGGATGGAAATGGGTAAGAAGGTTATGGAAAAAGCGGTAGATGTTTCTAAAACTAAATGGAAATGCGTAGTTTGCGGCTATATACATGAAGGTGCCGAGCCGCCAGATATTTGTCCCGCTTGTGGAGTGGGTAAAGAGAACTTTGAAAAATTAGGTTTGGAAGATGAATATAATAACGATACTAATAATGAGTATGTAATTATTGGGGGCGGAATAGCGGCCTTATCTGCGGCTGAAAATATCCGCTCCCGGGATACAACCGGGAAAATTACCATGATTACAGAAGAAGATTTTATACCTTATTATAGGCCGATGCTGTCCGATCTTTTAAGTGAAGATTTAAGTGATGAAAAACTATATATTCATCCTCAAGCTTGGTATGAAGAAAATAAAATTGAGCTGGTAACTAATTGTCAGGTGACTAGCATAGATACCAAGGCCAAAAAGATAATAGGGGCAGATGATAAAGAGTTTACTTATAATAAGTTAATTATTGCCACCGGAGCCCGAAGTAATATTCCGCCCATAACTGGTGCGGATAAATCGGGGGTATATAGCTTAAGAAATTTAGCTGATGCTTTAGAAATTAAAGCCGCCTTTAAAAATACTAAGAAAGCCGTGGTAATTGGGGGCGGAGTTCTAGGCCTGGAAGCAGTATGGGAAATGGTGAGCTTAGGTATAGAAGTGGCAGTAGTAGAGTTTAGTGACCGGATTATGCCTAGACAATTAGATGCAGACTTTTCGAAAAAACTGCAAGACATTATGGAGGCTAAAGGCGTAAAATTGCATTTAGGGGTCGCCACTGATGAAATAATTGGTGATACCGGTGTTACCGGAGTTAAGCTTAATAATGGAACTATATTAGAGGCTGATTTAGTTCTGCTGTCCACTGGGGTAAAGCCTAATACCGAATTAGCAGTTGCGGCAGGTTTAGAGGTTAAACAAGGTATAATAGTAGACGAAAAAATGAGAACTAGTACTCCCGATGTTTTAGCCATAGGTGATGTAGCCCAATTTGGTGAAAGAGTAATAGGCTTATGGCCAGTTTCCATGGAAATGGGGAAAGTGGCGGCTTCTACCGTAACCGGAGATTGGCTGGAGTACCAACAACCAGTTTTGTCTACCATGTTAAAAGCCTTTGATACAGATATCTTTTCCGTAGGCGAAGTTAATTGGCCTGATGGTGAATGCCGGATAGTAGAAATAAGTGATCCGAAAAAGAACTACTACAAAAAGAGCTTTATAAAAGATGGCGTTTTAAAAGGAGAAATAATCATAGGCAGCGAAGTTGATACTCGTGAAACTCTGCAAGGTTTAGGCCGGGATGATTCTGGGGAAAAACGTTATGATAAATGGAAATGCCGGGTTTGCAACTACATCCACGAAGGCCCCGAGCCTCCCGACGAATGCCCGGTATGCGGAGCCCCTAAGGAGCTCTTTGACCCAGTAGAATAACGGATTAGTTCGTTAATTTTAAAATTAATAATTATTAATGGGGGAGGGGAAGCTTCGGCTTCCCTTCCCCGGTTAAACCTTAAGTAAGGTGTAAGGTGTAAGGGGTTAGGGGCTGTTCTTTTTACCCCTCACTCCTTACACCTCACCCCTTACTTTTAAAAAGAGGGAGTTAATTATGGTTACTGTAATTCTCATGATATTAACCGGGCTTCTGGCCGGAATCCTCAGTGCTGTTTTAGGGATTGGGGGCGGGATAGTTATGCTGCCTGCCACGCAAATAATACTTAAGTTTAGTCCTACTACTGCCGTAGCTACTACTCTTTTAGCGGTGGCCTTAACTTCTTGTTCCGGAGCCCTGGGACATTACCGTCAGGGCCGGGTTAAAGTTAAGAATGCTTTACTAATTGGCGGTGGAGGTATCATAGGAGTTTTGGTGGGTTCATATATATTTAAAGAACATCTGGCAGAAAATACTGATTATATTCAGATCTTATTAGCCTTTATGTTTCTTTTTATGGCCTATAAAATGGTTAGGGAGTTATATGCCGATTTAAAAAGTCAGGAAATTAAAGCCAACCAAGCTAGACTGGCAGCACCACTATGGTTTGTGGCTTTAGGTATTTTTACCGGCATACTAACCGGGATGTTAGGCATAGGGGGCGGTTTTATTATGGTACCGGTTATAATCTGGCTATTTGGAGCTCAGCCTTTGGAAGCGGTGGGAACTACCTTACTAGCTATGCTTCCTATTGCCTTTATCGGGGCGCTTATAAAATTGGGACAGGGATTTGTTAATATTAATGCCGGGCTTATTATTGGCCTAGGCAGTATCTTAGGTGCTCAAATAGGAGTTAAGGTCAGCAGTTTAATTAAGCCCCATATTTTTAAAGGTTTATTTAGTATTATTTTTATTTATTTAGCCATTTCCTACCTTTTGCCTCTGTTTTTTTAGAACTTTAATTAGAATCAAGCCGCAGGCCTTAAATTACGATACTATTATTATCTAATCTTTTGAGGTGAATTAATTGGAAATATTATTAAATATTAAATCAAATATAGAGCGTAATGTTAACTTGTGGATAGTCTTATGGTTATTAATACTTTTAAATGCCCTTACTTTTATTTCATTAAGTAAAGGCTTTTCAGTATGGCTAGGCCTCTGTTTTGTTCTTTTAGCTTTATTAGGCTCGGGCATTTTAAAGATTTTAGCCCAAGTTGCCCAGGAAAATGAAATAGAAATTCCTCCCCAAATTAAGGCTAATGTTAATGAAATAATGCAGGAAATAAAGCCCATATGTGATGAAATATTTGACCGGGAAATAAGTGCCGCTATTGATCCTATAATAGAAGAATTACGTAAAGACTTTTTAAAAGGCTTAACCTGGTTATGGGAAAATAATGAAGATTTTATTAATAATATTGAACAAAACTTAGGAGATATTGATTCCATCATACGGCTTTTTAATTCTCTAAATGAAGACAAATATAAGCTGACTCAAGATTTACGCAACAGCGTAGATATAATAAATGTAACGGTTAGCCAGCTTAGAAGAAGCAAGGAAGAAGATTTTGGGCTATTATCTGAAAATATTAATGGGCAAAGACTTAGCCTTTTAGAAAGTATGGAAAAAGAAAAGGAAATATTTTATGACTATATTTATAAGCTATTAATTGAACAAAGCCAAACTTTAGAGGATTTTGATCCTACCGAACATTTCGATACTTATAAATTAGGGGAACAGTTTGCCGGTATTATAGAAAAGTCACTGCAAGCTAGATTAACTAATTTCCATGAAAAAGCCATAGAACATTTAGAAGATTTTTCTTCCGATGTGGTAGGAAGAATGCAGAAGAATGCTACCCGCCTTTTAAATGCTTTTCGCGATAACCAAACGGTATTAGAAAGGTTTGAGAATGAATGCCGCGGAGAAAGCAGTCTTTTATTGCGCAGAATTGACGAATTACTGGAAAAGAACCTTAACTCTCAGGAAAAAGCTAATGAAATATTGCTCTCCCTGGCCTGGCAGGATATATTAGTGGAAAAACGTTGGCAGGAAATAAAAGAGAAACTTTATGTAATTAAAGACTTGGTGCACAATAATGTAGAAGAAGATATTCTTAATTATATAAAAGAAATAGTGGACAAAGAAATTCCGGGTATTTCCTACATGATTAAACAAGCAGAAGGGGCGGTATTTTATAAAAATTTATTAGATGCTGAACTAATCTACCAAGTTTATCAGGGTAAAAGGCTAAATAATATTATAAATGATGGAGTGCAAGTTTTATTGCAATTTATCCGGCCTCTGGAAATGATAGCTAACCGCAGTATCAGATTAAATGAGCAAGGTCTTAAAATGCGTAAAACTATGCACAAACGAACTAGAGCCGGTGAGTTTAATGCAGCTTTTAGCCGCATTGAAAGCTTAGTGGAAGCAGATAACCCCCAATTAGGAAGCTATTTAGACGGAATTTTTCCTAAAGGGTTTTACTCGTTTTGCAATAGTCCTTATATTAAGAAAAAGCCGGATAATCTTAATACCGCCGCCTGGTCTTTATTTTTAGGTTTAATTGATCAAGAGGATAATAATGATGAAATATATACCTTAGCCGGTTTTCTGCTAATAGCTCATAAGCTTCGGAATAGATATATCCATCCTTTAAAGAGCTTGCCTATAGAAATACAAGATGAATCAGAAATAGATCTGATTAGATTTATAACTTATCGTATTATTAATTTAATTATTCGCAATGAAGTAAAAGGTACGACTAGTTTAAGCTTTAAATATAAATAAGTTGTAATACCCCCTTTCTATAATTAATTATGCCCTTTTTCAAAACTGGCGGCAGCTTCATTAAATTGCTTTAAATATTGGTTAAGATTTTCATCCGCAAACCTGGTTAAGTCTGTCTCACTTTGCAAGAAGTATATGGTGTTTTCTATGCGGTTTTGGCTGGCTTTAATATCCTTCCAACACCTTTCTTCCTCAAATAGGTTCATGCATTCTTGCAAATCATTGGCCCGGCCTGTTTCCAGGTAATATTTAAACTTTTCTAAGATGCGGACATCTTGGTAATTGGGATGTACATAAGATTTCAGTATAATAGTATTATATATTTCCAAAGCGGAATTAGCCTTTTTGAGTTTTTCTTCGGCCATGTCAATATCTCTGAAACACTTATCTATAAAGGTCTGATAAAGAGTGGGCCATTCACTCAAGAGGGCTTTATATCTATCACACGCCTTTTCATATTCCCGATATCTAATAAAATAAACCTTAGTATCATGGTTAAAACTAGCCCCTTCATTTTTTTCGGTTTTTTTCTTAATTTTTATTTTGGTAAAGGGAATAACATTATCTGGTTTGACATAATTATCAATATTGCTTAAAGGCTTAACGGGAACATTATCAGGTTCCATAGGGGCTAAATCTGTTTGTTCTACTAAAGCGTAGCGTGATTCCAGTAATTTATTGATATAATTGATATGCTGATTTAATGCTTCAGTCTCATTAAGAGACTTGATACACATTTCCACATCTTTGAGTAAATCTTCCTTATTTTTAGAGACTTTCTTAGAGTTTCTGCGATTCTTATAATAGGCGTGTAACTCTTTATTGACTTCAGGAGTCTTATGCAGTCCCATAAGTATTTCCATATCTTCGGGATTTAAGTTATTAGAAAGAGCTATATGATCCTTAGTTAAATATAGCCGGCTATTGGTGTGGGGATGATAATAGGGACCCAGATTAGTTAAATACTCATTTTGTTCGAAATGGCTAAAATCGGATAAGACTTCTAATTGGGTAAGAAGTTGATGCCATTTCATCAGAGTTTTACTGGCTTGCTCACTTTCGGCAGTGGCTATTAATTCTGCACAAGTTCTTATAGATATAGTTAAACCAGAGTTATAATAATAAAATAGTACTTTTTCGGGGGCATACTTTTTCATTACGGCTAGGTCTACACAATGGACATTCTCTTTATTGAGAAAGGTAAAAAACATTTTACTAATCCTCCTTTTATTTTCGACGAAACTTTATGCTGGATAATCTATTTCTATATATTTCCAAAAATTCCTTTTTTCTAAGGGAAAAAACTTTAAATTATAAAAGAAATTTAACAAAATGTTATTAATCCCGTATAATGAGACTTAAATTCTTTAGCAATATTTTCTAACCGGGAGGGATTTTATGTTTGAAGCTATATTATTTGATCTTGATGGAACTTTATTAGATATTGATATGAATTATTTTTTACCCCAGTATTTTAATAAAATGATGGTAATGGCTAAAGATTTTGGGATTGATGAAGTGGAAACTATGGCTAAGCAGATATATAAGTCCACTGATGTGATGATTTCTGATGTTAACCCCAATTTTACTAATGAAGAAGTATTTATGCAGGACTTTATAAATAAATTCAATGGTTTAACGGCTGATGAAGCCTTAAAGTTTTTTGAGCATTTTTATGCTAATGGTTTTCCCCAGTTGCAAGAACATGCCCAACCTTTTCCCGGAGTACCGGAAATGATGAACGATGTTTTTGGCCGGGGGTTTAAAGTGGTTATTGCCACTAATTCAGTTTTCCCCCGTAGTGCTATTGTAGAACGCCTTCATTGGGCCGGGGTTAAAAACTTTGATTATAGTTTAATAACTTCCTATGAAGTGATGCACTTTTGTAAGCCTCACCCAGATTATTACCTGGAAATTGCTAACTCCATTGGAGTAGACCCTAAAAAATGTTTGATGGTAGGTAATGATATAGGAGAAGATTTAGTAGCAGGTAAAATTGGGATGAGGACTTTTCTAGTGGAAGACCGCCTTATTGATAAAGGGGTAGATTTAAAACCGGATTGGCGAGGTAATCTAAAATCTTTATTTACTTTTTTTGACCAGATATAATATTTATTACGGGCGCTAGAACCTGATTAGTTGAACTAATAATCTCTGCCTAGCTTGGTAATCATAAAAATAACTAAGTTATATAGGCGGAGGTGTGTTTATAATGGGCAAACCTAAAATTAAAAAACCCAAAGAACTTACCCAAAAGGATTTATTGAAAATTGAAATAGCCAAGGAATTAGGGATATGGGAACAAGTTGAAAGGGATGGCTGGGAATCACTTAGCAATGAAGCCTGCGGTAGGGTAGGCGGTATTATGAGCAAGAGACTGCGGGAAGAGAAAGAACAGAATGGAAATAACCCGGTTTAGGCCGGGTTTTTGTTTTAGCCAGCCTAAAATATAGTTAAACTTATGCCCGTGATAACTTGCGTCTTTGATATAAAACGAGTCCCAGAACAAAGTAGATAATCGAAAGCAGCAAAATCATAGCAATATCAAAGCCGACCTCAGTGAGACCTTCACCATAGTTTAGAATACTATTGAGAGCATTGGTAGTATGGGTAAGGGGTAAAATATCTATTATCCCCAAAGAATGCCCGTTAATCGTAAATAAGTTTACTTTCGGTATAGGGAACATACATCCGGAAAAAAACATCATGATAAAAAAAGGAAAACAGCCAATGGTAAGCACATCATAGACGGTGTTCAGGAAGCTGGCCGTCAACAATCCAACTGCAACTATGGAAAGGCTGGAAACTATACCTACCAACAACAGAGGCAGGAAGCTCCCCGCAGGGTTATAGCCCACTCCTAAGGCCGTCCAGTAGGCTAATAGCATAGCGATTACCGCTATCACTGCTTGAACAATGCATATTCCAGCGATAAAGTTAAAAGCACCCAGCCGGCTAAGTTTAAGTCTGATAAGTGTCTTTTGGTCATTTTCCTTAACAATGGAAGCAGATGATGTGAAAAGGATCATCAATATAGCAAGTGATATTAGTCCGGGAACCATACTGTCAAATTCATTCAGAAATAGCGTCTTTTCCAGGAAGGTCTCAGATATTGTAGTGGGGAGGGTGATTTCTGCAATTTCCATTCCCTGTTTGTATACTGAATCAGATGCCATTACGGCTGCGACCGTATAACGTATATTTCCCATACTTCCGAAAAGGCTTACTGTTACGGAAGCATCACTTTCGTTCATCTTTCTTATCAGTAAAGCTTGAGAATAATTTTCGGGTATAATTATTCCCAGATCAACTGATTTGTCCTTCACCTTTTCGGCAAGCTCTTCTTTGTTTTGGGCAATAATTATTTTAAACAAATCAGTGTTGTTGGCTTTTTTTTCATTTTCAAGAGTACTAATCAATTCAGCAGATTTGTTGCCTCTGTCCATATTTAAAATTCCCAGGTTATATGTAGCAGATTCAGCACCATAGTATAAATGCATTAAAAAAATAAAAAACGGAGCGAATAGCAAAGCCATAATAAGAACTTTCCAGTCCCGGATGTTTTCTTTAAAGGTTTTTACTATAGAAGCGGCTAGTTTCATCCCCGAAGCCCCCTTCCGGTCATAACAATAAATGCGTCCTCAAGCGTTCTTTTTCTTATGGTCATATCCTCAATATCGATATTAAATGATTTAAGAGTCTGATTGACCAAAGGAATCAGTTCCAGAATATTCCGGGCTCCAAGCAGAAAAAAATTATCAGTATATTTTTTAACGCTAAATTCTTGGGGTAGCGAGTTAAGAATATTTTCAGCCTGTTCTTGGCTTAATCCTTCCACTCTGATTTGAAGTATATCCTCATTTCCTGCCTTTTTCTTGATTTTCTCCGGTGTATCAACCAAAAGAAGCTGGCCATGATCAATAATCGCTAGTCGATTAGAAAGCCTGTCAGCTTCATCCATATCATGGGTTGTAAGTATGACCGTTTTATCTTGGGCAAGCTGTCTGATAAAATGCCGTACTAGTATTTTGCTTTGGGGATCAAGCCCTGCCTGAGGTTCATCTAATATAATTAAATCCGGGTCATGTGCTACTGCCAGTGCTATGTTTAGCCGTCGCTGCATACCCCCTGACAGAGTTTTACCCAACTTGTTTCTTTTATCCCAGAGACCCAAAGAGGATAAAAGGTCATAGGCTTTAGCATCTGCTGATCGGGATGATTTATCATAGGACATTATAATAAATTTTAATTGTTCGATGCAGGTTAAAAGCTCCCAAATGACAATTTCCTGAGGACAAAGGCCTATCATCTGCTTAATATTATTGTAATTTGATGTCAAAGAATGCCCGTTTATTATTATATTACCGGAATCGGCTCTAAGCAGTCCGCAAAGCATTCTGATCGTAGTAGTTTTACCTGCCCCGTTAGGCCCCAAAAGGCCAAATACCTCGCCTTTGTTTACCGTAAAGCTTATATTATCAACTGCCGTAAAGCCACCAAACTTCTTAGTTAGTCCTTCAACAGCAAGAAATACATTACCGCCCATAAAACTACCCCTTCAACCATACTTTTTCCCAACGTTCACATAATTGTTCAATATTCTCTTGGGGGTGAATGATTATGTATGACAACATTCCATCAAGTGTCTCATGAGAGAAATACCGTATGTTCCTGGAATCAGGTATATCTTTAATTCTCCTGAATTGGCTATCTTTTTAAACATATCTGCGAAAAAACTGTTGAATTGCCGAAGATTTTATTACTTTTTTTCAATAGCATAAGCTTTAGCTGCCATAAAGGCAGCCAGTATTATAAATGTAAAACTTGTCAAAAATCCTGCTAATGGAGCATAAAAAAAGACTGATTTACCTGTCTGCCCCAAATTTATTGCCACAACGCTTAACAAACAGAATACAACCGTTAGCATACGTTCCTTACTCACCTGAATCCCTCTCCCTAAAAGCTTTTACAATATAATCTTTACTTTATTAAGTATAACTCTATTTAGGTTTGGCCTAGTTTTCTTTTTTCGAAAAAAATGTCATTTAAGGTTATAATTATTATGCGACATTTATGTCGCATGAATTTTAAAGGGGTTTAGAAAGATGACTGAGATTGAAAGAGTAAGAAGCTTTTTAGCTGAAAAGGCACCTGGTTTATCAATTATTGAATTTGCAACTGATACAAGTACCTCATTTTTAGCTGCCCAAGCTCTGGGAACCGAGGTGGGAAGGATAGCCAAATCTATGGTGTTTAAAACTAAGAATGAGGATTATGTGATGGTAGTTTCCACTGGTGATGTGCGGATTGATAGTAAAGCAGTTAAAGAAATGGTGGGAGCTAAAGTGCGCATGGCCAATGCCGATGAAGTTTGGGAAGTTACGGGCTATCGTCCGGGGGGAGTATGCCCTTTTGCGCTTAAAACCGAAGTTCCCATTTATTTGGATGAAAGCCTGAAACGTTATGATGTAGTTTATGCGGCGGCTGGTACTGCTAACACGGCTTTGCCGATAAGCTTTGAACAATTGCAGTTAGTAACGGGAGGTATTGCTTGTAAAGTTTCGGAATCGTAGGGGCAAGGAGAAAGAATAAGATGAAGAGTAATTTTGTACATTTACATAACCACTCCGAATACAGTTTATTAGATGGAGCCTGTCGGATAAAAGAGTTAGTTTCTAGAGCCATAGAGCTGGAAATGCCGGCGGTAGCTATAACTGACCATGGGGTATTATATGGAGTAATCGATTTTTATAGGGAAGCTAAGAAACAAGGGATAAAACCTATTATCGGCTGTGAAGTATATGTAGCCCCCCGCAGCCGTTTTGATAAAGAGGCCCGTTTAGATGACAGCCAATATCACCTGGTCTTGTTATGTGCTAACGAAATTGGTTATAAGAATTTAGTGCAATTAGTCAGCCGGGCTTATGCGGAAGGGTTTTATTATAAACCCCGGGTCGACCATGAGTTATTAGCTAAATATAGTGAAGGCTTAATAGCCTTGTCCGCCTGTATAGCTGGGGAGATACCGCAGTTAATTTTAGCCGGTAAGGTTGAAGAAGCCTATAAGACGGCGGGCTTTTATCAAGAAGTATTCGGAAAAGATAATTTTTATTTGGAAGTCCAAAATCATGGCATCGAGGAAGAAAGTTTAGTTAATCAGGTTTTATTTGCCATTAGTGATAAAACCGGCATTCCGGTGGTAGCTACTAATGATATTCACTACATAACTAAAAACGATGCCGCGGTTCATGATGTGCTTTTATGTATTCAAACTCAGACTAATGTTAATAACGAGAAACGCATGCGTTTTCCCGGAAATGAGTTTTATATGAAAAGCGTAGAGGAGATGAGGGCAATTTTCCCTAATCGGGAAGATGTATTAGCTAATAGTATTAAAATCGCGGCAAGATGTAATGTGGATTTTGATTTTGGACAATTTCATTTACCCTATTTTCAAATACCCGAAGAGCACGACGAGTCTTCCTATCTAAGAAAGATAGTGTTGGATAGCTTTAGCCAAAAATATCCTAATCCTACCCCCGATGCACAAAACCGGCTTAATTATGAATTAGATATGATTATTCAGATGGGTTTTGCCGCCTATTTTTTAATAGTTCATGATTTAGTGGCTTGGTCTAAACAAAACGGGATACCAGTTGGTCCGGGCCGGGGTTCGGCGGCGGGAAGCTTAGTTTCTTATGTTTTAGATATTACTACAGTTGACCCTTTGCAATATGATTTGCTTTTTGAAAGGTTTTTAAATCCGGAACGAATCAGTATGCCTGATATTGACATAGATTTTTGCTTTGAAAAAAGAGATAGGGTTATTGATTATATCGTAGAAAAATATGGTTCAGATAAAGTAGCGCAGATTATTACTTTCGGGACCATGGCAGCTCGGGCTGCGATTCGGGATGTAGGCCGGGCCTTAGATATTTCTTATGGGGAAGTAGATAAAATTGCCCGGATGATTCCCACCGAATTAGGGGTAACTATAGACAAGGCTTTAGCAATGTCGGCTGACCTAATGGAAGCTTATCAAGGAGACTATAATACCCGAAAAATAATAGATATTGCTAAAAGTTTAGAGGGCATGCCCCGGCATGCCTCGGTTCATGCCGCGGGGGTAGTTATTGGCCGGGAAGATTTGATGGATATATTACCATTGCAAAAAATGGCTGACGGGCATATAGTTACCCAGTTTACTAAAGAAACTGTGGAAGATATCGGTTTGCTCAAAATGGATATCTTAGGCTTAAGAACTTTAACCGTAATAGACCGGGCTATAGAAATAATTAAGAAAACGCAAAATATAGATATTGATATTAATAATTTGCCTTTAGATGATGAAGCAGTCTATAACCTATTATCCCAAGGACAAACGGTAGGAGTGTTCCAATTAGAAAGTGATGGTCTAAGGCGTATCTTATGTGATTTGAAACCGGAAAGGTTTGAAGATATTATAGCCGTTATTGCCCTTTACCGTCCGGGGCCTTTGGGTAGTGGCATGGTAGAAGACTTTATAAACTGCAAAAATGGCAAGCAGGAGATTGAATATTTACATCCCTTATTAAAGGATATGCTGCGGGAGACTTATGGAGTTATCCTGTATCAAGAGCAAGTTATGCGCATAGCAGAAGAATTAGCTAATTTTACTTTAGGGGAAGCTGATGTTTTACGAAGGGCTATGGGGAAGAAAAAGCCCCAAGAGATAGCTTTGCAAAGGGATAAATTTATTGCCGGGGCGGCTAGTAACCATATTGATGAGCATATAAGCAGCCGGTTATTTGATTTAATGGAATCTTTTGCGGGTTACGGCTTTAACAAAAGTCATTCCGCAGCTTATGCGCTCATATCTTATCAGACCGCCTATCTTAAAGCTCATTTTCCGGTGGAATACATGTGTGCTTTCTTAAGCAGTATTATTGATAATCAGGATAAGGTAGTTTTCTATCTGCAAGAGTGCCAAAAGTTGGGGATTAAGATACTTCCGCCTGATATAAATGAAAGCTTTGAAAACTTTACCGTTTTACAGGCTGGGATTCGCTTTGGACTAGGGGCTATAAAAAATGTAGGTTATAACGCCGTGAAGAACATAGTTGAAGTTCGTAAAAAAGGCAAGTTCACCTCTCTATTCGATTTTTGCCGTAGAATAGACCTTTCTACTCTGAATAAACGGATGATGGAACATTTAATTTTAGCCGGTTGTTTTGATAATCTTAATATTACCCGTAAACAGGCGCTTTCGATAGCAGATGAATGTATGGATCTGGCGGTTATGATACATGAAAGCGAATCTGATCACCAGCTTTCTTTGTTTGGCAGTCAACAAAACATGATAGAGGAGCCGGTAGCGGTGGTAACCGGAGAACTGTCTACTGAAGATAAGCTGCGGCGGGAAAAAGATGTTTTAGGGTTTTATGTTTCGCAAAATCCTTTAGATGAATATAGAGAGCTGATGCCCTTAGTTACTACATATAGTTTAGCTGACCTGGAAAGGGAGTCTGATCAATTATATGTTAGGGTTTTAGGCATGGTAGTAAGCCCATCTCATAAAATTAGTAAAAAAGGGGATAGGTATGCGAAATTTTATATAGAAGATTTTACCGGACGCATGGAAGCTATTTTGTTTCCTTCCGCTTATAAAAATAACCGGTCCCAGTTGGAATCAGATACAGCCGTAGTAGTAGAAGGCTTTTATGACCTTAAAGATGAACAGCCTAAAATAGTCGTACAAAAGTTAAGAAGTCTGACTCCGGTTATAAAAGAATTGCATATAAGAGTTCCTGCAGATGCCAGTTTTGAATTAGATAAAAATGAGTTGGTTAAAATTTTAAGTAAATATAAGGGTGAAGCAGAAGTAATTTTATTTTTACCCAACCGTAAAACTATCGTGTTGAATGAACATTTTAATGTTAAACCTGGTTTAGAGCTGAAAAAGGAACTGGAGTTAATCTGTGGAAAAGATAATGTATGGTTTGTATAAACTAAACTTAAGGGAGGTATAGTGCATGAATGAAAAGTATTCGGGAGAAGACTATATTATAATAAAAGCCCTCGAAAATGGAGTAACTATTATCGGATTAACTCGAGGTAAGGATACGAAGTTTCATCATACGGAAAAGCTAGACAAGGGAGAAGTAATGATTCTGCAATTCACAGAACATACTTCGGCCATGAAAATTAGGGGAAAAGCGGAAATTACCCATCGCTATGGCGGGGTTATGAGTGAAGGTACCCAAAATAAATAAGCACCAGAGGTGCGTAAAGTGATTAAAAAGCTCTGGTGCATCATAAGGAGGTATCCCTTTTTTGACTAAACTAGCAGTTTTGACTAGTGGGGGAGATGCATCGGGAATGAATGCGGCTATTCGTGCCGTAGTAAGATCGTCCATTTATAAGAATATGGAGATATATGGGATAGCCCAAGGCTTCCAAGGTCTTATCGAAGGTAACTTTAAAAAGATGTCTTTAGGGGCGGTAGCCGACATTATTCATAGAGGTGGTACTATACTGCAAACTTCCAGGTCGGATGCCTTTATGACTGAAGCAGGACGCAAAAAAGCCTTAGATAATCTACGGGGTATGGAAGTGGAGCATTTAATTATCATTGGCGGAAATGGAAGTTTAACGGGAGGATATGAGTTTTCTAAATTAGGAATTAATGTTATCGGGATTCCGGCCAGTATTGATAATGATATTGTCTATACCAAGGCTATAGGCTTTGATACAGCCGTTAATACCG
>JAEWZB010000118.1 GCA_023395515.1 Bacillota bacterium
TGAAGTAAGCCAAAGCATTATAGACTTCATCTACCTTATTCATAGGTACCTCGATAAAAGTAAAATCATCTTCTACTTCTATATCTCCAATTTGTTTTTCAGTTACGGTAGTATTAGTCAGAATATAATCTATTAACTGGCGTTTATTTCTTAGGGCTCTTTTACCTACCGGTACTTCAATGTTTACTATATCTAAATCATTAACTTCTTTTATTTCTTTAGGTTGCCGGGGAGGTAATGACTTTCGCGTTGATCTCTCTTTATAATTCCTTACTTCACTGACCTTATTCTTATTAGCTTCCGGCTCTGCGATATCCCCTATCAGCATGGTGACCAAATTCGTCACCAAGTCCAGGGCATCATACTTTTGCAAAAGGTCATTAGCTACTTCTGCGGATAAAGAAGATTTCCGCTTAGTAAGGCCGTTAATTCTGCTTTCAAGCATAAGCTTTACCGTATCGGCTTTATTATCAGGCATGGAAGCTAAACTTTCCTGGGGTATCCTCTTGCCAATAAATTTTTCAATAGCTCTTAAATGTTTAATCTGCTCCGGCTCTACTAAGGTTATGGCCGTACCGGTTTTTCCTGCCCGGCCCGTCCTGCCTATGCGGTGCACATAACTCTCACAATCTTCGGGTATATCATAATTAAACACATGAGTAACATGGCTTATGTCCAGACCTCGTGCCGCCAGATCAGTAGCTATTAATACTTTAGTTTTCTTTTGGCGGAAACGGTACATAACTGTATCCCGCTCCCTTTGTGACATATCCCCATGCAAGGCATCAGTTTCATAGCCTAATGCTTTTAATCTATGGGCTAATTCGTCTACCCCTTTTTTGGTACGGCAAAATATTAGACTAATAGTAGGGTTCATACTGCTCATTATTTGAGCTATACTTTCCACCTTCAAAGCCGGGTGAACCGGATAATAACTTTGGTCGATTTCCGGTACAGTTCTTTCGGGCGACTTAATAGCAACAACTTCAGGCTCTATCATGAAACGCATTCCCATTTTACGAACTTCATAATCTAAGGTAGCTGAAAAAAGCAAAGTCTGTCTTTTAGCGGGACAGCTTTTTAGAATCTTTTCGATATCAGGAAAAAACCCCATATCCAGCATCTCGTCTGCTTCATCAATAACCACAAATTGCAGCTTGGCTAAAGAAAGAGTTCTCCTTCTCATATGATCCAGCAATCTTCCCGGGGTTGCTATTATAATTTCAGGAAATCCTTCTAAAGTCTTGATCTGTCTTTCGATAGATTGTCCTCCATATACCGCCAATACCCTTATTCCGGCCAAGCGGCCTAAAAATAATATTTCCTTGCTGACCTGAACCGCCAATTCCCGGGTTGGGCACAAGACTAAAGCCTGGACTCCCCCACCTTTAGTTATTTTATTTAATATAGGTAGTCCGAACGCAGCCGTTTTCCCGGTTCCAGTTTGGGCCTGTCCCATAATATCAGAACCGGCTAAAGCCAGTGGAATAGTTTTAACCTGTATAGGCGTAGGCCTGCTAAATCCCTTATCCTTAATCATAGTAAGTAGTTCAGGCTTTAAGCCCATACTGTTAAATTCAGTTGTTGACAAAATTGTTCCTCCTTTTATTTAAGCGGCAAACTCATTTTACTATACCACACTATCGTCCTTATTAACTAGTTTTGCCTCTTCCTGACTCCCCCGCATAAATCATATCAAGCCGGGCAATACTTTAAAATGCCAATATCTAACTTATTTAGTAATACATATGTCTTTTTCCTAATAAGTATGTAATTGGCGAAATAATTTTCAGGGGGAGGATAATTATGTTTTTTAAAAAGTTAGGTTTTATTTTAAGTTTAACACTATTAATTACCTTTTACAGCGACGGAGAAATAATGGCAAATGAAGCCCCTATTCTCAGCGAAGTCAACCAATATGACAGTTATGCTGTAAAACCGTATACCTTAACTATTGATGAAGAAAAATATATGGTTAATTTTTTTATTAATCCCTTAGGGCGAACTATGATTTCTACCACCGACTTAGCTCGATTATTTCCCTGTTCTGTAGAGTGGGCAGACAGCAGCCAAGTTATAGTAGTAAAAGGCGGGGCTTCTTATGGTTTTACCTTAAATGAGCCGACCTATTTTACCCCTACTCAGATTTATAACATGGATACCGCCCCTATAGGCATCAATGATGATATCTATATTCCCTTACGCTATATTATACAGGAATTTGGCTATGCCATAACTTTTTGCCCGGAGCATGAGCAATATTTTCTAAATAGTAATCCTGCTGATACAGAGGAACCGCTTTGTGAAAACCCTTTACCTGCTGCTGAAATTGGGTTGCCGGAAAACTTGCCCCGGTGGGGCAGTCTTAATGAAATAGAATCATTGGCCCCTTTATACAATGGGCAGGATTTAATGGCCGGTTTTTACACGACCTTATTAGATAGGTCAGATTCCCGTACTAATAATGTAGACTTAGCCGCCAAGGCTATTGACAATATTATTCTAGCTCCCGGTGAAGTGTTTTCCTTTAACCAGGCCGTAGGAAGAAGAACTGTTGATAAAGGCTATCTGGAAGCTCCTATATTTGTAGGGGAAAAGGTGGAAACCGGAATAGGCGGAGGGATATGCCAAGTATCCAGCACCTTATATAATACGGCTTTATTAGCTAATTTACCCGTTTTAGAAAGACACCCCCATAGTCTTACCGTAGCTTATGTTCCTACTGATCAGGATGCTACCGTAGTGTGGGGCATAACGGATTTTAGGTTTAAAAACACCTTAGATCATCCCATAAAAATTATGACTAAGGTGATAAACAATTATGTGGTTACCGGGATTTTCCGGGAGTGAGGTGTGGTTTTCCATACCCACCCACCGCCGCAGGAGGGATAGAGTATGCTTTTAGATGAATTTACGCTGGGAATTAATTATTGGCCGGCTAATAAGGCTATGTATTGGTGGCAGGATTTTTCTTACGACGAGGTGGATAATGATTTTGCCCGTTTACACCAGTTTAACATTAATTACATTCGCATATTTTTAACTTGGGAGGATTTTCAGCCTCAGCCTGATGTAATATCGGCTAAAAATCTTGATAATTTATACCAGGTGGCTGATTTGGCCAGCCAGCATAAGCTTAAGCTTATGCCTACTTTTTTTTGCGGACATATGAGCGGAGCTAACTGGATGCCTAGCTGGATGCTGGAGTCTTCTGCTCAACCATCCCGTTTCCCCATTTATTCTCAAAATCAAGTTATGGTTAAAAAGATTAAAAACTTTTATAAGGAAGAAGATTTACTTAAAGCCCAAGTTTTGCAAATTGAAACGGTATGCTCGGCCTTAAAAGGACATCCCGCTCTTTATGCTTATGATCTAGGCAATGAAACCTCTAACTGTTATATTCCTGCTACCCGGGAAGAAGGCCGGATTTGGCTGAAAACTATGACCGAAGCCGTAAGAAGAACCAGTCAGGT
Organism: Bacillota bacterium; assembly: GCA_023395515.1. Taxonomy (GTDB): domain Bacteria; phylum Bacillota; class Syntrophomonadia; order Syntrophomonadales; family Syntrophomonadaceae; genus JAAYRQ01. Next base: position 3,474 of record JAEWZB010000118.1, read on the forward strand.
TCCCATTACTTACGGCATGCACGCCGAGGACTTAGAGCAAAACCGCCACATATGGCCCCAAGATGCAGGTGAATACTGTGATTTTGTAGTTATGCATGGTTATCCTTTTTATCTTAACTGGCTGGATAATCCTTTTGATGTTTGGGTGCTGCCCTTCTTGGGAACAATTACAGCATGGTTAGCTAATAAACCCGTCCTGTTTCAAGAGTTGGGGGCACCAAGCATTCCTACTATTGCGCCTTATATATCGGCTCAGGAAAAGGCGGCTTTAAAATGCCCGCTTTGGAGTGAAGAAGAAGTTAAAGCTTATTACCAAAAAGCTATACAGGGGCTGGCTGCAGCAGGAATGATAGGGGCTTGGTCATGGTGTTACGCTGATTATTCTCCACAACTTTGGGATAAAACCCCGTTAAAAGAAAACCGGCATGAAAGGTATTTTGGTTTATTCAGACATGATGGTACTCCCAAACCAGCCGCCTATTTATTTAAAGATATAAAGCCGGCCCTCAACTACCCGGATCAATCTAAAATAAAATGGCTAGACGCTTTTGAACGGGATAATTTTTACCTGGACCCGCTTAATAATTTACCCGCAATGTATAAAGCTTACCAGAATTATTTAAAAGACAAGGAGATATTAAATTGAAAGTTGCCTTATTATCCCCGATTGCCTGGAGAACCCCACCCCGTCATTATGGACCATGGGAGAGGGTTGTTTCCTTATTATGTGAAGGCTTAGTAGCTCAAGGTGTTGATGTAACTTTATTTGCTACCGCCGATTCTATAACCGCGGGAAAGCTAAACTATATTTGCCCGGCCCCTTATGAAGAAAATAAAAACCTTGACCCTAAAGTATGGGAAGGGTTACATATTGCTTACTTATTTGAACAGGCAGCTAAGTACGACATTATCCATAATCATTTTGATTTTTTACCTTTAACCTATAGTCGTCTTATTAATACCCCGGTAGTAACGACTATTCATGGGTTTTCTTCTCATAAAATACTACCCGTCTACCGTCATTACAATGAAAATAATTATTATGTTTCCATTAGTAATGCGGATCGCAGTCCCGAATTAGAATATATGGATACGGTTTATCATGGTATTGATGTGGCTGAATTTAGTTTTAGTGATAGGGTAGGAGATTATCTGCTCTATTTTGGACGTATTCACCCCGATAAGGGTACAGCCGAAGCTCTGGAAATTGCCCGGGGCTACGGAATGAAGCTTTTACTGGCGGGTATTATTCAGGATAAAGATTACTTTAATCAACGCATTGCCCCTTATGTAGATAATCAGAATGTATATTACTTAGGTTCGGTAGGCCCAGCCCAGCGCAACGATCTGCTTAGGGGAGCTTATGCCTTATTGCACCCGATTCATTTTAATGAACCATTTGGTTTAAGCGTGATAGAATCTATGGCCTGCGGAACTCCGGTTATTGCTTTTAATAAAGGCTCTATGCCCGAAGTAATTCAGGATAGCCAAACAGGCTTCTTAGTAGCTAATACTGAAGAAGCCTGTCAAAAGTTAAAATTAATACCGGCACTTAACCGCCAGGACTGCCGGCAATGGGTTATGGAAAAATTTAGTCAGGAGCGTATGGTAGCAGATTATATTAAGGTTTACCAAAAAATCCTGGCTGCTAGTTAAGGAAAAAGACTGCATAGGTGCCGGCCCCTACATGAGAGCCTATAGCTGCACCAATTTCCGAAATTACAAAGTCAGTACACCCAAATTTTTGTTCTATTAGTTTTTTAAGTTCTAAGGCGCCTTCCAAATCATTAGAATGATTTATCCCAATTAATTGATTAGATAAATCACGGCCTCTTTCTTCCATAATCTCTATCATCCGCTTTTTAGCTTTCTTTAGCCCATGAGCTTTTTCTAAAGGGACTATTTTCCCTTCCACAAAATGCAGGATCAGCTTAATATTGAGCAAATTCCCCAGCGCGGCTGAGGTAGCACTCACCCGTCCGCCTCTTTTTAACATATCAAAATTGCCTACGATGAAAAGATGTTCTATGCGGGCTATGTTATCATTAATTTCCGCAATTATTTCAGCTTTGCTTTTCCCCGCTTTTAATGCATTAGCAGCTCTAATTACGGTTAACCCATAACCTACCGAAGCACTGTAAGAATCTATTACGGTAATTCTATCGGGATTAACCGTATCACGGGCAATACAGGCTGATTGATAAGTCCCGCTTAATCCTGAGGAAAAGGCTATGTAAATTATATCGTCATCAGTTTCACTAATAACTTTTTCAAATTCTTGCTGAAATTCAGCGGGAGGAATTTGCGCAGTAGTCGGTACTATCCCAGGTTCGGCAATTAATTTATAAAACTCGGCCGGCTCTAAATCCAGTCTATCCTTATAGGTTTTATCCTTAATAGTAGCTGTAATGTAAAAAAGCTTAACCCCTAATTCATTTAATACGCTTTTATCAAGGTCACAAGCATTGTCTGCATAAAGTCTTATAGCCATATTTATCTCCTCCTACCTTATTAGGTTAGTCTAAACTAGATTTTACCGCATATAAACTTTTAGATGAAGCCTTTCTTAATCGTAATATTCATTCTATCACTATTACATAATATTTCAAATTATTACCACTTATTATTCTTACCGCTGGTAGGATTAATTGAGTAAAGGGCGAATATATTAAAATATTACATCAACAAGGAGGGTGCTCATGCAAGAAAGATTAGTAATTATCGGCGGGGTCGCAGCAGGAATGAGTGCAGCAGCCAAAGCTCGCCGCACCAATCCGGATATGGTTATTGAGGTTTATACTGATGACCAGTTTATTTCTTATGCCGGCTGTGGTTTACCCTATTTTATTGGCAACAAAATTGATAGTCAAGATATGCTCTTAGCCAGAACCGTTGAACAATTTTCCACACAAGATATTAAGGTAAATACTCAGGTTAAAGTTACTAATATCAATAAAGAAAGTAAAACTATTACTATACAGAATCTAAGCGGGGCAGAAGTTCAAACTATAGCTTACGATAAATTAGTTATAGCTACCGGAGCTAGAGCAGTAATTCCCCCTTGGGAAGGAGTCAACCTTAATGGTATATTCTCTTTGCGCACTATTCATGACAGCTTAAAGATTCGTAAGTATTTAGTTGACCACGAGCCTAAGAAGGCGGTAATCATAGGTGGCGGCTATATTGGTTTAGAGATGGTGGAAAACTTATTAGAATACAACTGTGATATTACCCTGATTGAACAAAATGTACATATTATTCCTAACATGGATAAAGATATGGCCCAGATTGTTACCGATTATTTAGTTTCTAAAGGGGTTACCGTAAGAGCCGGTGAAAGTGTTACGGGCTTTAGCGGCCATGAGCAAGTCCAAGAGGTTATAACTGATCAAGGCACTATCGAAGCTGATTTAGTTCTATTATCTATTGGGGTTCGGCCCAATTCCGAACTGGCTAAAGAAGCCGGGTTAGAACTAGGGGTAAAGGGAGCTATTCGGGTTAACGACCGTATGGAAACTAGTTTTCCTGATATATACGCAGCCGGGGACTGTGCCACTACTTTTCATTTAATTTCCGCTCAAGAAGTTTATATTCCCATGGGTACTACGGCCAATAAACAAGGAAAAACTGCGGGAGAAAATGTAGCAGGCGGTAATGCAGTTTTTAATGGAGTACTAGGTACCGGAATTGCCCGCATCGTAGATTTGGAGATTTCCCGTACCGGTTTAACTGAAAGGGAATGCCAAGCTCTCGGTATAGAATATATTAGTCAGACTATTAAATCTAAAACGGCTGCCCACTATTGTACCGTCGCCGGTGAAGTTTGGGTCAAGCTTATAATAGATAAACGCAGCCGCCGCATTCTTGGTTGTCAAATAATAGGTTATTCAGGAGCTGCGAAAAGAATTGATGTTTTAGCTACGGCTATAACTACCCGGGCTTCGGTAGAGGATTTGATTGACATGGATTTAGCTTATTCTCCACCCTTTAGCCCCGTATGGGACCCGGTACTAGTAGCTCTTAATCAGTTCTAATATGATTGATTACCGTTTGAATTATTGACTTATTATACTTACAATGCTAGAATTTTACTAATCTCCGAGTAAATTAGTCTAAGGTTTTTTAAGCTAAGTCTTTTTTACCGATGGGGGTATCTGGAAACAGTTGCGCCTCCCGTTTGGAAAGGAGAGTAACACCACATATGAACTAGTAGTTTAGGTGTGCTCTATTTTTGAGCACACCTTTTTTTATTACTATTAGATTCCAGGCTAGTAAAATAAGATAGAGACTTGCTTAACTTTAGCTATTTTCGGTAGGGTGAGTCTCACCCTTAGTATAAGTTTAAGGTTTTTTAACACAATTAAATAAGTCTCCGAGTCATTAAACCTAAGGCCAGGCTATGGATTAATGACCCATGGGTATAACCGGAAACGGAGTGCCTCCCCGCATTGGAAAGGAGTAAATTTAAGAGTCTGGCTTTAGTCTAAGATTTCGTACTGCTTTTTCAAGCGGTACGATTTTTATTTTCACCAACCCCCAAAATTCTTCCCGCTTACTAAAAGTAAGCGGGAAAATTCATTTAAAGCTATACTTTTTTTTTAACGGCTTGGCCAGCATCTTTCTCTTCCCATAATTACGTCAATAGGTATACAATAGTTTGGTAACTAAAGCAAAGGAGCCGACTAATTATGGGCAGAAAACTAGCACTTCCACTACTATTATTTGCAGCAGCTAATCTCTTTATGGGATTAAAAGCCGGATTATATGATACTTCTTTTAATAACTATCTATTCCAGGTCCATAATGTCACGGAAGTAGCCCGGGGGGGATTAGAATTTCCCCGCGAAATGCCGGGAGCTTTAACTGTTCTCATTTTCTCTCTTTTAGCGTTCTTACCTGATACCAGAGTTGCCTTAATCGCTGCCTTATTAGCAGGAATAGGTTTATGGGGACAAGGTTTTTTAGCTCCCGAGCTAAATATGGTAGTAGTTTGGATGTTAATATGGAGTACCGGTGCTCATTTATTCTTGGTCTTAAAATCTTCTATTGCTTTGCGCATGGCCAAAGAAGGTCAGGAAGGAACTTTACTCGGAAAGTTAGGAGCGTTAGAAGCAGGTGGGACTTTAATTGGTATGGCTACGGTTTATTGGGGAGTCTCTAAATTTGATTTTTCTTTTGGGGTTATTTTTGGCATAGCAGGTGCCTGTGCCTTTATTGCAGCTCTTAGTCTATTCATCATTAAGCCCCAACCTATTAATATCCCGCGTCAACCATTATTACTAAAGAAGAAATATTCCCTTTACTATGGATTAAATATTTTATTTGGAGCTCGCAAACAAATATTTTTAACTTTTGCTCCCTGGGTATTAATCAAGATGTTTAACTGTGGGCTTGAAACCTTTGCTATTTTAGGCATAATTGGCACCAGCATCAGTTTAGCTTTTCGACCTTTGTTAGGGAAAGCTATAGATGTTCTGGGAGAAAAAGTTATTCTGATTGGTGAAGCTCTGGTACTAATAGCTATATGTATTTTTTATGCTTTTGCTCCCACCTGGTTTGCCGCTGACTTAGCTCTCATGGTAATTTTCATTTGTTATATTATTGACCAATTATTATTGGCCGTAAGTATGGCTAGAACTACTTATTTGAATCGTATTGCCGATAAGCCTGAAGATGTTGCCCCTACTATATCTATGGGCATAACTTTAGACCACATTATCTCCATGATAATTCCGCTGGGCGGCGGGCTTTTATGGGCAGCCTGTGGTTTTGAATGGGTATTTATCGCAGCCGCCGTTATTGCCCTGATATCTTTATTTTTAGCTTTTATGGTCCCTGATTTATCCGCTAAACAGCAGGCCTCCCCAGCAGCTTAAACACGGACCTAAGATAGGGAACGGTTGAACCATCCCCTATCTTAGGCCTTACCCCTAACACCTTACTCCTCGATAACTTTATCCAGCTCTTTTATTAATAACTCTTTTTCCAGTAAGCCTCCTTCAGTAAAAGAAACATTACCCTCCTTATCATAAATATAGGTCACCGGCACATATCTAATTTGGTATTCCATGCCTAAGTCATAATTTTCTCTAATATCCAGATTAACATCAATAAAGACTACTTGGTCTTCATATTCCGGCTTAAGCTCATCAAATATTTTCTTAAGCTTCACACAGTAGGGACAATTATTAGTTCCAAACATCACCCAAACCGGCTGCCCTTCATTTAGAGCTGTCTCCAATTGCTCTCCGGCTGATAAAGTAGCGTTATCTGGTTCCGGTAAGGATGGTTCAATATTTTCCGGCAAAGCGGAATTAGATTGCTCCGGGGCGGAAGGATTAAGTTGCTCCGGTTGATTAGCCAGCTTTAACCCCACTAATAATCCTAAAACAACTAATAATATAATAACCACCATAGTAGATTTTCTTGACAAAATAAATCACCCCCATTTATCTTTATAAACTATCATAATAAATATATATTTTCAAAGTAAATAAGCTTATCTTCCGTATATTTTCTAGCAGGAAAATAGTCTTATCTATCGTATTAGTAACATATAGATATTTTATGGAGAGATGGGATTTTTAGAATGGTTTATTCCAATTATGAAACTCTTGCGATTGAAATATTAGAATCCGATATTATGATAGTAAATTTGAATCGTCCTAAACAATTAAATGCCTTAAACCAAACCATGCTAAAGGAGCTCACCGATTTATGGGGTAAGCTTAGGCATGATCTTAAGACCAGGGTGGTTATTCTTAGAGGTTCTGGAGAAAAAGGCTTCTGCGGAGGGGTTGATGTAAAAGAAGGTTTATCTGCCGAGCTAATGAATGCCCCCAGCATTTACGAATACCAAAGTCAATTAGCTAATTTACAGTTAGCCATGCGAAATATCCCTCAGCCTATAATTGCCCTAATTCATGGAGCTGCGGCTGGGGCCGGCTTTAGTTTTGCTTTAGCTTCAGATATTCGCATTATATCCCCAGATGCCCGTTTTTCTGCCTTCTACATTAATGTGGGGTTGGGCGGAGCTGATATGGGCTCCAGCTACTTTTTACCCCGCCTCATAGGAGCGGGCCGAGCTTACGAATTTCTTTTAACCGGCCGTTTTATGAATGCTGAAGAAGCCCTTAACTTAGGTTTTGTTTCCGGCTGTGTAGAAAGAGAACAACTATTAGCCACTGGTATGGAATTGGCCCAGCAAATAGTAGCTAAAGATTCTTTGGCCATTAGATTAACTAAGGAAGCTATTAATAAAAACCTGGATTGCGGTTCCTTAGAAGCTGCTTTGCGTATGGAAGACCGCAATCAAGTCTTAATGGTTATGCACAATATTGATAAGGGAAAAGAAGGGCCATTTTCCTAGTTAATTTTATTAAGTAAAATTTTTCACACATAAGGTTATACATGTGGTAATATAGTTAATAACTGGTAGACCAACGAAATTACCACGAAACGGGGGTGGTATTGGCAAAAATCAGTTGCTAAATTGAAGGTAGATCTTAGAGTATCCATTATTTAACTATTTAAAAGGGAGTTGGGAATGAATGAATATTACTGGTAAAACTGCTATCGTTACCGGCGGAGCTTCCGGTCTAGGCGAATCTGCTGTTCTTCATCTACATGGTGCAGGTGCTAATGTAGTTATAGCTGACCTTAATGAAGAAAAAGGTAATGCTTTAGTTGCTAAATTAGGCGAAAGAGCTATTTTCGTAAAATGCAATGTAACCGTAACTGATGATGTTAAAGCTACCGTTGCTGCAGCAGTAGAAAAATTTGGCGCTCTACATATCCTGGTTAACAATGCTGGTATGGGTAGTGCAGGACGTACCATCGGCAAAGATGGCCCTTGGAACATTGACTGGTTTAAGATGGTTATGGATGTTAACTTAATCGGTGCTTTTGATATGTTAAGCAACTCTGCTTTCGCTATGGACAAAAATGAGCCTGCTGATGGTGAAAAAGGTGTTATCATTAACGTAGCTTCCGTAGCTGCATTTGATGGCCAAATCGGCCAAGCTGCTTATTCAGCATCCAAAGGCGGAGTAGTAGCTATGACTCTACCTATCGCCAGAGACCTTTCCAGACATCTAATCAGAGTAGTTACCATTGCTCCTGGAACTTTTGATACACCTATGTTACAACAGCTTCCACAAGCTGCTCGTGATTCCTTAGCTGCATCAATTCCAATGCCTCAAAGATTAGGTAATCCGGATGAGTTCGGTGCATTAGTTAAACATATCGCAGAAAACGGTTACCTCAATGCCGAAACTATTCGTCTTGATGGTGCTATCCGTATGGCTCCTAAATAAAAACTACTTACAGGTAAATATTAAAATGCCTTCTCTTTTAGGGAAGGCATTTTTTGTATGACAAATTATTTAATAATCTTAAGTTCTTGTTACAGACTAAATATTATAATTCTTCTCAATTCAGTTTAAGCTTATCCCCAGGTAATATCAAAAAGCTCTGCATCATCCTGGGCCTTAATTGCTTCTAAATCTTTGGCAATTGCTTTTAAGGTAATTTTTAATTTTTGCTCCTGCTTGGTCCATATAGTTTCAAATATCTGGGATTCAAGAAAAGAAAAGCGCGGCGGATTAGCCAGACGTGCCCGGGTAATTCCCTGTAAACAATCCCCTAAGCATAAAGAGCCGCTAACCTCAACTAATAAATCAGGGGCATTTATTTTACCAAAATGTTCTTCAGCAATGGAGGCCATTCTCACGGCTATATGTAAATCCGCACATTCTTCCTGATGATGGCTGTAAGCCTGCCTGAATAGTAAGCTTTTTCTCATTTCCAAATCCCGTCCTTTGAAATAGGGAGTTCCGGGAGAGAAAATTGTATCATTTTCCACATAAGGCTTAATATCTACTACGGGTGTACCCGATATAGCATCTAATCCCCGTACATGCAAAATATTTCCTTCTACTTTTTCCAGCTCCACTAAGCTTAAGCCTATAGTATTGGGACGATTATAGGCTCTAAGCGAAAAAACTCCATAGCGGGGCAGGTCAGGATTTATTTTGCGGGGATGTCCTTGCAGCATTTCACGGTTGGCTTTATGAAACCAGGATAGTATCCATAGGTGAGAATTTGTCTCGATTCTAAGCAGGGCGTCTTTATATTCGGGATAAATTTCAATCTGGGCTATTTTTCCTCCTAAAGGCATTTTATCAACATCATCTACTGGAGAAGTAACTATTCCCACTGGTTTTAAAATGATTTGTTCCATAGTCAATGAT